>NZ_JBLWTA010000005.1:0-266398 GCF_048270365.1 Celeribacter sp.
GAACTCCTCTTCGAACTGATCTCGCAGAGATACGAACGCGCCTCGACATTGATCACCAGCAACCTCCCCTTCGAGGAATGGACTGAAACGCTCGGATCAGAACGTCTCACCGGCGCACTTCTTGATCGGCTCACCCATCATGTCTCCATTCTCGAGATGAACGGTGAAAGCTACCGCCTCGCACAGAGCCGAAAAACAACCCAGAACAACTGATCAGGAATTGCCCCTCACGGGGCAATGCGCCCGGGAACCCGCTTGCTATGTGAGGAGCCGCAGGTCCCCGGGCGCCTCTAAAATCAAACAAACGGCTCAATCCAAAGTGGCCTACTTTTACGCCGCCCTAATGGACCAATTTTGCGCCGCCCTTGACAATCTGGATAGTGGTGTGCGAGAAAGGTTCCATGCGGAGCTTATTACATGGGAAACGCATACTCGGCCTTCCGTTGGGGAATATTCCCAAGCTGTGATCAATAAGCAGTTTCCGAAAGACATAGATATTTTTGTCGGAATGATGGGGACATATTTTGGAACCGCAACGCCGAATTGGGGGTCGGGGACAGAAGAAGAATTTAGGATTGCCTTTGAAAGCCGTCAGGTGAACGGCTCCCCGGATATCATGTTCTATTTCTCTAATGCTGTGTCATCTTTGAGAGATGTTGATCCTGAGCAATTGGCCAAGGTTGCCGCATTCAGGAAAGAGCTGGGAGAGCTGGGCGTTTACTACTGGCAATATGATGATCAAGCCGGCTTGATGCTGGATTTACACCGGCAGTTAACGCAAACGATAATCCAGATAGCGCAAGAAAAGGATGCAAGCGGAGAAGTTGGGACAGCGCCAGATCAATCTGCGGTTCTTCTGCCAAATTATACGAAGTTGCTTGCCGATACTCCGATTGTATCCATTGAAGTTTTGGGGTGGCAAGCAGCGAAGCATTTGCAAAAGCATACTGCTGCTATGAATGATATTTCCTCTGAAGTGGTCAAGCTTTCAAAGGAAATGAACGCAGTTATGCGAGCGGTGAACCGTGCCAACCAAAATGGCAAAGCAAAAGAACTGGAAAAAGCGAGAGACAGACTCTCGGAAGCTTTAAGGCGCTATAGGCTTCATCTGTTCGCTTTAATCCCTACAATGAGAAGTGAATTTGAAGCCTCAATGCTGCTAATTCAGAGAGTTCTTTTGATTAGGCGTGATAGTGACTTGGTCGAAGAGGTACCAGATGAAAACATATTCGTTACTGCAAGAGGGATGCGAGAAAGCGTTCTAAAAATGAAAGAACAATTGGCTAATATGAGTGAAACTTTTGCTCATGAAATCGCAATGGTTCCCGCGTTTGCGACGCAAGGCAAAATCATTTTGGCTTTACATGCTGATATTGAGGCTTACGCAGATAGCGTTGATAAATTGATCAAAAAGTTTTGCGAGGACTTCGAGTAAGTATTTGTTAAAAGAGAATTTGGTCCAGCCTTACACCCGCTTCTCAAAAAACAAATCCGGGTAGGGATCGTCGTTGAACCGGTCGATCTCACTCCATCCTAACCGCTGATACAACCCTGCCGCTTCCGGGAGAGCTGAGTTGGTGTCCAGTCGAAGCGTAGTAACGCCCATCTTTCGCGCGTGTGTCTCGGCCTCTGACATCAAGCGTTTCGCCAATCCCAGCCCCCTTGCAGAAGGCGCCACCCAGAGGCGTTTGATTTCGGCGTAGCCTTTATCGGTGCCTTTTAATCCAACGCAGCCGGACGGCAACCCGTCGGACAAGGCAACGAGGAACACGCCACGCGGTGGGCGCATGTCGTCGCTGTCGAGGCGGGCAGCTTTGGCGGGGTCGAAGCCCATGGCAAAGCGCGCGGCCAGTTCGGCGTAGTAGCTTTCGAGGCAATGTATGGCGGGGGCGCTGTGTGGGTCGCGTTCGACAATCTCGATCCGGTCGCGCCCCAGAGCGGAGGCAATCAGGTCCATGGCGGCCAAGAGCTGTTCCGGGTGCGGGTGACGATCCAAAAGCGCCTGCGCGCGGTTGTTCGACAGCGCCTCATAGGCCTCGTATTCGCGGTGCCCCTCAGGGGTCAGAACGGCAAAGCGGCGGCGTTTGTCTTTGCGATCTTCGGCGACGTCAATCAGGCCCTCGTCCTCAAGGCTGCGCAACAAGCGCGACAAGAGCCCGGTGTCGAGATCGAGAAAGGCACGGATGTCGGAGACAGCGCGCCCCGCAGGTCCGATGGCGTTTAAAACCCGAGCGGCCCCAAGCGGTCGACCACGCCCAAGAAAGCTCTGATCCAAAGCGCCGGTTTCGGTCGTGACAGCGCGGTTGAAACGGCGGATGCGGGAGACGGGATTGAGGGGCATGAAGATACCTGACTGAGGTCTGTTATTTTATCTGACTTTAGTCAGGTAAGTTTTGGCGTCAAGGGAGAGATTGACAGTCTCGCGCCTTCCCGCCATGCAAGTCGTCATGCGTTGTAACCTGCCATATGCCCGCTCTGGTCAAGTGATCGGCCTGCTCGGGGGATCGTTCGATCCCGCGCATGAGGGACATGTGCATATCACCAAAATGGCGTTGAAACGGTTCAACCTTGATCGTGTCTGGTGGCTGGTCAGCCCGGGGAACCCTTTGAAAGAAAAGGGGCCTGCAAGTATGGAAAGGCGCCTGACCCACGCCCGCGAGATCATGGATCATCCCAAGGTCGAAGTCACGGACATCGAGGCCCGCACGGGGACGCGCTACACGGCGGCGACGCTTGAGAAGATCAAGGCACTCTATCCCGGTGTGACCTTCGTGTGGCTGATGGGAGCGGACAACCTGGCGCAGTTTCATCTCTGGCAGGATTGGCGAGAGATTATGAAAACCACGCCTGTCGGTGTGATCGCGCGGCCCGGAACGCGCGGTGCGGCGCGCAATTCCGTGGCGGCGCAAAGCTTTGCCCATGCGAAGCTCTCGGCCCGCGCCTCGCGGCTTTTGGGGCGCTGCGGCACGCCGTGCTGGTGTTTCATCAACGTGCCGATGTCGGATGCCTCCTCGACGGAAATCCGGGCAAACGGCGGTTGGCTGCGGGACTGACCGCATGTACCCCGGTGGCGCAGGGGGAGCAAAAGGCAGGTTTTCCCGTCTTGCTCAGAGCGCAAACGCAGGATTAACTCACGGCCATGATGCAGACTGAAAATTCACGGATCAATCGACGCGGCATGCTTGGGCTTCTGCTGGGCGGTGTCGCTCAGGCAGGGATGGCGCGGGGCGCTTTGGCGCAGGACCTGATCGCCTCGCCGCTGCCGAAACCGCGCCCGGCTGACCTTTACCTTCAGTCGATCCCGACAGGAGAGGCGCTGATCGAGGCCTCGGGTCTGTCGGGGGAGGTCAGCTATGTGGTGGCCGACAGCTTGAGTGGCGCGATCCATGAATCTCATGTGCCGCTTTTGCGGCTCCCCCCGGCCTCCGTTGCCAAGACGGTGACGGCGCTATACGCGCTGGAGCATCTGGGGGCGGACTATCGCTTTGCCACGCGGGTGCTGCGCAGCGGGCCGGTTGTGGACGGCATCGTGCAGGGCGATCTGATCCTCGCGGGCGGGGGTGATCCGACCTTGGACACGGATGGTTTGGCGGTGTTGGCCGGACAGCTTGTGGAACAGGGCATCAAAGGTGTCAGTGGACGGTTCTTGATCGACGACACGGCCTTGCCCCGGATCGAAGAGATCGACGCGGGACAGACGGAATACGCGGGCTACAATCCGACGGTTTCGGGGCTGAACCTGAATTACAATCGCGTGCATTTCGAATGGAAAAAACAGGGCGAGGGCTACAGTCTCAAGATGGACGCCCGCGCTGAACGTTTCGCGCCAGATGTGCGGATCGCGCGGATCAGCGTGGCGGCGCGCAACCTGCCGGTGTTCGATCATGTCGCCGGGCAGGGGCGGGACGAATGGACCGTGGCGCAAAGCGCGCTGGGCAATGGCGGGGCGCGGTGGTTGCCGGTGCGCCTGCCGGGGCTTTATGCGGGCGAAGTGTTTCAGGCGGTTGCAAGCGCGCAGGGGCTGCGCCTGCCGCAGGGGCAGAGATTGGCGGCGTCCGGTGAAGAGATCGCGCGGATCGAGAGCGCGCCTATGAGCGTCGTCGTGCGCGATATGTTGAAATATTCGACCAACCTGACAGCAGAGGTTCTTGGCCTCACAGCCAGCCGTGCGCGCGGTCTCACGGTGGGCAGTTTGCAGGCCTCAGCCAGCGCGATGAGCGACTGGGCGCGTGGGGCGTTGAACATGCGGCATATATCTTTTGTGGATCATTCGGGCCTAGGCGGGGCCTCAGAAGTGACCACGGTTGATCTGGCGCATATGCTGGTGGCGCCGGGTGTCGAAGCGCGTTTGGCGCCTTTGCTCAAATCTTTTCCCATGAAAGATGGCCAAGGCGGGGTGATCAAAAATCACCCTCTGTCAGTTGTCGCCAAGACCGGAACGCTGAATTTCGTGTCCACTCTGGCGGGGTATGTGGACGCGCCCGGGGGCAAGCGCATGGCGTTTGCGATCTTCGTCGCGGATGTGCCGCGGCGCGAGGCGGCACAGGCGCAAGGCGCGGAAATTCCGCAAGGGGCGCGCACGTTCAACGGACGGGCGAAGAAGTTGCAGCAGGCGCTGATTGAACGCTGGGGCGCATTGGCGCCCGCTGATGCTTTTCCCGGCTAGTCAGGACAACAGCGTGACGATCTCATCCGGCTGGCGGTAATAGTCCGACAGAGCAACGTTGTAGAGCGTGTCATCGCGCTCCATGATCAGTATTGGCACACCGGACAGGCCGTATTGGTGCATCAGGGTTTCCGTTTCACGTGCCATATTGAGCGCGGGCTCTTGGCCTTCAGACAGGGGCGCATCGACGCCGAAGTCTTCGCGCAAAATCTCTGTGATGTAATCGGCATCCTGTGCCGAACGACCCTCTTCCCAACGCGCCTTTTGGAGGCGGCGGGCCAGCGCCATTTCGACCTTGGCGCCTTGGTCATGGACGAGGGCGGCGGCCGCAGCGGTCAGGCTCGAGTCGAGTTTTTCTTCGGGCGCACGAAGGATGTTTTCGCGGTAAAGTTCGCTGAACGGTTGGCCAGAAAGCTGCTCCGCGCGGGCGTCATGTTGTTCGATCATCGCGCCGAGGCCCATCCCCATCCTTTGGGCATGATCCGGCGCAAACAAGAGGCGGTGATGCATCGTCACCTCTGCATCCGCCTCGACCAAGGCGGAGATCACGGGCGCGCCAGCGTAACACCAGCCACAATAGGTGTCGTAGAGATAGGTGAAGCGGGGCATGCGGGCCTCCCGATGTGCGGGCTTGGCGCCCGCATTAAAGAACGATGATCAAATCGTATCGTGGATCAGCATGTAGCGCGCCCGTGCGCCGCGTTCAATCGCGGCGGCATGCAGGCGGTCGATATTCAATTCGTAGCGAATCTCTTCGAGCAGACGCAGCTCAGCCTCATAGGTATGGCCATCAGCGGCGGCGACGTCACAGGCCAGCGCATAGGCCGTTTCGTGCAGATACTCCGGCAGGTTGTCGCGAATGAGGCCAAAAAGCGCGTCCAGACCGTCCTCTTCGGAGAAGAGATCGAAGACGGTCGAGGAGACCATTTTGATCCGGTCGGTGTCGTATTCGCCAAAAATAGGCAAATGGTTGACGATATTCTCGATGGTGACAAGTTCTGCCGTGCGGATGTTCTCATCGGACATGGACTGGGCGATCATCACGGCAACGAGACAGTCCTGAGGCGTGAGGGAATGGGGAATATCGTTCATTTTATTGGCTCCGAAGGGGCATGTGCGGTCAAACAATATTGACGCAAGCCGGGGTGTTCAATAGGAGTTGCGCCTTGCGGGAGAGACCCGTGCGACAAAAGGATTGCTTAAAATGACGGACCTGCGTGATGCCGGTATGAGCTCGAAAGCCTGGCCCTTTGAAGAGGCCCGGACTGTACTCAAACGGTATGAGGCATCCAAGGACAAGAAGGGCTATGTGCTCTTTGAGACCGGCTACGGTCCGTCGGGTCTGCCGCATATCGGGACCTTTGGCGAGGTGCTGCGCACGACGATGATCCGCCGCGCGTTCGAGGTGATCTCGGATGTGCCGACGCGTCTCATTTGTTTCTCCGACGACATGGACGGGATGCGTAAAATCCCGTCGAACGTGCCGAACCAAGAGCGTCTGAAAGAAGACATTCAAAAGCCGTTGACCTCTGTCTACGACCCGTTCGAAGAGTTCGAGAGCTTTGGCCATCACAACAACGCCATGCTGCGGCGCTTCCTCGACACCTTCGGGTTTGAGTATGAGTTTTATTCGGCGACCGAGTTCTACAAATCCGGTCAGTTCGACGAAGTTCTGAAGCGCGCCGTCGAGAAATACGACGATGTGATGAAGGTGATGCTGAAGTCCTTGCGCGAAGAGCGTGCAGCGACCTATTCCATCTTCCTGCCGATCCACCCGGAAACCGGTCGCGTGCTCTACGTGCCGATGAAAGAGGTGAACAAGGACGATTACACGATCACCTTTGACGATGAGGACGGGAAAGAGTGGACCCTGCCTGTCACCGGCGGCAATGTGAAATTGCAGTGGAAACCGGACTTTGGCGCGCGCTGGGCGGCGCTGGGTGTGGATTTCGAGATGTATGGCAAGGACCACTCGACCAACACGCCGATCTACGACCGGATTTGTGAAATCCTGGGCGGGCAGAAGCCGGAGCACTTTACTTATGAGCTGTTCTTGGACGCCAATGGTCAGAAAATTTCGAAATCTTCGGGCAATGGCCTGTCGATTGATGAATGGCTGACCTACGCTTCGACGGAATCTTTGGCCTATTTCATGTATCAAAAGCCGAAAACGGCGAAGCGGATGCATTTCGATGTGATCCCGCGGGCGATGGATGAGTATCACCAACAGCTGCGCGCCTATCCGACGCAGGACGCGGCGAAACAGGCGGCGAACCCGGTGTTCCACATCCACGGCGCCGATGTGCCGGTGTCTGACATGGTGGTGCCTTTCTCGATGCTTTTGAACCTCGCCTCCGTGGCGGGTGCGGAAGAAAAGGACCAGCTTTGGGGCTTTATCCAGCGCTATGCGCCGGAAGCCTCGCCGGAGGCCAACCCGCAGCTCGACGCGGCGGCGGGCTATGCGGTGCGCTATTACAATGACTTCGTGAAGCCCGAAAAAACCTTCCGTGCGCCGACCGACCAGGAACGCGCGGCGATGGAGGACCTCAAGGCGGCCTTTGGCTCTGAAGAGGTGGCTCTGGCCGCAATCGCCAAGAAAAACGCAGATATGGGCAACGACGAACCGCTGCCAGAGGCGGATTTCACCGATGGTGATTTCCTGCAAAGCATCGTCTTCGCGGTCGGCAAGAACCACGGGTTCGAGAACCTGCGCGACTGGTTCAAGGCGCTCTACGAGGTGCTTTTGGGGCAATCCCAAGGCCCGCGTTTCGGGTCCTTCGCGGCGCTCTACGGTGTGAATGAGACCATCGGTCTGATCGAAAAAGGTCTGAGCGGCGAGCTCTCGTAAGCCGTATTTCAACCATGTTTTCAAAGGGCTGCTCTCGGGTGGCCCTTTTTATTTGGCGTGACGCCACAGCCGATACCAGATGGACCAGCGATGCGTCAGCGCCTCTGGTGTGTCCGCCAAAAGCCGTGCGCCATCGAGAAAAGCCTGTGTTTCAAAGGCGGCGATTTGCGATTTTAATCCAGTGTCGAGAGCCTTGATTGCGGTTTCGTTGAGACCGGTAGATCGCGCCTCATCGCCCAAAACCACGAGATCATGATGTTTCCCCAAAAGCTCGCCCAGACTTTCGGCGGCTTTGACCTGTGCCGCCATCGCGTCTGGCCAGATCGGACCCAGCAGGCGGGTATGGTAGAAATGATATTTCACATGCTTGCGCCAGTTGTGGAAATCCTCGGGCGCTCGGGTTTCGCGGGCGCGTTCCATAGTGTCTCGCGCAGTCGCGTAGGTGGCGGACAGGCCGGGGAAAATCGCTTTGCGCCCTCTGTGACGCAGCTGCCAATCCACGCTGGATTTGCGCAGCTCCGCCAAGTGCTGAGCCACGGTGCTTAGAAGGTCACCGGCAGTGTCATAGGCCGCGTCGCGGGTTTGGGCCAAGTGGTCGAGATAGAGCCTGAGGTGATTGTCCGGGGGCGCGACATAATCGGACAGGTGGGTCAGCGTATCGCAACGCACTTTGATGTCGCGCAGCTCTGACAATTGCCGACCTATGTCGCGCAGGCGCCGATCCACCTGTTTGTACCCTTCGAAATCCGGGCCGACGAGGCGCATGAGGCCGCGCATCTCTTTAAGCCGTTTGCGAATATCATGCACGGCGATCATGCGGGCCGTAGGCGTGTCTGTGTCACAGGCCTTGATCGCGCGCGCCAAACGGTCCCTCGCAATGCGGCGCAGGGCTTGGGTCATGTCGTGATCGTCGGCTTGGATCGAATAGCTCATGGGGACCTCTGCCCAACTCTAGGCCATGGCGCGTGACAGGCCAATGACAAGCTATGCCGCTGTTGCGTGCGGGTCGAGGGTGGCGTTCGGAGGCTTAAGCGACGGGTTAAATTGCTGCTGTAGACCTTTGCCCATCTCGGGGCTCATGCGTCCCGAGTTTCCATGATGAGTTTCTCGTACGAGTTTGCCCGGACGGCGTCGTCCAGGGCCGGGATCCGTCATGCAGATCGGTGCGCATGGAATTGAAGGATTGAAAGGGGTTCGGATGAACAAGGCCATTACTGACGGGCTGGTGCTGATGCCACCGGCGTTCGAAGACGGGCTGGATGTTTGGTCCAGCGAAGATGGGACACCGGGGTCGGCAACCTATGATGGTGCCGGCAACGCGGCATTTGTGCCAGCGGATGCGGATTTTGGCGGCTGTCTTGAGGTGGTCAAAAATGACACGCTGACCAAGCTGCGCTACATGGGCGAGACGCCTTTGCAGCCCGGGATGTATCTCCAGATCAAGGTACGCGTGAAAGCCATTTCGGGCAATCTTCCCTCTGTGCGGGTCGCGGGTTGGGCGGGGAACGCTTCGCTTTCTCATGTCTCGGGTCTGACCGAGACTGGCGCGTCTGAGGCGCTGACCAGCTATGGCGACGTGGTTGAGGTCACGGCCATTGTGGGGTCGGGCGCCCGTGGTGGCGTGGATCTGCCTTGGGGTCTTGCGCCGGTTTATGGCCATTTCGGTCTCGATCTGACGGGCGCCAATGGCGGGACCGTGCGGATCGACGATATCGTGATCGAGGATGTGTCCGAATGGTTCCTGAGCGACAGCTCCGGCATGATCGACGTGCGCGATTACGGTGCTGTGGGCGATGGCACCACGGACAACACGGACGCGTTCAACGCGGCCAATACGGCCGCAGCCGGACGAAAAATCCTTGTGCCGGCTGGGGTTTATCACCTGGCGGGGACCGTGGCCTTTACGGAAGAGGCGGTGTTCGACGGCACCGTGACCATGCCGACCTCTGCGCGTCTGATCCTGCGTCACAGCTTTCACCTCAATGCCTATATCGACGCATTCGGTGATGAGGAAGAAGGTTTCAAACGTGCCATTCAGGCGATGTTCTACTACACGGATCACGACAGCCTCGACATGCGCGGGCGCCGGATCGAGCTTTATGCGCCGCTGGATGTCGCTGAGATCACGGGCGCCAGCTCGCTTGAAGTGCGCCGTGTGATCCGCAACGGTCAGATCAATGTGCAAAGCTCGACCGATTGGGACACCGAAGCGGTCACGTCGCAAGCGACGTATAGCACGGCCAATGCGCGTACTCTGAGCAATGTCGCCAATATCGCGAATATTCAGGTCGGCAGTCTGGTCACGGGGACGGGTGTCGGGCGCGAGGTTTATGTCGAATCTGTCAATATCGGCAACCAGACGCTGACGCTGAACCACCCGCTCTTCGGGCCGAACACGACCCAGACCTACACGTTCACGCGCTTTAAATACGTGTTCGATTTCTCGGGTCTCTCGAAGCTCTCGCAATTTGAGTTGTTTGATGTGGAACTGCTGTGCAATGGCCGGGCGTCGGGGGTGATGTTGTCTCCGGGCGGGAACAATTTCCACTTGCGCGATTGTCACATCAAATCTCCGCTCAATCGCGGTGTGACCTCGATCGGTGGCGGGTGTCAGGATTTGCACATCGATCGCTGTACCTTCGTGTCGAATGAGCAACCGCTCCGGGCCGAGGATCGTCAGTCGATTGCCTTCAACATCAACTCGAACGACTGCAAAATCCGGGACAACCGTTTTCAGCGGTTCGGGCATACGGGGATCGTCTTTGGCAATGGGCATATGTTCGTGGGCAACCACTGGTTTCAGGGCGATGACTTCACCGACAGCCCTCGCATGGCGGGTTTGGTCTTTACCTACCCCAACGTGAAATCCGTAGTGACCGGCAACTATATCGATAACTCGTTTATCGAAATGACGAACGAACACGATGTCGCGCCGGATTTCTCGTCGGAGTATTCCTTTGGCGGGCTGACCATTACGGGCAATATTTTCACCGTGAATGATGTCGCAAGTTCGTTTTCCTGGATCGTGATCACGCCCTATGGGCCGGGGCATTTCATTCAGGGGCTTGCGGTTCAGAACAACACCTTCAAAGCATTGAACGGGTTCATCGAACGTGTGGAGCGGGTCGATACGACCTATGCCGATCTTGCCTTCAACTCGTCGCGGAATGTGACGTTCGAGGGCAACAGCTTCAATGGTGTGAGCCAGAATACCATCAATCCGGTGTCTTTGGAGTTCAGCCAGAACACGGCGTCGACCTCTTGGGTGCTTGATCCGTCCGGCTATCTGCCCTTTGGCGGATGGGCGCGTGTGGTGGAAAGCATCGTCTTCCGCAACGCGATGACCAATGCCAGCGGCAGCACTGTTTTTGAAACGCCTTATGTGACGGTCAATTATGGGTCGAACAACGATCAGATCCTTTTGACCTTTGAGCAGGCGGTCAAGGGCACCGTGAATCTGATCGCACGGATGGATCGTCCGATTTAAGTCGGAGGCATGAGAAAAGACTTGGACAACCGGGCTGCATATGCGGCCCGGTTCTTCATGTGCTCAGACGCATGTCCTGGGCTGTCAAGTTGTAGGCTTTGCCGAAACCGCCGTTCAGGTCTGCGCTGATGGGGGTGAATTCGACAAATGAGAAGTCTGCGAAATCCACGTAGAGGGCGGATTTGGGGTGATGCGTCAGCCAGGCTTCACGATGGAATGCGTGGTCTTTGCTCTCACGCGCCACAAATTCAGGCGCGGCTTGCGCGGACAAACGGGGGAAGGCCAGCGGGTCACCTTTTGTCGGAGCCTCGCCCAGCAAGAGCCCGATCTGCGGCGTGGATCTCAGGGCCTTGGTGTGAAACGAGAGATCTGAGACCAATGTGAGCCATTGTCCCTCCATGCCCAGCCCGAACGCCACACGCGTTACATGAGGTGCACCGCTTTCGGGGTTCAGCACCGCCAGTGAGGCGATGCGCGCCTGACGGATGAGGGTCTGAGCCATATCACGGGCGTCATCATCCGTCGGTCGGATCGGGGAGGGGCTGTCTTCTGTCATGCGCAGACAGTAGAGTGTCAGTATGGATTATACCATAGTAAAACTGTAGGAATTTGTCTGCTCTGGAGCTTTCTCTGAGTGGAGACGATAAAAAGATCAGCTATGTCAGTGGCTAGGGCAGAGGCACGTAGCTCTAAAGCTGCGCATATTTCTGAACTGTCGTGTTGAGTGCACTGAGAAAGAATTCGACACCGCTGGATAGGTCATGAAGCTCGAGTTCGCTCAGCTTATCATCCTCCATGCTCTCGAAAAGTGGAACGATGTTGCTCCATTCCTGCCAGTGATTGAAGTTTTCATTCTCAATTTCTGCAGAGGGCGGGACCGGCAGGCCAAGTTCTGGCGAAGAGAAGGTCAGGCCAAAGGCAGACTGCTCGAAGAGCGCGATTGTCTTTTGTAAATGCTCCAGCTGCGGGACCATTTCATCACGGGTGTCGGCCATCTGAGCAAGGCAGGCCTCCTTACCCGCCTTTTGGATCAACATGCGCTGCCGTCCTGCGATGTTGATCATACGTCCAAGCTCAGGGTGATCCTGTCCAGCTACGGCAGCGTAGCGGTCTTCAAGGTTCTGTACCAAAGCATTCGATGTTTTCAGCAGGCGCAATGAGAGTTCAGACATCTCGGAAAAATCCGAATAGCCTTCCAGTTTGCCTTTCTTCGCATCGGTGACCTGATCCTTGAAAACATCCCAAACCTCTTCGATTTCGGAAATCAGGGCCAATGTCACTTCATCGGTCTCTGGTGTGAAATCCTCTGGCCCACCCCCTTTGCGAAGGGATTTCAACGTGCTGTCGAATAGGAATTTGGAGGTCAGCAACACTGTAATGTTTTGATCCCGGTTGACGCCCAACTGTGCAGTGCAAGCCGTGCGGACCATGCGTTGACTCAACATGCGCTGGCGACCGGCCACATCGATCCGGACCTTTAACTGGTCTTCGGCACTCTGTGTTTCAGCGGCTGAGAGCGGGGCAGGGACCGCAAGGGAGATCCCCGCAGAGACGAGCAGACAGAGAAGCAAAATACGAAACATGGAGCCTTTCCAGATGAGGAGCAGTTCGACGTGATGTCTTTGATCCATATCCGATGAGGATTTACGGGGTCTTAAAGCGCCCTCGTTCTGCGCGATTTTCTCAGGCAACCCGCTTTTGGGCGGCATCCGATGTGATCCGATAGCCTAGGCCCCAAACCGTTTCGACCATCTCGGCCTCCCCGCCGCAGAGTTCGATCTGCTGACGGATGCGGCTCAGATAGACATTGATGATCCGTGCGTCAGGCTCATTGTCCCAAGCATAAAGGTGGTTCATAAAGGTCTCACGCGTCACAAGACGTTCGCGGTTCAGCACCAGCATTTCGAGGATTTCATATTCCTTGCGCGTGAGGTGCAGGGCCCTGCCATGCAGCGTGGCGATCATCTGTTCGGTGTCCAGACAGAGCGGGCCAACCTGCAATGCGGCACTGGAATATCCACCGGTCCGGCGCACCGCGGCCTTGATCTGTGCGGCAAGTGCGGCAGGGTGCACCGGCCCGGAAATCACATCATCGGCCCCGCAGTCATAGGCCTTTTTGCGACAGGCCCAGTCGGTTTGTTCGGTCAAGGCGTAGATCGGTTTCAGCGGGTCTTTGCGCCGCAGTTGTTCGATCAGCTGAAAGCCATTGATGTCCGGCATGTCGAGGTCCAGAACGACCGCGCTTTGTTCGCCGAAATCGGCAAAATCCATCAGTTCGCGTCCGTCATTCACCCGGGTCACGAGGAACCCGGCGTCGCAGAGACCGGCGGCGGCGGTCATGGCATTCCAGTTGGTTTCGGCAAGCAGCACACGCATGTCATTGTCCTTTCTTGGCTCATTCCTGCCTCGCGTGACAGGGTCGATGGCGAGGCTTTTTCAGGGATGGGAATGGGTCCGTTCTGGACATGGAGCGGCGCCGATTTTCCGGGCCTGTTGAGATGTTGGTAGAATTTTAGCTAAATGCCCCCTAGATCTGGCAAGGATTTATTATGGTTAATATGCTGAAAACATAGAAAAAATGAAATGAATCAGGGCGCTCGTCGCAATTGCGGCAAGGCTTGGGCAGGATCAGGGAAGAAGCTGGGAGAATAGCCGAAAAACACTGGTTAATGCGGGCCAGAACGTTTCGCGGAATGCGAAAGACATAGCCCCTCCCAACTGAGTCGCAAAATCCCTTCTGGCTAAAATGCACTTTAATCGTGCTATGCTCGGATCAGGCCCATTACGGCCAGACGCATCTGAGGGAGGAGACGATGCCGACCATTTCCAAGGACAAAACCTGTCAAACCGTTCTGACGACCTTTGAGACCACGCCCGGCGTGGCCCAGGACCTCATGGAGGCGCTTCAATCCGCCTTCGATGAGGTGATCTCGAAACAACCGGGGTTCATTTCGGCGGCGCTTCATATCAACGACGCGCAAACCCGGATCGCCAATTATTCGCAATGGCAGAAACGCGAGGATTACCAGGCGATGCTGCGTTCGGATGAGATGCGCAAACGCAATCGGGAGATCAATGGCATGTGCAAGTCGTTCGAACCCGTCATGTATGAAGTGGAGGGCATTTATTGATGCATAAGATTTTAACGACAGCTTTGATCGTGCTGGCAGGCGCCGCCGGGGCCGATCCGGTGGGGATCACCCCCGATATGATGTCCGCGACGGTGGCGACGCCCTCGGGGCCGGTGGAGATTTCCCGCATTCAGGACAATGACAATATGGTTTCGGGGGAGTGGGCCCAGACCTCGCGCCCCTGTCCGAATTTCTGCATCCAGCCGATGACCCCGGCCGAGGGCGTGACCACCATTGGCGAGCTGGAACTCATCGTGATGTTGCAGGACCCGGAGGCCATGGTTTTGGACAGCCGCGTCAAACCCGATTTCGATGGCGGCGCCATCCCCGGTGCAGTGCATATGCCCTATACCGAGGCCGCCGACCGTCTCGGCGAGTTGGGCTGTGAGCCGGATTTCGAGGGCTTCATCTGCGAGGGAGATCAGGTCAAAACCGTCGCGCTCTATTGCAACGGCCCGTGGTGCGGCCAATCCCCCACCGCCGCCCGTCGCATGATCGAAGCGGGCTATCCGGCGGAGAAAATCCACTACTACCGGGGCGGCATGCAGGTCTGGCGCATGCTTGGGCTGACGGTTACAGGCGAGTGACAAAACGGGAGGGGGGCTTGACCCTGCGCTCAGAGACCTAAGTAAAATAGAGTATCTCGCAGCCGCAGCATAGGGACCTCCCTCTTGACCTTCGAAGAGCTTCTCTCCGAAACCCGCACCTTTTTCGTCCGCCTCGATTACTTTTTCGTCGATGTCGCCATCGTCGTGGGGGCCATTCTCGTGGGCCTCCTGATCAACTGGAGTCTCCGCGCGGTGATCCGCCGCCTGTTCTCAGACCGCTCTCATATCGCCCGCGTCACCATGCGCCAGGCGATCATCCCGATGCGCCTCATGGCCGTCTTCCTGTCGCTCATGGTGGTGCTACCTCTGGTCTCTCTGCCGGCCTCATGGCTTGTCTCCATCCGCCACGTCATGGGCATCATCCTGATCCTGACGCTCGGCTGGGCCAGCTACATCGTCGCCAACCATTTCACCACCCGCGCGATGAATCGCTATCACACGGATGACGAAGAAAACCTCACCGCGCGCAAGACACTCACCCAACTCCGTGTGCTGCGCCAAGTGATGTTCTTCGTGATCTTCATGTTCACGGCTGGCGGCATCCTTTTGACCTTCCCCGGCGTGCGCGAGATCGGCACCGGGCTGTTCGCCTCCGCCGGTGTCGCCGGTCTTGTGCTGGGTATCGCCGCGCGGCCCGTGTTGTCGAACGTCTTCGCAGGCATCCAGATTGCGCTCACCCAACCGATCCGCATCAACGATGTGGTGATCGTCGAGGGTGAATGGGGCTGGATCGAAGAGATCACGGCCACCTATGTCGTCATCCGCATCTGGGACTGGCGCCGTCTGGTCGTGCCGCTGACCTATTTCATCGAACACCCGTTCGAGAACTGGACCCGCGACAGCACCAACGTCATCGGCGCCGTCATGTGGCGCGTCGACTACACCGCGCCGATTGATGACATCCGCGCGAAGGTGAAGGAATTCGTGCAAGACAGCGACTATTGGGACGGGCAGGTGGTGAACCTGCAAGTCGTGGACAGCGCGTCAGACGTGGTGGAACTGCGCGGGCTAATGTCGGCGCGGACCTCGCCGAGACTGTGGGAATTGCGCTGTGAAGTGCGGGAGAAATTGCTGACGTGGCTGCAAGGCGCGCATCCCTACGCGCTGCCCCGGACACGGGCGAGTTTCGAGATCAAGGGCGAGACGCCAAGCGGGCAGGGGCCTTTGGGCAAGGGGTTGGCGGCGGAGTGAACTGAACTGTCGCGCTAGGCCAATCGGACATGCCGTGGCATGTCCGAACACATTCAAACCTTAAGTGAGAGAGTGAAAATTGCCTCACTTTGCGCGGGTGATCCGAATCGTGCTATTTTGAATTTTAACGGAATTCATAAAGTGAAATGAAAGTCAAATTTAAATTTGGATGCACGTCTTGATTTGTTTTTTTGTGCTCCCGTCTGAATACTCATTTTGGCGAAGGGATATGCCTATTGCGAAAATTTTCTAAGCAACTTTATCTTCCTGGAATTGAGGAATTCGTGATCGCATTCGAAGTTTCTGCGATGGCGGAACAACGGAAACGCCGTACTAATACACAGAGATATATTTTTAAGCTGGGCCCGGATTCATATGAAATGCATCGGGGACGAGCATTAGAGATAACGCATGCAGACGTTTGTGGGTGCGTGCTGTCACGGCCCGAAAAAGAATATCTCTACGATCAATATGGCCCCGAAGGGTTGAGCCATTGCCGGATGTGTCGGATTAGGGGAGGAATGATCGTCTGATCACTTCTTCTTCCCCCGTCCAGCCTTCCCACCTCTTTGGCCCGGTCTTCCCGCCGTCGACCGTCCACTCTTCGCCTTCGCATCCGCCACTGCATCGTCCACCGCCGACTGCCGTGCCAGCGGATCGTCGTGCAGCACCAGATCGACGGTTTCCAGACGTTTGATCTCGTCGCGGAGCCGCGCGGCTTCTTCGAACTCCAAGTTCTCGGCGGCCACGCGCATGTCGGTTTTGAGGCCGTCCAGCACGGCTTGCAGGTTCTGCCCCGCCATCGGTTTGTCGATGGTCGCGGTCACGCGGTTCATGTCCACATCGCCCTGGTAGAGACCGGCCAGAATGTCGTCGACGTTCTTCTTGACGGTTTGCGGCGTAATGCCGTGTTCCTCGTTATAGGCCATCTGACGCGCGCGGCGGCGGTCGGTCTCGTCCATGGCGCGTTGCATCGAACCGGTGATCTTGTCGGCGTACAAAATGACACGGCCCTTGGCGTTCCGCGCGGCGCGGCCGATGGTCTGGATCAGCGAGGTTTCCGAGCGCAGGAAGCCCTCTTTGTCGGCGTCCAGAATGGCGACGAGACCACATTCCGGGATGTCCAAACCTTCGCGCAAGAGGTTGATCCCGACGAGCACGTCAAAGGCCCCAAGCCGCAGGTCGCGCAGGATTTCAATCCGTTCAATCGTATCAATATCGGAGTGCATGTAACGCACCCGCACGCCCTGTTCGTGGAGGTATTCGGTCAGATCTTCGGCCATGCGTTTGGTGAGCGTGGTCACCAAAATCCGCCGTCCCAGCGCGGTCATCTTCTTGGCCTCGTCCAAGAGATCGTCGACCTGCGTGTCCACCGGACGGATTTCCACCACCGGGTCCAAAAGGCCCGTTGGACGAATGATCTGTTCGACGAAAACGCCGCCGGATTGCTCCAATTCCCAGTCCTTCGGCGTGGCCGACACAAACACGGACTGCGGCCGCATCGCGTCCCATTCCTCGAATTTCAAAGGCCGGTTGTCCATACAGGACGGCAAGCGGAATCCATGCTCCGCCAGCGTGGATTTGCGCCGAAAGTCGCCCCGATACATGCCGCCGATTTGGGGCACGGAGACGTGGCTTTCATCCGCAAACACAATCGCAGTGTCGGGGATGAATTCGAACAATGTGGGTGGCGGCTCGCCCGGCGCGCGGCCCGTCAGATAGCGCGAATAGTTCTCGATCCCGTTGCAAAAGCCAGAGGCCTCCAGCATCTCGAGATCAAAATTCGTGCGCTGTTCCAGCCGCTGCGCCTCCAACAATTTACCCTCATCGGTGAAGCGGATAAGCTGTTGTTTCAACTCGGCCTTGATGCCGTTAATCGCCTGTTTGATCGTCGGTTTCGGCGTCACATAGTGCGAATTCGCATAGACCCGCACCTGTTCCAGCGTGTCGGTTTTCTTTCCCGTGAGCGGGTCGAATTCGGTGATGCTCTCAAGCTCCTCGCCGAAGAAAGACAGCTTCCACGCGCGGTCCTCCATGTGGGCGGGCCAAATCTCCAGACTGTCGCCACGCACCCGGAACGATCCACGATCAAAGGCGGTGTCATTGCGCCGGTATTGCAGCTCGACGAGATCGCTCATCAATTGGCGCTGGTCATACTCCTGCCCCTGCATCAGGTCGATGGTCATCGCCATGTACAATTCGGGCGAACCGAGGCCGTAGATGCACGACACGGAGGCCACGATGATCACATCATCGCGCTCCAAAAGAGACCGGGTGGCGGCGTGGCGCATCCGGTCGATCTGTTCGTTGATCTGGCTTTCTTTCTCGATAAACGTGTCCGACCGCGCGACGTAGGCTTCGGGTTGATAATAGTCGTAGTAGGACACGAAATATTCGACGGCGTTTTCCGGGAAAAAGCCTTTGAACTCGCCATAAAGCTGCGCCGCCAGCGTCTTGTTTGGCGCAAGGATGATTGCCGGGCGCTGGGTCTGCTCGATCACCTTCGCCATGGTAAAGGTCTTGCCCGTCCCGGTGGCGCCCAAGAGCACCTGATTGTGCTCGCCCGCCTCGATGGCGGCGGAGAGCTCCGCGATGGCGGTCGGCTGGTCGCCAGAGGGTTCGAAATGGCTGTGCATGACAAAACGCTTACCGCCTTCAAGCTTGGGGCGATTTTTCAGATCCTTCGGCGGATCGGTCATCATCAGCGGGTCCATGGTGGCTCCTTGGAGGCGGCGGGGAAGAGGGCAGGTCGTTAACAAATGATCTCTTTTTGTTCACGTTTCAAGTCTCGGGTCCAGACTCTTGGGCTTCAAGGCGGTGTGACGTGAAAGGTAAACAAAGAGTTACTACCATAGGGAGAATTTTATGATTTATTTTGCAACCTAAGCGATATTTTGCCTTGCTTAACGAAAGCCTTCGCGACTAAGCTGATTGTGCAAGCAGCAGAACAGACTGTCCCGGCCGGGCGTGTAACACCCCACCCCACCCCTCGCTCCCACACCCCGGTCGGGCAGTCACTTCTTTCTCTCCCGCCCTGACAGGCGGGTTTTTTATTGCGCAAAGCGGGACCTGCGTGGTTTTGAAAGGCTTGAAACACCCGACAGAAACGGGGATAACGCTGGCAAGGAACAAAGGAGTCCCCTGATGCGCGCTCGTATCTATCAGCCCGCCCGCAACGCGATGCAATCCGGGCAAGGCAAGACCAAACACTGGCTGCTCGATTTCGCGCCGGCCACCAGCCGTGACATTGATCCGCTGATGGGCTGGACCTCGTCCAAAGACACTCAGACTCAGGTCAAGATGACTTTCGACAGCAAGGAACAGGCCATAGCCTACGCCGAAGAGCATGGCATCGATTATGTCGTGCAAGAGCCGAAGACCCGTGCCCACAACATCCGCCCAGGCGGCTATGGCGAAAACTTCGCAACCAACAGACGGATGCCCTGGACCCATTGATCCGGTGTAAATCGGGACAAGGATCCCGCGGAATTCCAGATTGAGCTATCGGTGAGCGCGGCGCACAACATGTTGTGCGCGCGTGGCATCGCCGCCGAAATTCCCAAAAACGACTTCCCCAGGGCGACCCAACCGGTCGCCCATTGTATGTTCAGACCTGCCAGAGTGCCCATCATGACCATTACCCATCTCGTCACCCACAATGGCGGTTTTCACGCGGATGAACTTCTCTCCTCGGTCCTTCTGACCCGCCTGTTCCCGCAGGCCGAGGTGGTGCGCACCCGTGACGCCGCATGGATCACCCCCGGTGAGGGCAAGATCATCTATGATGTGGGCCGCGAATATGACGCTGAGGCGGGCATCTTTGATCACCACCAGCGCCCCAATCCTGTGCGTGAGGACGAACAGCCCTACAGTTCCTTCGGTCTGATCTGGAAACATTACGGTCATGAGTACCTACGCGCTCTGGAGGTCCCCGAGGCCGATCTGGATGACATCCACGCCAGCTTTGAGCAGAGCTTTGTCCTGCCCATCGATCTGATGGACAACGGCGCGATGAACCCTTCGGTCGCAGGTCCGCTGACGCCTTTGACCCTCTCGGTCCTGTTGGAAAGCCTAAAGCCCGTCTTCGACAACCGCAGCTCTGACGCGGACGATAAAGCCTTCGCGGAGGCATTGCCGATTGCGCGGGCGTTTGTCGAGGCGTCGATCGCCAAGAAAGCCGCCAAGCGTCGTGCCGAGGCGATTGTCACCAAGGCGATCTCGGATGCTGGCCCCTCGCGCATTCTGGAATTGCCTATGGGCATGCCCTTCCGTTCGGCCATTGAGGCGACTGGCGCGGACCACCTTCTGTTTGTGGTGAACCCCCGCGACGATGACTGGTCGATCGGCGGGATTCGCATCAGCGGTGACAGTTTTGAACAACGCGCCGATTTGCCTGCCGCATGGGCAGGCTTGACCGACGCGGCCTTGGAAGACGCCAGCGGCGTCAAGGGCGCAAAGTTCTGTCACAACGGACGGTTCATCGCGGTTGCCAGTAGCCGTGACGCCGCCCTGAAGATGGCCGCACTGGCCGTCGAAGAGGCTGAGCGCACAGGCACCATAGTCTGATCTCGGCGGAGGCACGATGGACTTCCTGCTGAACGGGGACGAAACGGGGCGCACCACGATCCTGCTGGCCCATGGTGCTGGCGCAGCGATGGACACCCTTTGGATGAATGCGTTTGCCGAAGGGCTGGAAGCCCAAGGCTTCCGCGTCGCCCGCTTCGAGTTCAGCTACATGTCAGCCCGTCGCTCTGGCGGCTCTAAGCGGCCACCAGCCAAGGCCGACACCTACGCGCCAGAATTTCTGGCCGCCATTGATGCGCTTGGCTGCGATGGACCGCTGATCATCGGCGGGAAAAGCATGGGCGGCCGTGTGGCCAGCCTGATCGCACAGGACCTGTATGACGCGGGGCGGATCAAAGGCATGCTGTGCCTCGGCTTCCCGTTCCATCCACCAAAGAAGCCCGGCCATCGGCGTGGTGAGAACCTTGCCGAGATCACCTGTCCAATTCTCATCTGCCAAGGCACCCGCGATCCTTTCGGCGCGCGCGAGGAGGTGCAGGATTACGATCTGTCCAATGCTGTGACGCTGTACTGGCTGGAAGACGGCGATCACGACCTGAAGCCCCGTAAACGGGTGACTGGCAAAACGCTTGAGGACCACCTCCTTGAGATCGCAGAGGCAACCAAGGTTTGGACAAAGTCCTGCTGCTGATTGGCGTCGTCCATATGCTGCTCTCGCTCACCTGAGCGGGGCGCAGCCGGGCCCTGGGCTCTCCTTCTGTGATCTATGATACAGGCCGCACCGCAGCGCGCCCAAGGCGTGCGGGCTGACATGAAAGTGTTACGCAGCCTCCGCATTTTGCCTATCGAAAGATCGTCATTACAGCTTGCCGGGGGTGTCCATGAAGCACGACACGCAGTTTCGAGGCCAGGTCAACACCGCGCTCGAGGTGGTTTTCGCCGAGAATGTGGCCTCCTTCGCGCTCGATGCCGACGGGCTTGTGACGATCGGCTTCGAGGCAGATGGGGGCGAGCCAGTCGACGTGACGCTGCAGGCCGATGCGCAGGCGCGCACGGTGCTGGCCTGGGCCGAGATCTGCCGGGCGCACGAGGCCGAGAGCCGTGTGATCCTGCGGGCGCTCAAGATGAACTTCTTCGCACTCAGCCCCACCGGCGCCTTCATCGCCTATGATCCGGCCCGCGCCGCGCTTCAGCTCTGCTACGAGACCGGCGAACGGGTGGCGCGTCCGGAGGAGCTCGACCGGTTTCTCGGCGCTTTCGTGGCCGGGGTCGAGGCCGCGCGCCGGGCCTTGCGGGCGGATGTGGCCCCGACCCCGGCCCCGCTGGCCGACGAGATGGGCGCGCTCCTGATCCGGGGCTGACCCACACCGCGCCAGACGCATCAACGAGGAGGGCTCGCCATGGGTACCAACGTGAAGGGGAGCGTCGGGCTTCCGGGGCTCAATTTTGCAAGGTTCCAAGCCGACAGGGCAGGGCGCACCAAAGCCACCACGCTGGTTTCGAGCGCCAAACGGAAGACCAGCCCGCCGCCGCAGAAACTGCCCGAGCCGCCCCGAGTGAAGACCGCGACCCTGTTGGCCGCCGCCCGCAACCGCGCGCCTCAACCTGCGCCCAACCCGGCTCCCAATCAGGCCCCAAACCAGGCTGTGCCACCTCAGCTCAATGCGCCGCAAAATCTGCTGGCCCAGCCCGCGCCGCCGCCCGGCCCGCCGCCGATGAGCCCGGCTGCACAGGCGCGGCTGGCGGAGATGCCGGGCGAAGTGGCCGGGCTCGCCACCCGTGCGGAGGCCTTCATCGGGGCCGCGACCACCGAAACCGGCACCCGGGCCGAACAGCTGACCGAGCGCAAGGCTTTGATGGCCGAGATCGGCGCCGCACTGGCCGAGGTCGAGCAGGCCGCGCGTTTCAATCTCGCCCGGCCCGAAGTGGATGCCCTGCGGATGCAGCTCGTGGGGCTGGCGCTTGACGTGGCTCTGCCGGACCTTGCGCAGGTCCGCGCCGACGGGTGCGAGCTGGGTGACGAGGTGCAGGCCTTTCTGGTGGCGATCCATGCCGAGGCGCATCCCTCCGACCAGCTGCGCGACGCCCATGCGGGGCTGTCCCGCATCTTGGTTGACATGCGCGCGGGGTTTGCCGACCGGCCGGAAATCGCGGCGGAGGTCACCGGCGCGTTTCTCAAGGCGATGGCTGACACCCCGCTCATGCGGGGCACGGCGCATGGCCCGGTCGAGAAAATGCAGATGCTCGAACAGCTCACCCGCGGCCTGGCCCATGGTCTCGTCACGGTGGGGCCGACACCGCTTTTGAACACCGAGAGCGAGGGCGCGGCGAAGGTGCTTTCGGCACTCCGGGCCGAGCACTATGCCGATGGGGCGGCGCGGCATTTTCTGGCCACGCTCGATCCGCAGGCCGAGCCGGGGCTGGCGCAGGACGTGGCGGCGCTGGGGGCTGAGGGGCTGCGCGGGCTGGGCCACGAGGCGATCCGCGCGCGGCTGCCAGAGCGGCTGCGCGACGGGCTCGATGCCGCCGTGACGCGGGGCCGCGAGGGGGCGGCGCTGCGCGATGCCTACGAGGCGCAGGCCACCCGCACGGCCCGCGCGCTCGGCCCCGACCTGGCGCGGCTGGCCGAGGCCTCGGTGCTGCTCAAAGCGCGCGG
This sequence comes from Celeribacter sp., assembly GCF_048270365.1. Classification (NCBI taxonomy): domain Bacteria; kingdom Pseudomonadati; phylum Pseudomonadota; class Alphaproteobacteria; order Rhodobacterales; family Roseobacteraceae; genus Celeribacter; species Celeribacter sp. The sequence continues at coordinate 23,112 of NZ_JBLWTA010000005.1, forward strand.
CACGCATATGACCGGCGAGGATGGCGCGCCGGGGCAGGCCCCCGATGCGGTGGTCGACGAGATGCTGCAGGGGCTGGCCGGAACCAACAGGCAGGCTGCCTTCCAGGTCGCCAAGCTGGCGCTCACCATGGAGCGGCTGGCCACCGCGGAAGAGGCGACGCTGGGCTACAACCAATTCGGCATCGCCCCCGACGAGCGGTTCGACGCCGCCGCGATCCTGCAGATCACCGGGCTGTCGGAGAAGGACATCACTTCGATGGGCTATGCGTTGGGCGAGGTGGGGGCGACCTTCCAGCAGAACATGGAGCGGCTCGGCAAGGCCGGGTTCACTGGGGTCGGGCAGGTCAACGAGACCATGGACCGGATGCGCGGCCTCAAGGCGGTGATCGAGAACCGCGACATTCAGGACAATCTGCGCGCCGATCTGCGCAGCCAGACCCGGACAATGGGCACGCTCCTGCAAAAGGAGATCGCCACCGACGCGATGGAGAGCTTCGGCGCGGCGCTGGGCGATGACCTTTCGGCCGATGGCGGTACCGCGCTGGCGCAGGTCTTCGCGGGGATCGGCGGAGCGGTGCATGAGGCGCTCTTTGCCACCGAGACGGGCGCTCCGAGCGAGACCGGGCAGCGGCTCGACGCCCTGCAGGCGGATCTGGCGGTGAATGCCGAGGTGAGCCTGCAGGTGGCGCAGGAGCTGACCGCGCTCGAGGACGAGATATTGCTGCACCAAGAGGTTCTGGCCGACTACGCCGCGACCCATGGCCGGATCGACAGCCGACATCCTGAGGGGTTGAAGAGCGCGCAGCTCATCCTGAAGGTGATCGACCTCGACGCCACCGCCGCCAACCACCCGGAAGGGGCGGTGAAGGCGATGATCGAGCGCGAGCGTGACGCGGCTCTGCGCCAACTCAAGGGGTTCGACGCGACCCTGCTCAAGCGCAGCTGGAGCGGCAGAATGGCCCTTGGCGGCGGGCGGGTGCCGGGGCTCGATGCGGTCAGGGGGCTGAAGGACCAGGCCCGCGCCATCGTCTTCCTGCGGGAGACCGGCCCGGAGCGGATGGCCGGGCTGCGCGCGATGCAGACCGAGCTGGGTCTGGCCCGCGCCGAGCTCCTTGCCGAGCGGCGCGACATGGCGCCGAACCTGCTGGCTGCGGTCGACCGGATCATCCATTCCGCCGTGCTTTCGCAGGTGCCCTTCGACGCCGCCCCGACCGATGTGGAGTTCGGCTTCAACCCGGAATACGCCATGGCTGACAAGCGCGAGGAGATCGTTGCGCAGTTGCAGGACTGGGGGCTAGATACGGAGGCCTTTGCCACCGAGATCGATCGTGCCATCGAGGCGCCGCTCACCGGTCGCACGCTGGCCGACTGGCAGCGGCAGGCTGATCGTGGCACGTTCGACCAGCTGCTCGACACCGGGCTTGTGGAGCGCGCGCCGGCCAAGGGCAGCCGCTTCGGGCGGCTCGCGATGGATGGGCTGATGTTCCTGGCGAACAAGCGTCGGATCGGTTCGCAGATGCGGCAGGAACTGGCGGCGCTGGTTGAGGCGATGCCCAATGGCAGCAAATTCGACTTGATGAGTGGCACAGAGATCAAGCTCAACACCGGTCGCATCCCGCTCGAGCCCACCGCCACGATCACCCTGCGCGGGCGGCTCGCGGGCTCGCTCTTCAAGTCGATGGTGATCGAGACTGGCAGCTCGGGCGAGATCAAGCTGCTGGGCATGGCGGGCGGTACCGCCAAGCTGGGCGCCGATTTGCAGGCGGCGGTGAAACTGGCCGAGGCCGAGCTGGGCGGGGGCAAGGCCGAGGTGAAGCTCGCGGCCCAGCTTTCGGCCGATGCGGGCGGTGAGCTGGCGCGCGGCTTCCAGTTGAGCTTTCCGAAGGGCGAGGCGGGCCGACAGGCCGCGCTCGACACGCTCCTGCGCCTCACCGAACGCCAACGCCCGAGCGCCGAGATCTTTGAGACGGCGAGCGATGTCAGCAGCTTCCACCGGCAGAAGGGCAGCGTGGGACTGAAATCGGCGATCAGCGCTAAGGCGGCGATGGGCTGGCAGCCCGGCGGCAATGACGGCGATATGTTTGACGATGGCGAGGATGACCCTGATTACAAGTCCGGCGCCAAGAACAAGCACGGCTTCGGCATCAGCGCCGGGATCACCGCGCGCGTCGGCATGGGCGGCAAGAAAGAGGTCTTCCACGGGCTCGACAAGTCGGTGGTGAAGACCGAGGTGCAGACCGAGATCGGGATCAGCGCCAAGGCTTCGCTCTATGCCCAGACCTTCACCGCGCTCGGCATGGGCACCAGCGCGTTGATCAACGACACGGGCCTGCAGCGCGATATGGACGAGCGGTTCGACAAGGGAAGCGGTGACACGGTGGAGGGCAGCTGGACGGGGGGCGATGCCACCATGGCCACCGATATCGCCGGCATCAGCGCCGACATGAGCGTGACCTCGGTGCAGAAAAAGAAGCTCGAATTCGACGTGATCGGCGAGGACAAACGCGAGGTGCTGACCAAGGTGGAGCTTAAGGAAATCACCGATGGCGCCAACACCCCCACCATGCACCACATCATCGCCAGCTTCTCCGACGGCACGCTCGAGCGGCTGCGCGACACGCCGGAAAAACTGGCACAGGTGCGTGGCATGATCGACGAGATCGGCGGGCTGGGCCTGTCGAGCTCGCGGGTGGAAGTGGCCTATAACATCAAGTCCGACAAGCTGGCGCTGGCCAACGAGCTCTTTCTCGAGGCGGAGCTGGCGCGCAGCACCGGCGACAAGCGTGGCGCGCGGATGCTGGTCGCCGAGGCACAGGCGATCCTGGATGACCGCGAAAACTACGCGCCGGCCAAAATCTCGCTGATCGACAAGACCTCTGCCAAGGCGTCGGCCAATCGCGGGCGGGCGCCGCTGATTGAGCTCAACATGGTCTCGAAGGCCGGTGTCGAGCGGGTGGTGATGTCGGTCGGGCTCTGAGGGGGGAAGAGCCCTGCGGGAATATGAAGCTATAATTGCCGGAGAGCTTACAAAGGGTGAGGTCGTCAATTTGCACGACAGTGGTGTCGTAAAATCTAAGGCGCGGATTGTCGAAGCCGTTGATGTCTTGGAAGATGGCCCGTTCCGCGTCTCTGCGTGTTTGCCACGATCTGTAGGATGCATGCAGCCCTTGGGCGGGTGTCGCACGCGATGGCCCTATTCAATGTTCTGTTCAATGCCCTGTGCGCCAGATCAGGTTTCTTGCAGTTCGACGCGGAGACACTTCCGGCATCGGCGCTATATATGTTGAGGTCCGGTCTTTTGTTGAGGTGAAAGACGTCGCATAGGCCACATAAAAACTGACGTACCAGGTCCGCCCCGGCGGGCTTTTTTGTTGCCTTTTCATATGTTTCGCGGGATCTTGCCCCGATTTTTGCGAGATCTTTGCTCCGGGTCAAAAGGAGGTAAAAATAACCTATTGTTTGCGCTTGCCTTTAAGAACTCTCTCGAGATAACTTTACGCTGATTTTCACGGGTGCCGTTTCGTGATGTCTAAGCGCCGGTTCACCGGCGCTTTTTCGACCGTGACCCAGGTCTGATGTGGTCAAAGCGCGGTCCCTTAGCTCAACTGGATAGAGCAGCTGACTTCTAATCAGCAGGTTTGGGGTTCGAGTCCTCAAGGGATCGCCAATTTTATAAATAAAATCAATTTGATATTGGGTTTTATGGTGTTCTCTTTTGTTCTCATTTCAAATCGGGAAGCAATAAGGAAGCACGGGGAGGGCTTTTGAGGGTGTTGTTTAGAAGCAACTGCCGAGCCGCTTCGCGGTACTTTGGGCGGATTGCTGAAATTCGCTGCGCGGCAAACGAATGACCAGATGCACAACGAAGAAAAAACGGAAATCGTGTAAGCCCGGTATTCCATGAAAGGTGGCACATAAAAGCAAAACGGCAGAGACTATGCTCTGCCATTTCACCTCCCAGAGGCGCATCGACGAATGCTGATCGGCGCAAGAGGCGCCTGATCGCTCTCAGTCGGGCCGCCGGGAACACCATCTTCCATAAGCTATGGAAAAATGGTGTTATTCCTGAACGTTTCGCGGCAAAGCCTGCCGTGTTTCGGATGTCTTTTCCGCCGCCAAATGCCGAAAGAAATTCTGCCATCCGAGGTCAGCGACTTTCGTCTTTTCGACAAAGGACGTCGATACGGGGGAGTGTGCGCCCTGAGGCGTCTGTTTGGGTGTCATGTTTGGCGCTCCATCTTGATCCAGGGCTCTCCCCGGTGGGTCAGTGTGAGTCCATGAAAGTGGCTCAGCTGTTGGTCTCGTCAGAGACAGGGGCTGCGTCGGGCGCAGCCTGATGCGCATCGCGCGCCAGACGGGCCGCTTTGAGGTTGGCCGTCAATTCTGCGCGTCGCGCAGCTTCTGTTTCAATGATCTCGCGGGCCGCCGCAGCGGTGCGATCATGCGGAGTGGCCGGCTTGGTGGCCGTTTCGCGAAACAGAGAGGTGACTTTTTCTTTACGGGGCATAAGGCCTCCCTGGTCATAGGACCCGGCGATGATCGCCGGGTCCGAACCGGTCAGATCAGGCGAGTGCCAGATTGGTCGCGGACTCGCGGCCGTCGCGTCCGGATTCGACGTCGAAGGTGACGGATTGACCGTCATCCAACTGGGCGATGCCGCCGCGTTCCATCGCGGAGATATGGACGAAAATATCGCGTCCACCGGTTTCCGGTGCGATGAAGCCGAAGCCTTTAGATTGGTTAAACCATTTCACAGTGCCATTGGCCATTGTGATGTCTCCTGGATTATTTTTGCAGCCCACGTGAATGCGGTTGCCCGGCACAGTCTGATCGAAATGGCAGACTGGAACCGATAAGGGAGACAGGATGCAGATGGAAAAAACGTTGCTCCTATGGGGTACAGGACGGGGCTCCGAATAGCAAAGGAAAAGAAATAAAAGATTTTTCCGCGCAGTGCGACCCGTCTTGCGGACCTGTCTTTGAGCGGCACATCAGCTGATTTGATCGCTCCACACGTCGAACCCCGTCAGGACGTTCTCGCCGAAGGAATGGGTCAGCGGCACGTCCGCAGCATCGCGGCCCTGTGCGACCAGAACCCGGCCGATGCGCAGCATGTTGTTGCGCGGATCGAACACCCACCAGCGCCCGTCAAGCCATACCTCCATCCAGGCTGCGAAGTCACCCGGCGGATAGGGCGGCTCCATGCCGATGTCGCCCAGATAGCCGGTGCAATACCGCGCGGGAATGTTCATACAACGGCAAAAGGTGATCGCCAGATGCGCGTAATCGCGACAGACGCCCTGCGCGTCGCGATAGGCCTGCGCGGCGCTGCGGGTGGCATCCGCAGCAAGGTAATCGAAACGGATATGTCCATGCACGAAATCGCAGATCGCCTGCACCCGAGCTAATCCGGGGGGCGTGTTTTGAAACAACTGCCAAGCCGTGTCGGATAGGGTGTCGGTGTCGCAATACCGGCTGCCCAAAAGATAGACGAGCACCTCGTCAGGCAGGGCCTCAACCGGGGCCTGTGCGCCGATTTCGGGGCGCGCGTCGAGCAGGCCTGTATCCCGGATGATCGTTTGCGTCTCGACGGTGAAACGTCCTTGTGGCGCGATCATCCGTGTGCACCAATTGCCGAACCCGTCGCGATAGCCGCTCATCGGTACGCGGGGCGTTGTGGTGAGGTGGTCCGGATATTCCAAATCGCTGACCCGTGAGAAATGCACGTTCAAAAGCGCGATCATCGGGGTCGGTTGCGGCAGGTCGAACTGAAATCGACAGCCGAGTTTGATGCGAAGATCGGGAGCGGTCATAAAATGGCTCCTAAGCACATGGCGAACGGCGCGTCGAATGACGGTCTCTTTGAGTTCATGATTTGGTGCTATGGCGCGACCACGCCTTGCGCAACTCCGCGCCAACAGGGGCGTAGGAGTCGTCAAAAATCGAACGGCGCGGTTTCGGAGCCGCGTCCTGCGTCGCGGTCTTGGTCGGGCCTTTGCGCGCGATCGTCGGCTTTTTCGTATTGGTGTCTTCGCTGTGAGGTATCTGCTTGGTCATCGTGGGTATCCTTTTCGGGGGCAAGCGGCGCTACGAGGCGGCGATCGCGCACGCGCGAAGGCTCTCCTCTAAAGGGGCAGCTTGGAACCTGTTCGTTTGGTTGGTCGTCAGGATACGAGGAGAAACTGGGGGGCATATTGCGCACCGCAGTGATGGCGCGGGTCGTCGCCCGCCTGTGAGAATTTCCTTGTAACCTTTATAGATATGGGGGATCGCGCGCGATATTACCAGTGGAATGACGCGCAAACGGAACAACTTCCCCGTAGAGACCGCCGTCGACGGTCTGACGCCGCCGGGCAATCCGTGAGTGCCAAAGAATAATACTGTGCGTTTTCCGCAACTAAGCCGGGGTTCGCGTTTTTCTGAGGAAAACACCTCGCATTTCGGCGACGGAGCCTCTATCTCTGTCTGAGACGTTTGGCCCGTGGCTCATATGTTGACATATGGTTCGACAGGCCCGCAGACGTTTTCCTGTTGATGTGCAAATTGCGCCAGACAAATTGCGCCAGACAAATTGCACCAGACAGGGCAAGCGATTGGATTGACCGTCGCTGAAGTATTCACCTGACCAGAAGATAGGGTCCGCAGCACGTTTTGGCGTGTGTATTGCAGGTGTCTGGTGATCACATTCACCTGCGCCACGACCCCGGATGGTCAACCACTTGAGTTCCCGTGAACCAAGCCATTCTCAAGGGCAGATGCCGTAGGCCGCGTGCCACGACCTGTCCAAAACCGCGCCGCTTTATCGGTGGATCTGCGGTTAGCTGACAAGAAAGAAGAAGATCTTGATAGAAATTTATTGGGGCACGCCCCTGTCTCTCGTCACATCGCCCGAAGGCGATGTACAGAAATTCGGCACCATCGAGAAAGCCCGCTACTGGCTTAGCCGCAAATGGCCGGTATCCGACGATGCGCGGCAACGTGCACTGACGACAATTGACGCGGCCATGGACTGCATGGCACCCGTGGGCGAAGCGCGCAAAGCGTTTATGATGGCTGCAAAAACTGCGGGTTTCGTACCCGTGTTGGCAACGCAGACAGTCGCATAGCCAACATCGTTATCCATCAGATGTCTGCTTTCGGCTGCCGCCGGACATTCGCGGCTCTATGCGTGAAGGTCTGTTTTGGGCCGATTGCACCAGTTTGGGGAGTTCTCGCCCAAGGCGGGCAATATTTGCCCGCCAGATGTGTGATTTGATTTTGCGAGATCACCCCACAAACCGATACCTTTCCTTTGCCTTGCTGAGCTTGTTCGCGGCACGCTCTGGGTCGGCCTGTATCTCAATCCGTAGCCGCTCGCCCATATCCACCATATAGCCCTGTAGATCGTCACTCTCGACGCCCTCAAGGGCCGCCAGAGTGGTGCAATTGCCCAAGGTGAGGGCGAGGATCATTTTGATCTGATCGGCCTTGTGAACCTCCTTCACGGCGCTCTGGCGTCTACGTGGCTGCGCAGTTCAGTTAAGTCCGTCTCGGCGTCTACCTTTGCCAAACCCCAAATCTCATGGTTCGGCCAGCGGGCGCGGTTCGTGTCCGGTTCGCAATAGCGGATTTTCTCAAAGGCTTCCGCGATCACGTCGCCGAATTTGGCGTCGAAATCCTCCCATGTGGTGATGCCCCAGCGGTCTTTCATGATCCGCTTGCCCGCACGTACCTCCACGCGCCAGATTTGGCTCTCAGAGCGGTCTTTCGGGTCCAGAGGCGGCAATCCCTCGGAATTGTGGTTGGCGTTCCACAAGTCCCACCAGATCGGCTTGCGCTTGTCAGTGACTTCCAGACGCTTGTCATAGATGGTCACTTGTCGCCCGGGCATCTTGCCCACGGTAACGGAAGTGAAGCGACCGGATTTCCCATTGCTCCGTGTATGGTCCTCGGGCGTCAAATGATCCGCGCGGTTCGTGTGGCTGTGGATCACAAAGTTCTCCGGCGTCAGCTCAAACTCAGGCGCCAGAATATCGACGCAAAAGTCGGTGCGTCCAATGCTGACCTGTCGCGGGCCATAACGCACGCCCAGTCGTTCCAGCGTCTTGGCGATATATGCCCTGACAAAACCCAGCCCTTGGGTGGCGAGCATGAGCGAACCGACAACAATGCGGATGCCCCAAGGGTCACGGGCGTTGGGTTTCTTAAAGAACCATGTGACATTCAGAGGCCCGCCTTGCAGCACAAAGCGATAGCCTTGTACGCCGTGCGGCAACAGGTCAAACTCCGCCCCGCCATAGCTCACAGCGCGGCTCTCTCGGGCGTCCTCGGCCTCTTCGCGGATCGGGTCGAGATATTCGAACAGCTCGGGCGGAATATTGGCCTCAATCGACAATTCCAGACGGTCAAAGCCACGGTGAAGGATGTTCATTGTTTTGGTCTTTCTCTTTGGCGGGCGGTATTTCCAGAGGGGGGTGCTACAATCACCCCCCTCATTCGGCCGATGCCGCGCGCCTTGGTTGGGAATGTTCAGGGAAGTGCGGGCGCTGGCGCGCCCTTTAATGGTGCCTCCGGCGGGGCAGCGATTGTTTTGGGGCCGGGCTGGACGCCCGGCGCTCCAATCAGGTGTTGGCCGCAAGCTGCTTTGCGATCAAGCTTTCAGCCCGTTCCGCGCATTTGGAGAGGTTCAGCAGGTCATTGTGACCGAAGCTCGCGGTGTTGCGCCAATCGCCCTCTTGGGTCTTGTAGGCGCGTGTCAGATCGACGGAATAGAACCCGTCATTGTTCCAGATGGTGGCGGTGATCAGGCCGATTTTGAACCTGTATGCAGGTTGGTTTGACATGGTGATTTCCTTTTTCAATGTCGCGGCAGCGGACATAGAAAGGGCGCGAGGTGGCGATGCCGTGCCCCGCGCCCCTAGAGCCATCCGGCCCCAAAATCCCGCTCGTTGCTGCCAACTCCGAACGGGCAAAACTCTATTGAATTAGGAAGGTGCGCAGGTCGTGTTGGCGACGCGCTTGGCGCTGATCCAGTCTTGCAGATCGCAGCGCGTGTAGCGCACGGATCGGCCCGAGACCTTGATGAACAAAGGCCCGCCCCCGCGCACGCGCCAGTTCTGCAAGGCGCGCACGGAATAGCACAGGTAGCTGGCCGCGTCCTTCTCGTCGATCAGGCGGTCGTAGTAGTCAGGATCAAGTTGTGTTTGTAGCTTGTTGCATTTCGTTGCCTCGGTTTGTTGGACTTGATGAGGGCAACGTAGACAGGCGAAAAAGCCCGAAATAGACGCCGCATTTCTTTTTAAAATGCGACGGGGCTTTGTTTTATTTCTAATATTTATATTTCAATGCCTTGCGGGAAATTATTCCGCTAAAAAAATGAAATGAAACGGCGCGCAAAGCGGGTGTTTTATTCCAGTTCCTTCTTGCGGCCCTTTTTCCGCCAAGCCTCAGGGGCGGTCACTTTCCACACGGCATTGAAACCGCGTACGGAAAGGGACGGGAACATCTCTAGGTCTTGTTGGCGTAGCGCCTCTGTTGTTTTGGGTTTCACCGGCTGTTTGGCAATCAGGTCTCTAAGCCATTCCGTCAGCTGGGCCTCTGTGGTGAGCCTATGTTCCTCGTTGTCGGGTTCTGGCCGGGCGAAACGGTTGGACCAGATTGCGAACATTTCCCTAGAGACAAAGGCGGGACCGCGCCGCAGGGCGCTTTCGCCTTTCGGAATGCGGATCATCGAGAGCGGGTAATAGACCCGAAAATCGCTGCGTTGGCACCAGCTTTTCCACGGGACAATTCGCGACGTGCCGACGATAAGCTGCAAATCACCGGCGTTGAAGGCCTGCGCCAGCTCCTTTTCGACCGCTACCCGGCGCGAGAAACCGGCGTGATCCTTTAGCCATGTATCGGAAACCTTTGGTAGCTGCGCGAGTTCGGCCTTGGCCTCTTTCATGCGCGTATTCATTGCCCCGAGGTTATCGCTCGTTTCTTGAAACTCGCTGTCAGATAAATCCATGGCCATTAATGCGTGCGGCGGTGCCATGTCGTTCTGCAAAGAGGTGATTTTCGCAAACAGCTCTTTGCGCTGCTCTTTGATCTCGTTTGGGTTCTCGGTGTCACGGGACCATGCTTCTTCCCCCGTCCAATCTTGGGGGAACATGAGGCGTCCCGTTCGGTCGAACACTTCAAGGAGGCTGTAATAAGCGGAGAGATCAAAACGTAGCATGGTCGTTTCTTTAATTAGGAAAGAACGGCTTGCCTATGCCTCTCATGGTTGAGATGGCTCTTTAATTAAGGGAATGGGCATATTGAACCGATACGTTACGAACCTATCCGCCATATCGTAGAGATACGTTACGTAGAAACGGGTTTCTTAATTACCTAGGTAATTGGCTGCATTGGGAAGCCGCTACGCCACCTACCGAACGACACGCAACGCAGCGCCGTCATGCCTGTCCCTATTACGTACTGCACGGGCAAGTCGCGCCGCTACAGACCCGGCGGCTTTTTGAACCGCGTCATCGGCAAGGTGCGCATAGCGCAAAGTTGTCGTCAGGTTTTTGTGGCCTAAAATCTCTTTCAGTGTGAACGGGTCGATCCCGTCTTTCATCGCGACGGACGCATAGGTGTGACGCAGATCGTGGATACGCACGTCATTCAAACCGGCCCGTTCCCGAATGCGCCGCCATGGACGCGCCAAATCGGTGATATGCCCGTCCTCGGTCACACCTAAGATCACATAGGGGTTTCCATCACGGCGCGGCAGTTGCATCAGAATGTCGTAGGCTTCTCGCGGCAGCGGGATGCGTCGTCGCCCCGTCTTACTGTCGGGCAGGCCCATATGGGTGTAATACACATAATCCCATTTGAGTTCCGCGATCTCATTGCGACGACAGCGCGTCAGCATCAGAAGCATGAAGGCCGAGACCACATGAATGGTCTCGCTGCCTTCCTCCAAGACCTCTTCGAAGGCGACGCCCAAACGGTATTGTTCCTCTTCGGAAAGGTAGCGCTTCTTTTCCTCCTCGCGATATTTCTTGATCCGGCGTGTCGGGTTGCTGCCTTCGTCGCGCAGGCCCCAATCTTCTGCCGTATTGAACATCTTGGACAGGACCATCAGCGTCCGGTTCGCGTGATAGGGTGTGTTCCGCATATCGAAATGCAGGGCAGCCACATCGGCGCGCTTCACGTCTTCGATCAGATAGGACCCGAGGCGCGGCTGAACATGATTGCGAATGATCGTGCGATAGCTGCGCACGGTGGAGGGTTTGCAATGCTGCTCGGCATATTCCTCTAGGAAACGGTCACAGAGCGCCGCCATGGTCGGGGCATGACGCACACGCCGTTTGTCCTCGGCGGGATCGGCACCTTGAGCGATATGCCCGAGGTGACGCATGGCAAGTTTGCGGGCCTCATCCGTGGTCAGCGGTCCGTGCTGCCCAAGCGTCATCCGCCGGGAACGCTTTCCGACGCGGTACTGAATGACATAGGTTTTCTTGCCTGTTGGATAGACACGAACCCCGAAACCACGCACCTCGCTATCCCATTCGAAATAGCTTTGCGGTCTCGTCTCCAACCCTTCAATCGCGCGCTTTGTCAGTTTCATATTGTTGTCTCCTCAAACCATCGGCGCGAAATCGGGAAGCTATAAGGAAGCAAAATGCGCCGAAACATGGCGTTATCTCTGCGACATGAGTGCAAAGACAGTCAATTTAAGTTTTTGTTTTCACTATATTTTTGTCAGTGTAGCGTAGTTGGGAGAAACCGCCTGAGCCGAGCTTCTAATCAGCAGGTTTGGGGTTCGAGTCCTCAAGGGATCGCCAATAAAATCAACTGTCGCAAGAACTCTTTGAGGGGTAGTCAGACCGTCGCGACATACAAAGGATGGTCGTCCTGCCATTTTGTGGCGAGTGGTTGCCCTGCCAAACTTTGCCCGAACCGGGTTTCCTTCATAGCAATGAATCCTGAGCATTCTGATGCGCTTGGAGCCGCTCAAGATCGGACATCGTGTCTATGTCAGAGAGGTCCTCCAAAGGCGTCTGCACTCCCAGTGCGCCAGCCATGATGCGACGCGCGCCTCCTTCGCCACGTTGCGGAAGAAGGTCGATTGCCTGTCGGGGCAGGATCGTCGGAACGCCGATGTAGTCGGTGGCCTCGGTTACGATGATGTGGTCTGGGTGCTGGCCTGATGCGGTGAGGAGCGCCAAGAGAGGCTCGGGACGGATCAACGGCATATCGGCCAAACAGATACAAAAATGGCTGACCTCTCCCGTTCCCCTGGCGCCGCCATGTCAGTTTCAATCACCTCAAGGCCAGCGCTTTCGGCAGGTGTCGCAACGGTGGTGGCCTCATGCCAATGACTGACATGGTTTTGTCCTCGGAGAACCTGTTGTGGAAAGGCCTATCCGCCCTTTACCCGCTGCATGAGGTAAATCTCGTTCGATGGTGCGAGGGGGCGGTGCCGCCCGCCGTTGATGATTTCTCCATCAACGGCGACCGAAATACCGGCCTCGAAAATCGGACCGAGACCGGGGTAGGCCTCCACCAGCGCATCGAGCATCTTGCCGATGCTGCTGGCCTCTACTGTGACGACCTCAAGCCCCCCTGTAAAGCGGCGCAGGCCGGCCCACAGATGAACGGTGAGTTCACTCATTCTTGCGACGCCTTCAGAGCGGCGAGGACTTTGGTCGGGGTCATCGGCAGATGTGACATCCGAACGCCGGTCGCGCCCTGAATCGCATTTGCAATCGCGGGCAGCGGTGGCGTGATCCCCGTTTCCCCCACGCCGCGCACGCCGAAGGGGTGCCCCGGATTGGGAACCTCCACGATCATCGTGTCGATCATCGGCAGGTCAGAGGCCACGGGCATGCGGTAGTCGAGGAAGATGGGGTTCTGAAGACGACCATCCTTGCCGTAGACATATTCCTCATTGAGCGCCCAACCGATGCCCTGAACGGCACCGCCCTGATACTGGCCCTCCACATAGGACGGGTGGATCGCCCGTCCCGCATCCTGCACCACGAGGTAGCGCAGAATTTTGGTGAGGCCGGTTTCAGGGTCGACCTCGACGTCCACAACGTGACAGCCAAAGCTGGCCCCAACCCCATCGGGCACGGATTCATGGTGGCCAGAGATCGGTCCGCCCGTCGCCCCCATGTTTTTCGCGATGTCCTTGATGCTCATCGGAGGGTAGTCGCCCGCGTTCGGACCCGCAGGTTGCGCGGCGCCGTCGCCCCATTCGACAGCCTCTTCATCAATGCCCCATTCGTTCGCGGCGCGTCGGCACATTTCCTTGATCGCGGCGCGGGCGGCGATGGTGGCGGCCTTGCCGGTAGCAAAGGTGGCGCGGCTTCCGTGGGTGGGTTCGTTGACGCCAAGCGCGCCGGTTTCCACCACGTTCACGCGCACATCTTCATAGGCGATGCCAAGCGTTTCCGCGACCATAAGGGCAATCGAAGCACGGCTGCCGCCGATGTCCGGCGTTCCGACGGACACCTGAGCGGTGCCATCCTCGGAGATCGCCATGGACACGGAGGTCTCGCCGTTGTGGTTGAACCAATAGCCAGAGGCCACGCCGCGTCCCTGATTGGGACCGAGCGGCACCGAAAGGTTCGGGTGCTTCGCGGTCGCTTCCAGAACCTCGACGAGACCGATGGAGCCAAAGGTCGGACCATAGCTGGCCTGATCCCCTTCGCGCACGGCGTTCTTGAGGCGCACTTCCATCGGATCGAGATCGAGCTTGCGGCACATCTCGTCGATCAGGCTCTCGACCGCGAAGGCGCCCATCGGCGACCCCGGTGCGCGGTAGGCGGCGCATTTCGGGCGGTTTGCGAGCACGTCGTAGCCAATGTGTTCGACATTCTCGATCTTATAAGGGGCAAGGCAGCAATAGAGCGCCATGTCCACAGGCGCGCCTGGGAAGGCCCCGCCCTGCATCCGAAATTCGGCACGGGCGGCGGTCAGTTTTCCGTCCTTGGTCATACCGATTTTCACGTCCATAGAGGCCGACGCGGTCGGCCCGGTGGCACGCAACACTTCGGAACGGCTCATGACGATTTTGACGGGACGTCCGCCGGCCTTTTGCGACAGCGCAAGGGACAGCGGCTCCATGAAGATCGTCGTTTTGCCGCCAAATCCGCCGCCAATCTCGGACGGGGTCACGCGAAGCTGCGCAGCGTTGAGGCCCAACACGGCCGAGCACATCTGGCGAATGAACCACTGACCCTGCGTGCAGACCCACATCTCGCCCTTGCCATCGGCCCCCAATTGGCCGAGGCAGGCATGGGGTTCGATATAGCCTTGGTGGGTCGCTTCGGTCTTAAAGCTCCGTTCCATGACAAGATCGGCGTCTTTGAAGCCCGCCGCCGTGTCACCTCGCCCAAACTCGAAGTATTTGACGACATTGGGCGGCATGCCTTCGGGCACGCTGGCGTCGGCGGCCCCTTCGCGAATGACCGGCGCATCGGGTTTGATGGCGTCATCCACATCCGTCACATGCGGCAGAACCTCATAGTCCACCTCGATGAGCCGAACGGCCTCCTGTGCGATCAAGCTTGAGGTCGCGGCGACGGCGGCAATGGCGTGACCATCGTAGAGCGCTTTCTCGCCCGCCATCGTGTTTTCCTGAAGGTTCCACTCCTCGCCTGTGAGGCCCGTCGGGAAATCCGCGCGGGTCACGACGGCTTTGACACCGGTGAGCGCCTCTGCCTTCGAGGTGTCAATCTTGAGAATTTTGGCATGGGCGTGCGGGCTGCGGAGCACCGCGCCCCAGAGCATCCCCGGCGCCGTGATATCCGCGCCGTACCGCGCGCGGCCCGTGACTTTGTCCAGACCATCGGGGCGATTGGGGCGGGTGCCGACGAGACGGAATTCTCTGATGTCATCTTTGGGCATCAGGCGGCTCCTCTCATCTCAGACGCGGCGTCCATGACGGCACGAATAATTTTGTCGTAGCCGGTGCAGCGGCACAGATTGCCCGCGAGCCAATACCGGACCTCCGTCTCCGTCGGATCGGGATTTTTCTCCAAGAGCGCCTTGGCCGCGACGAGAATACCCGGCGTGCAGAACCCGCATTGCAGAGCGGCGTGTTCGACGAATTGGCGCTGAAGCGGGTGCAGCTCTTCGCCGTTCGCCATCCCTTCGATGGTGGCGATCCGCTTGCCCTGCGCCTCGACGCCGAGCATCAGGCAGGAGCTGATCAGAACCCCGTCCACCGTGACCGAACAGGCGCCGCAATCGCCGGTCCCGCAGCCTTCTTTCGAGCCCGTGAGCCCGAGGTGATCGCGCAGACAATCGAGAAGCGTTTCGCGCGGGTCCGCGAGGAATTCGACCTCGTCGCCGTTGACGACAGTCGTGACATGGATCTTGCTCATTGGGCGTCTCCTTTCGCGCGATCATAGGCGATGTGTGCGACCCGTTTGGCGAGCACGCCCGCGACGTCGGTTCTGAATTCCGCCGTGCCGCGTTTGTCGTCAATCGGATTACAGGCGGCTCTCACGGCGGTGACAAGTGCGTCAATTGCCGTGTCATCGAGCGTGCTTCCAATCAGCGCAGCCGCCGCATCCGGCACAAGCCGCACGGTCGGCGCCACCGCTCCCACCGCAACGCGGGCCTCTGTGATCGTGTCGCCGTCCACGCGCAGGCTGATCGCGCATCCCGCAACGGCAATGTCCATTTCCGTGCGCGGCGTGAAGCGTTGATAGGCGTCGCCCCCATGCGCCCCGCGCGGCGGAATGAGGATGCCGGAGATCACATCACCGGGCGAGAGCGTTGTTTTCCCCGGTCCTGCCGGAATGTCTTCGACCGGAACGGTGCGTACTCCGGTCAGACCCGTGATCTCCACAGAGGCCTGAGCGGCAACCAAACCCGGCACGCTATCTGCGGCGGGGGACCCGTTGCACAGATTGCCGACGAGCGTTGCGCGGCCCTGAACCTGTGTCGATCCGACGAGTTCCATGCCTTCGACGACACCGGGCCAGTCGGCCACAAGTTCCGCATGATCGCCGAGGCGTGCGCCGGAGACGGCAATGCCGATCCGCCAGCCGCCGTCGGGCGTGCGGGTGATGTCCTGCGTGCCCGGAATGTGTTTCAGGTCGATCAGGGTATCCGGCAACACGGTGCCTGAGCGCATCTGGACGAGAACGTCTGTTCCGCCCGCGAGAAAGCGGGTCAAACCTGTCGCTTCTGCCGCGCGTTTTGAGGCGTCCTCAAAGGATGATGGGGTGTGAAAATCCACAGGAGTCCTCTCGGTCATTTGAATTGTCTCAACGTCAACAGTGTGAGGAATAGCCAGCGTTTGTCAAACCACGCTGCATGCAATCGGGGTACAGCATTTCTGCCAAGCCCCAGTCCAAATTGTCAGTTGACCTCAGATTTTGCCAAAGCGGGCATGGGTCTCATGCATGAAATCATGGGCGAAAGGAGGTATCGTTTCGCGCTGGTCCTGCGCGGCGGCCTCTCGATGAGAGGTTTGTGAAAATCAACTGTGAAACTTAGCCCAAAGCACTTGAGAGCATCTTGATCGACGTGGCGGCGAGGAAAACCGCAAAGGTCAGTTTGATCCATTTCCTGTCGAGTTTGTGCGCGAGTGCGGTGCCGACGGGCGCGAAGGACACCGTGAAGGGCAAAATCAGAAGCGCTGCGGGAATGCTGACAAATCCCAAAGAGAAAGGCGGACGAGAAGGAACGCCCAGGCCGGAGAGGATAAACCCCATGACGGCCGGGATGGCGATCAAAACCCCAAAGGCGGAGGCCGTTCCGATGGCGCGTTTGATGTCAAAGGAAAAGGCACTTAAGGTCGGCACGGAGAGTGTCCCCCCGCCGATCCCCATGAGCGATGAAAACCCGCCGATGATGTAGGATATGACCACATTGACGAGACGGTTTTGGGGGAGATGTGAACTCAGGACGAGTGTTTTTGGCGTCGCCATATTGAGTGCCACCAATAAAGCGATGGTGCCGAACACAAGCTTTAGCCCTGACGCCTCGATGTATTTTGCCGCAAGCCCGCCCGTGAGTGCACCGAGCATGAGGCCGGGGGCCCAGAGTTTGAGCAGAGAGAGATCGACACTGCCGCGTTTGTGATGCGCCCTTGCCGATGAGATCGATGTGAAGATGATTGTCGCCAAAGAGGTCGCGACGGCCATTTGCATCGTGAGGTCCGGCGGAAAATCCATGAGGGTCAAAATCCAGAAGAGGACCGGAACAAGGACGATGCCGCCGCCAACGCCAAGCAAGCCCGCCATGATCCCGGCGAGGATCGCGGTGGCAATCACGCCCGCGATGAGCGCAACGAGGTCAAGCAAGGCCATATCTGTCATAGAGTCATACATATCCGTGCGTTAGAACCCAAGCGCCATGCCGTCTTTTCGCGTGTCGCTGCCGCCGATGAGAAAGCCCGTGTCTTCACAGATGCGGATCGCTTGGCTGCCTCCGATCGGGCTTGTTTGCACCGCGAGTTTGTGACCTCGGGCGGCCAAGTCGTTGCGAACGCTTTCGGAAATGCCGGGTTCAATCTGGAGTATATCGCCCTCGGCAAAACTGCGCGGCGCATCCATGGCCGCCTGAAGCTCCATGCCGCGATCGAGGAGGCCCGACAACAGCGCCGCGTGACCTGCCGCCTGATACTGGCCACCCATGACGCCGAAGGGCATGACCGCTGCGCCGTCTTTGCAAAGCATACCGGGAATGATGGTGTGCATCGGAAGCTTGCCCGGCCCGATCGCGTTAGGATGGCCTTCGATGAGGCGGAAACTTGCCCCGCGTGACTGAAAGAGAACGCCTGTCGCGGGATCGAGACGGGTGGAGCCGAAGCCGTGAAAGAGGGAATTGATAAAGCTGATTGCATTGCCATCTCGATCCACGACGCACAGGTAAACTGTGTCTTTGTGCGGCGGCTCGTCCCAAAGCGCGGGGGGCGCGGCGCGCGCCATATCGATCCGACTTGCGAGCTTGTCCACGACCTGATCCGACAGCAAGGTCTCTGTAATGTTGGGGCAGGCGGCAGGATCGCCGATCAGCGCGTCGCGGTGGTGATAGGCGAGTTTGGCCGCTTCGGCATGGAGGTGGATGCGATCGGCCTCAGACAGGGTCTCGCCCATGTCGAACTTTGACAGGATTCGCAGGATCAGAAGGGCAGCAAGCCCCTGACCATTGGGCGGACATTCGAGGACATCGTACCCGGCATAGCGTGTCGAAATCGGCTCGACCCAATGGGCTTGATGTGCGCCTTTGTGAAAGTCCTCTTCGCTATGGAGCCCTCCAAGCGCCTTGAGATGCGCCACCATTTTGGCGGCTGTCTCGCCTTCGTAAAAGCCTGCGACCCCTTTGGCGGCGATCTCGCGCAGGCGGGTGCCGAGCAGAGGTTGTGCATGACGTTGGCCCGCCTTGGGCGCCACGCCGTCGGGAAGGAAAAGTGCTGCGGCATGGGGGTCGCCACTGACCAGTTCGGTGCAGGCCGCCCAGTCCATCGCGACGCGTGGCGTCACTGGATAGCCGTTTTCCGCATAGTGGATCGCACGCGCAAAAAGCCGGTCCAGAGGAAGCGAGCCATGGTCGGCATGCAGGCGGCACCACGCCGAGACAGAGCCGGGGATGGTCACGGCATGCGGGCTTGTCTGGGGGATTTCGGGGCCGAGCCCGGCGGCCTTCAAGGCGTCCAGTGTTGCGGCGGCAGGGGCACGGCCTGAGCCGTTTAAAGCCTTGATTTTGCCGCCCTTCGGGGCGTAGATCGCGAAACAATCCCCTCCGATGCCGGTCATGTGCGGTTCGACCACACATTGAACCGCGACGGCGGCGATGGCGGCATCGACTGCATTTCCCCCGGCTGACAGGATGTCGAGACCTGCGGCGGTGGACAGGGGGTGCGAGGTGGCGATCATGGCCTCTTGCGCGAGGGTGCTGGGACGGCGGGCAGAGAAGAAATCGAACATATCTAAGCTCCTTGGGTCATGCGGGGAAGGGCGAGGCCAGCGGTGCGCCGCAGGTCAGGTCGAACGAAAGGCTTGAACAGGGCTCGCCTAGGATGTGGAGGCTGTTTTCGAGAGCTCGGCGTTTGAGAGCGGAGCGTCACGCATGAGATTTCAGGCGCTCGAATGCGCCCCGAAAAAACACCAAGGCATCGCCTTCAGAGGCAGAGCGCGCACTGACCACTCGGCCAATCACAATCGCGACGCCGTCTTCTTCGACGATTTGGGACAGTTCGCAGTCCATCACCCCAAGCGCTGTTTTCAACGCGGGCGCTCCGGTTGAAAGTGTGTCCCAATCGTCCGTCTCGAAAGGTTTGGGGCCACTTTTGCCGAAAGCGCCAGCGAGGTCCGAGGCCTCGGCCGGCAGGAAGTTGAGTGCAAATCGGCCGGTTTGAACGATATCCGCGAGGGCAGAGGTTTTGCGATCAATCGAGACCAGCATTTTCGGCGGGCTGGCCGAGATATGGGCCGCAGAGAGACCTAGAAAACCGTTTGGCTGTCCCGCCTCGTTTCGGGTCGTGACGATCGTCGCACCGATGGGACGTTCGCCGATGATTTGCCAAAAGGCGCGGGCCTCGATCTTGTCGGTCAGTTCATGGCTCATATCAGTCTCTTCCAGCCTCTCAGGGGGCCTGTTCACCCTCTCGTCACGCGGCGGTTTGCGGGGCGTGGCAAGGGCAATCCATTTGTCTATTTCTTCTGCAAGATCAGCTGGATCATCCGCTCTCTCAATCATCCTTTTGGTTGATAGCCTGGCCTGTGAAGAGTGATGCAATATGCCGTTATCAAAAAACACATCATGACGGCGTGCTGACACTTTGAACGCATTTCCAAGGTCATCCCTGCCGTAGATCCCCGATCTCATCCTCGACGTGAGCCAAAGACAGACCTGTGTCTTGGCTACGGAGCAGAAGTCTTTCGGGGACGCAACTATAGGAAGTCTTCATGAGGTATTATCAAGCGCAATATGTTTGCCCAATGGCGCGCCTGCAGTCGGTGGTCATGAGATGAAGGGAGATCGTTTTTGGCTGACGCGGTTAGTCTGCGTGTTCGCAATCGGAACCTCCCTGATGGGAAGCACCGCACCAAGCCCTCTTTACGGCACCTACGTGACTGTCTTCGGGTTAAGCGATGTTATGGCGATGGCCATTTTTGTGGTCTATGCGGTTGGCATTTTGACATCGCTGCTGATCACCCCTTTCATGGCGCGCATTCTGCCACGTCAGGAAAGGGTCCTTGTGATCGGGCTGCTCATTACGGCCTCGGGGCTCATTTGCTTTGCACTCGCCGAGAACGTCGCCATGCTCTACGCCGGGCGCATTCTGAACGGTGCAGGGGCGGGTATGATCACAGGGATTGCCTCCGTGCGCCTCTATGAATTGGCGCCGGAGAAATTGCGGGCGCGGGCGGCGATGGTGTCGACCCTGGCGTTCAGTATCGGAGCGGCCATCGGGCCGATGCTGACGTCTTTGGCTTTGGCAGTGGATGTCGCCCCGACACTCGTTCCGTTTCTCACAATCGCTTCGCTGTGCGGTGTGGCGCTTGTCGGTGTTCTTCTGTGTCCTTGGCCCGATCAGATACGTCCCGTCGAGGTCCCGGATGTCATCGTCGATGGCCATATGGCGCGACATATCTCAAGCAATTTTCAGAACAGGTTCTTTGCCCTGGCTTGCATGGGGCTGGGGCTCAGCTGGTATTGTGCCTCGGTTCTGATGGGGTTGGGGCCGCATATTGGTGTGCAACTCTTTGGCTTGGGGTCGGCGGGCCTGGCGGGATTGTTGCCAGTGATTTTCCAACTCGCGAGCGGCGTTGGACAGATCGCTCTGGGCCGCAAGGATTCGATCGGGGCAATCATTTTGGGTGGTGTTGGGATGACTGGGGGCCTTGTCGTTTTGTTGCTTGGCCTACAAGTCACGAATGGTCTGTTGCTGTTGCTCGTCATGCCGCTCATGGGCGCATTCTACGGTGCGATTTTTGTGGGCGCACTGGGTTTGGCGAACCAAGCCGCTCTGCCGGAAAAGCGGACCGAATATACGGCATGGTTCTACGTGGCCGGTCATCTCTGTGGTCTGACCCCGACGATGGCGATGGGTTTCATCGTCGGGAGTATCGGGTTGGAGCGGGCGTTTTATGCCTTTGTGGCGAGCATGACGGTTTTGACGTTTGGGCTTTGCTTCCTGGCGCTTGTCTGGTTGCGGGCAAACAGAGCCGCCACTGGCGTTGTCGCGCAGACTTGATAGCCCCGACCAAGTGGAAAGCGCGCAAACCGCGCGCTTTCCTGTCAGGTCGTAGCAATCTCGGGCCAGAGATGCGCCCAGGGACGCGCCGTTTCAAATGCGGCGGAGGCGGCCATGACCAAAGGATCGTCGAGGTGCCGTCCGATGATCTGAAGGCCGACGGGCAATCCGGTTGATGTCATGCCGCAGGGCACTGAGGCGGCCGGCTGTCCGGTGTGGTTGACAGGCCAAAGCGACGGCAGCCCCCCCAACAGGCTTTCGACCGGCGCGCCCTCGATCGTGTCAGGGCCGTATTGGTCGATGTCGAAGGCGGGGTAGGCGACCGTGGGACAGAGAAATAGGTCATATTTGGACATAAAACGCCACATGCGCATGACCACCTCTTGTCGCTGTCTGGCGGCATCCGTCAACGCTTCGGCGCTATAGGGTTGCTCCATGGCGGCGCGAAGATGTGGCATGTAGATCAGCCCCTTGCGGTGCAATTCACGCATGCCGCTGAGATCGCTGTCGCGCAGAATGATCATCCAGTGCAGATCGAGCATATCCGACAGATCCGGGGCATCTTCGACGACCTCGCAACCAAACTCCGTGGCGAACACTTGAGCCGCTTCTGTCGTCAATTGCCGGACGTCGGTATCGACACGACAGCCGCCAAAATCCGGGGTGTAGGCAATGCGTTTGCCGCGCAGGTCCTGCTGCAGGGTCTCCAGCCAATCAAACTCCGGGCCGGGCAGGGAATGGCAATCGCGCATGTCGGGGCCGGAGACGACCTTGAGCATGAGTGCGCTGTCTTGAACCGTGCGGGTGAGTGGACCGATATGTTCGGTGCTTTCCCATGACGAGAGGCCCGGATAGCGCGGATCGCGGCAGCCGGGATAGGCCGGCACGCGTCCAAAGGACGGTTTCATTCCGAACAATCCGCAGAAAGACGCAGGGCTGCGGATAGACCCGCCGCCATCGCTTCCCAGCGTCAGAGACCCCATCCCCGCTGCAACCGCCGCAGCGCTGCCGGCGCTTGAGCCGCCCGGCGTTTTGTCCGTGTTCCAGGGATTGCGGGTGGTGAGCGAGATGTTGTTATGGCCAACGGCACCATAGCCCAATTCGGCCGTGTTGGTCTTGCCCAAGAGGATCGCACCGGCGTCTTTCAAACGCTCAACGACGATATCGTCCTCGTCGGGCACGAAGTCCTTATAGGCTTCGGAGCCCAGCATGGTGCGCACCCCTTTGGTGCAAATCAAGTCCTTGAGAGAGACCGGCACACCATGCAGAGGTCCAAGCGGCGCGCCCGCCATGACGGCTGCTTCGGCTGTGTGCGCCGCATCCATCGCCATGTCTGCGGTGAGCGTGCAAAAGGCGTTGAGCTCCGGGTCGAGCGCGTCGATCCGGTCCAGAACGGCGCGTGTCACTTCGACGGGGGACAGCTGTTTGTTTCGAATGTGCTGGGCTTGCTCTGTGCCGGACATCCGGCTGATGTCATCAGATCCCGTCATTTGGTGGCCCATGACATCGTTGCGTGATCTCCGAGGGGTTCGGAGCGAGAGGGGGATGTGAACGCGATGTGACGGACACCTAGACTTGCCAAAAGGCGCGCCGCGGTCTCCTCGTCGTTCTCGTCATTGTCCTTTTCGGGGCCGGTGAGGGATTCGGTATGCAGCACGACGAACGCACCGCGCTGCTCATGCGCGATCCTGTCGAAAGAAAGATGGCGCATATCGTTTGGACGCGCCCCGATTGCGAGACCGAAGAGATCGTTTGCCGGATCGAAATGCCTGACATGGCAGGCCAAAGGCTCAGGCGCCGTGATGTCGCCGCAGGTCAGCACGAGATGGCGCGCGCCCTTCGGTTCTTCTCGAATGTCCAACACCGTGCAAGGGCCAAGCGCCGCATCCTGCAAGGAATGTCGGGCTTCAATCTGGAAACCGTGTCTCGCTTTGCAGAATGTCAGAAGATCGGAATAGCGTCCGATTTTAAGGCCGTGCCGCGCGGCGATGATCTGTAAGTCGTCCGGTCCGGCCAAGTCACCGACTTCGTTCAGAATGTCGCAAATCGTTGCGGCCGGTTCGAGATCGGCAAGCTGGCAAAGTTCGATGGCAGCCTCGGACCGCTCCTGTCTGGCGAGGATGCCGCCGGAATGCGCGCAGAGCGGAAAGACATGACCGGGGGTGACCACCGCATCGGCTGGGCTATCGGGATGATAGGCGGCCAAAATCGTCTGCGCGCGGTCGCTGGCGGAAATCCCGGTGGAGACGCCGTCCTTTGCTTCAATCGACTGATAGAACTCAGGCGTGCCCGGATGTTTGTTGCGACGGGGCAAGGGCTTTAGCCCCAGTGCCTTGATGCGCTCGGCGCTCAGGCCGAGGCAGACCAGACCTCTGCCATGGGTGGCCATGAAATTGACGGCCTGCTCGCCCGCGAAACGCGCGGGGATCGTGAGATGCGCACGAGGCTGTCCGGACAGGTCGTCAAGTTGAATGACCATCTTCCCGGCAGCGACGTCTTTGATCAGCTCCTCGATCGGGGCAAATTGCGGGGTGCGGGCATTTGCGGGGCTTTCGCGCAATGTGCTGGTCATCCGTGCATCTCCGTGAAGCGCCCGAATTGACCGTTCATATACAGCAACGGGTCGGTCGGGGTCTCGCCGATTGCGGCGTCAATTCTGGCGATCAACAGACAATGCGTGCCGTGGTCGAGGGAATTTTCGACTTTGCAAAAGAGTGTTGTGGCCGTCTCGCGCAGCCATGGAAGCTGGTGACAGTCTTGTTTCGGCGCATCGAGACGTGCCCAGTCGCCATGGTCGAACCGTTCCTGAGCTGGGGCATGCGCGATGGTTGCGCCAAGGTCCTGCTGTGCTGCGGGTAAAATGCCAAGTGAAAAGGCCCCCCTTGCTTCGAGGGCGCGAAAGGCAGAGGCGCTGCGGTTCACACAGACCAGCAATGAGGGCGGGTCAAGCGACACGGAGGTGACAGCGGTGGCCATCATGGCGTGGCGCTGGCCTTCATGCTCGGTGGCGACGAGCGTGGCCGTGGCGCCGACACCGCGCCAGAGTTGGCGGAAAAGATCCGCTGTGACGTCTGGAAGGTCCTGTTCAGCGGACATAGGCAAAGGTCGAAGTGACTGCATGTTTGGGGGCTTTCTAAATGCTATTTGGGGACAGGCGCAGTGGTGAGACGCAGGGATTTATCCGGCGGGTCTCATCCGGTTGCGCGCTCAGGGAAATGGTCCACCGCGAACGGGCAGGCGACGCGATGATCCGCGCCGATCTCTTGCAGAGGCATGTCGCGTGTCGAACAGCTTGGCTGTTCGATTGGGCATCGCCCGGAGAGGCGGCAGGCCGCAGGCGGGTCAATGGGGGTCGAGATTTCTCCGTCCAGCCGCACTCGTTTGCGCGTGACGCCCCATTCCGCGATTGGCGCCGCAGAGATCAGGGCGCGCGTATAGGGGTGGCGGGGGTTGCGAAAGATGTCTTCGGTCGGCCCCTGTTCGACGATCCGGCCAAGATACATCACGGCCACCTCATCGGCGACGTGACGCACCACAGGAAGATCGTGGCTGATGAAGAGAAAGGCGAGGTTCAGTTTGACCTGCAGTTCTTTGAGCAAAGCAAGGATCTGACCCCGGACGGAGACATCGAGCGAGGCCGTCGGCTCGTCCAGCAAGACGACTTCGGGGTTGATCGCAAGCGCGCGGGCTATGCCGACCCTCTGACGTTGACCGCCGCTCATTTCATGTGGGTAGCGATCCAGATGTGCCACAGTGAGGCCCACCATTTCGATCAGCTCATTCAGGCGGGCCGTGCGTTGCGCCGCGTTCAGATGCGAATGCAGCTTGAGCGGTTCTTCAAGCACTTTGCGGACCTTCATGCGCGGGTTGAGCGACGCATTCGGGTCCTGAAAGACCATCTGAAGTTGCCGGTATTTTTCGACCATCTGGAGCGGCGTCAGAGGGAGAATGGAGTTCCCGTGCAAGATGACATCACCCGCACTCGGCTCAATCAATCGCATGATACAGCGCGCCACGGTGGATTTGCCCGAGCCGCTTTCTCCGACCAGAGCCACCGTGCGCCCCGGCTGAAGATCGAAATCGACGCCATCAATGGCATGCAATTTCTGACCACGCCCGACCGGGAAGTGCTTTTGTAGGTTGCGGACCTGCACGATGGGGTAGTTTTTGGGATAGGTTTTCATTCGGCTGCCTCCGAAAGCTGGCTGGCCGCCAAGAGACGCTGCGTATAGTCGTTTTGCGGCGCGGTGAAGATTTGTTCGGTGCTTCCTGTCTCCACGACGTGGCCCCGGTTCATGACCACGACATGATCACATGTCTCCGCCACGACGCCGAGGTCATGGGTGATCAGACAGACCGTCAGGGCGCGCTCCCGCGCAAGACCAAGCACGAGATCCATGATTTCGGCCTGTGTGGTAACATCAAGTCCTGTGGTCGGCTCGTCGAGGATCAACAGGTCAGGCGTGCAAATCAGAGCGGCCATGGCGATCATCGCGCGCTGTGCCATGCCGCCGGAGAACTCATGCGGATATTGCTTTGCGCGTCTCTCGGGTTCGGGGATATGGACGCGGCGCAAGGCTTCGATGGCATGTTCCATCGCCGCGCGGCGGCTTCCGCCGTGATGGAGTCTGTAGGTGTCTGCAAGCTGACGTCCGATGGTAAAGACTGGGTTCAAGGCGGCGCGTGCGTCTTGAAAAACCATGCTGATCCGACTGCCACGCAATTTGTGCAATTCGCGCGCGTCGACTGACGTCAGGTCGATCCCGTCAAAGCAGATGCTGCCGGAGATATGCCGGAAGGACGGGGGGTGCAGTCCGAGCACCGAAAGGGCGGTGACGGATTTGCCGCTGCCCGTTTCGCCGACAACGGCCGTGAGCTTGCCACGTTCCAAGGCGTAGCTGACATCGTATAAAATCTGGGTCACGTCGCCGGTCTCTTTGGCAAACCCGCCGCTGAAGCTGCTGATCTTGAGAATGGGATCGGTCATGTGCGCCTCCGGGGGTCGAAGAGATCAGAGAGGGCGTCGCCGAGCAGGTAGAAGGCCCCCGTCATGCCGAGGATGGCCACGCCCGGAAACAAGGACACCCACCACTGGCCGGTCATGATGCCGTCTTGGCCGCGGGCGATCATATTGCCCCATTCCGGTGTGTCCGGGCTGAGCCCGATGCCGAGAAAACCGAGGCTCGCGATCACCAGAACGGCGAAGGCGGCGTTGATGGATGTGAAAGCCAAAAGAGGTCCAAGGCAGTTGGGCAGGATGTGCTTGAACGCGATCCCCCACGAGTTGTTGCCGACCAGTCGGGCGGCTTCCGCATATTGCCAATCGCGGCGCGCACGCACTTCTCCGCGCGCAAGCCGCAAGTAATCGGGCATGCCGACAAAGGCCAGAACTGCAATGACATTGACCACCCCGGCGCCGATGGTCTGAACGATCAACATGGCAAAGAGGAGCGCGGGGAAGGCCTGAAAAATCTCGACCATGCGCATGATGACGGAGTCGATCATGCCACCGAAGTAGCCCGAGATCGTGCCGAGAAAGGTGCCGATGCTGAAAGACAGGAACACTGCGACGAGCGAGATGCCAAGATCGTAGCGTGTGCCCGCCATCAGGCGCGACAAAAGATCGGTGCCCAGACGGTCTGTGCCAAGGGGAAAGGCCCAACTGGGAGACGCATAGCTTGGTCCCACGCCGGGCATGGCCGGATCATGTGGCGTCCAGAACAATGAGAGTAGGGCAATCCCCACGTAGAAGATCAAAAGCCCCGCGCCGAGCCACATTGAGAGTGAGAAACGCGAAAGCATTGCGGCCGTGCGCGTGGGGATGACTGCGAACAGTCGGCGGCGCACTGAGAGGGGAGGGGGACTGCTTATGTCCGTCTGTGTGGTTGGCATCGCTTTTTTCCATTTACCTCGAGAATCCGCGACCACTCTGAGGGACCCAAAACTTGGGGAGGCGGGCGGAGATGCTGAAACTATGCGGAGCAATTTCGCGGGTCGGAATAGCGACTTGGGCCTTTGTAATTCGAAAGGTTGACAAGAGCTGCGGTCCAAAAGACCTGACTGCCTCGTTCTGATTAAAACTTATGCGGCAGAATAATGTTTTCCGCTCGAAACGTGGGAATCCCCCTTGCTGCGTTGAGGGGGCGGGCGGTCATCCACCGAAAGTATGATTGAGAGTTTTGGACGCTTGCCGACATTTTTTAAACGGCAGGCTCAATGATCTTGGCTTGCAACTCTTCACTATCGCGATTGTCGGTCGAGCGCGTTTCTCGATGAGCGGCCAATCCAATCGTGCCTAAGGAAATGCCAACTTTTCCCTGAGAAACTGAGAATAGGATCAAAGAATGATGTCAAGGTTTAAGGCGAAACCCATGATACAGGGCGCGCTGACAGCAGCTGCGATGCTGTTTTCATTGACGGCAGCCCAAGCGCAGGATGACCGCCCTCTGGTCCGCGCGATTGCTGCTGACTTTAACAGCATCGACCCTGCGGACACGCGGTCCGAGCAAGACCAGGATCTGGTGCTCAACCTCTATGACAAACTGGTCGAGGTGAAATTCGAAGAGCGCCCCGACGGCGCATTGAATGGCGATGCCTTTGAAGTCATTCCCAATCTAGCGGAATCCTGGGATGTGGATGGTCCGGTTGTGACCTTTCATCTGCGTGACGATGTGACGTTCTATCCGACCGGAAATCCGATGACCGCGGATGACGTGATCTACAGTTTTACCCGACTGGTCTCCTTGCCCACCAATGGCAAGAACCAAGCCTCGGTCGCGGGTCTTTTTACGCCCGATCAGTTCGAAAAGATTGACGATTATACCGTGCGCATCACCCACATGGATGGCCCGGAAGGAAATCCGGCTGAGGTTGCGGTGCGCCTGACATCGATGAAGTTCCTTCAGTTCGGGATCATCGACTCTGTCGAAGCCAAAAGCCACGCCACCGAGGACGATCCATGGTCGCGCGATTGGTTGCAAAAGAACGTCGCATCGACCGGCCCGTACTACATTTCCAAGCACACGCCGAACCAAGAGATCGAGCTGACCGCCGTGCCGGATCGGGCCTGGGGACCTCAGTCGAACTTCAACAAGATTCTCCTGCGTGTCACCGGCGATGCCGACATCGTTTCTCTGGTCCGTGGCGGGGTCGTTGACTACGCAGGCGAAGGGCTGACCGGCCGTCAGTATACCGCGCTCGAAGATGCGGGTTACCCGGTGTTGTTTGGCGAAACCCCGGACATCTTGCGGTTGTCCATGGCTGTCGACAAAGAGCCCTTTACCAACCAGACCGTGCGCCAAGCCATGCTTTATGCTCTGCCGATCCAGCAGATCATCGACGTTGCTCTCGGTGGACGTGGGGCAGCGTCGCCCTGTGTTTACAACCCGCTCGACATCACCTGTAACAACAGCTTTGCCCGCTACGACTACGATCTCGACAAAGCGGCTTCGCTGCTCGAAGAGGCGGGCGTCGAGGATCTGACCTTTGATCTTTGGTACTCGAACGCGCTGCCGTACAACGACGATGTGGCCATTCTGATCAAGAGCTCGCTTGCCCAAATCGGCGTGACCGCCAATCTCAAGGGAACCCCTGAAGTGCAAATTAAATCCGCCGTGCGCGATCGCATTTATCGCGAGAACGAAACCATGGGCGGCATGTATTTTGAAGGCGGTGCCTTCTGGCTGGCGGACCCCGTGACGCAGACCAACTGCTGCCTGACCAGCTGGTCGGACCGTGGCGGCAGCTGGAACTGGTCGCGCTTTGACGATCCGCAAATCGACGAATGGCATTACGCCTATCGTCACTCGGCGGATACGGAGGCCCGTCTCGACGCCTACCACAAAATTCAGGACCGACTGGCCGACGCAGCGGCGAACCAAGTGCCGTTGGCGGTGATGGGGCGCACGGTTGCGACGTCCAAACGTATCGAAGGCGTCACCTTCAGCCAAGAACCCTACGCGCGGTACACCTATCTGAAACTGCGTGACTGACGGCCTGAGCCGTCTGCGAAGAGCCGGTTTCCCCTGGCTGGCTCTTCGCTCAATTTCCCCGATGGGGTTCCTTTCCCGTCAAGCAACGGCTGCGCCTCCTCGCGCGCCCATGCCGGATCGCAACACAAGACATCAAAGACCGGGCGGCACATTCGCAGACGCCCGAAACGACCTAGGAGTACACTTCACAAATGGCACAATCACAATTTCATCTCGGCTGGTTCCTTGGGAACAGCTACGGTGTCCATGGATGGCTCGATCAGTGGGGGGGCAGAACGGCCCAAAACTGGTCTGATCCCAGCCTGCAAATCGACCTTGCACGCGCCATCGACCGCGCCTGTTTCGACTTTGTCTTGCTGGAGGATTCCTCTTTCGTGCCGGACAACTACGGCAGCTCGATGGATTTCTACCTGAAACGTGCGAGCCGGGCGCCCAAGAATGATCCTCTTCCCTTGGTGCCGCTGATGCTGCAAGCGACGAAACACGTTGGCATCGTTCCGACGATCTCGACGTCGTTTTACCCGCCATTCCTTCTGGCCCGCCTCATGGCCACACTGGACCTCATGTCCGAAGGCCGCGTCGGGTGTAACTTTGTCACCTCGACGGCAGAACGCGCGGCTCAGAACTTTGGCCTGACGGAGCATATTGAGCACCACGCCCGCTACGAAATGGCGGATGAATTTGTCGAAGTCGTCAAACAGCTTTGGGACTCCTGGGAGGCCGATGCCGTCGTGGGCGACGAAGCCGGCCAGATGTTTGCCGACCCCTCCAAGGTGCGGCCGATCAATTTCGAGGGCAAATACTTCTCGTCGCGCGGTCCGCTCAACACCGCACGTCCGGCGCAGGGGCATCCGGTTCTGGTCCAGGCCGGCGGGTCGCCGCAAGGGCGCGCCTTTGCCTCCAAGCACATGGATGTGGTGATGGCTGCCGTGTCCACCGTCGAGGAGATGAAGAAGTTCCGCGAAGATATTCGTGCGCGTGCGATTGCCAACGGACGCGACCCGGACAGCTGCAAGGTGGTATACCAGTTCTTGCCGATTGTGGCCGAGACGGACTCGCAGGCGCAGGAAATTCTGGCCGCGCGTCGTGCGGCGAAAGATCCCGCCGATATTCTTGCGGGCATGGGCAGCATCTTTGATATCGATTTTTCCGTCTATGACCTTGATGAACCCTTGTCCGAGCTGACGACAAACGGCCAGCAAGGCACGTTCCAACGGTTCATGGCGATGGGCAACACGCTGCGTGAGATCGCCAACAGCTTCCACTTTGCCCTCGATGAGGTTGCGGGCTCGCCGGATACGGTGGCGGCGCAAATGCAGGAGATGATGGAAGAGGCCGGTGGCGATGGCTTCTTGATCGCAGGCGATCTGAACCGGCGCTACATCGCCGAGATCACCGATGGCCTGGTGCCTGCACTGCAAAAACGCGGTCTTGTTCGCACCGGCTTTAGCGGCACGCAATTTCGCGAAAACCTGATGGAATTCTGATCCCAGACCTAGCGTAAGGATATGCAAATGGTTCTATTTCGCGTTCTTCTAAAGCGTATCTTCTGGATCATCCCGGTCGCGTTCGGGGTGGTCACGATCACCTTTTTCACCACGCGACTGTTCAACGGTGATCCGATCGAGCTTTATGCCCCGACCGAAGCGAGCACGGAGATCCTTGAGATGCTCCGTGCCGATCTTGGGCTCGATGAGCCTTTGTCGATGCAGTTCGCCCGCTACATGGGAGACCTGCTGCAAGGCGATCTCGGGACGTCCTTTTCGACCGGCAATCCGGTGATGGCGGATTTGACCAGTCGTCTTCCCGCGACTTTGGAGCTTGGCATTCTTGGTTTGATCGTGGCGGTCGTCTGTGGTGTCCCTCTGGGGGTCATGGCGGCGGTCAACCGTGAACGGTGGCCCGATTTTCTGATGCGGATCATCGCTCTGATCGGGATGGCCATTCCGCAATTCTGGATCGGGCTCATCCTTTTGATGGTGTTTTTCGTCCAGCTCAATTGGTTGCCTGGACCTGTGGGGCGGCTGCCGCTTTGGGTCGATCCGCCGCCTGTGGTGACGGGGTTTCTGTTGATTGACACCTTGCTTGATGGCGATCTGGAAAAGTGGGTGCAGGCGCTGCGTGCCTTGGTCTTGCCGACGATCACTCTGGGTCTCTGTACGCTTGCTCCGATCGCCCGCGTGACCCGGTCCGCCATGGTCGAAGCGTTGCAAAGCGACTATGTCCGGACCGCCCGGGCCATGGGACATGGCGAGCGTATTGTCCTGTTCCAATACTGTCTGCGCAATGCGCTCATGCCCATCATCACGCTGCTTGGCGGTGTCATCGGCTTTATCTTCGGAGGTGCAGTGTTGATCGAAGCCATCTTCGGATGGCCCGGTGTCGGCCAATATGCACTTCAGGCGATCCAGCAATCCGATTTCGTGGCGCTTCAGGGGTTCGTCATCTACGCCTCCCTCCTGTACATCCTGACATTCCTCGTCGTGGACTGTCTTTATATTTTGATCGATCCCCGCGTGCGGGCCTGAGCGGATCAGAAAGGACGATGCCAATGTCGCTGGATATGATCCTCTCAAATGTGCGTCTGCTCGGTCGGGAAGAGCTTGTCGATCTCGGGGTCCAGAACGGGCGCATTGCGGCCATCGCTCCATTTCTCAATGCGGAGGCTCCGCGTTGGGACGGGGGCGGGGCGCTGGCATTTCCGGGTTTTGTCGATAGCCATGTGCATCTCGATAAAGCCTGTATTCTCGACAGATGCGCGATCTGTGAGGGCACGCTGACCGAGGCCATTCAACAAACCGCGGCCGCCAAGGCAAAGTTCACGGTGGAGGATGTCTACGCGCGGGCGAAGCGGGTCTTGGAAAAGGCCATTTTGCAGGGCACGAACCGTATGCGCACCTTTGTCGAGGTCGACCCGCGCGCAGGCTTCAGGTCGCTTGAGGCCATCACCGCGCTTCGCGCAGATTACAGCCATGCCATCGATCTCGAGATTTGCGCCTTTGCTCAAGAGGGGCTGACACAAGAGATGGACACCTTCGCCATGCTCGATGCCAGTTTGAACTTGGGGGCAACCCTTGTTGGAGGATGCCCCTACGCGGACCCTGATCCCGGTCAGCATATTTCGTTGATCTTTGAGTTGGCCCGAAAACACGATGTGGATGTCGATTTTCATTTGGATTTCGATCTGGACCCCTCAGGGTCGGCCATTCCCGCTGTCTTGCGTGCGACCGAAACCTACGGCTATGGCGGGCGGGTTTCCATCGGGCATGTCAGTAAGCTCTCTGCCATGGTGCCGGAGGACGTGCAAAACATCGCGAGGCACATGTCCGATGCCGGCGTCGCTTTGAGCGTTCTCCCCGCGACCGATCTGTTCCTGATGGGGCGGGACAGGACAAAATTGGTGCCCAGAGGCATGGCGCCCGCAGATGTTCTGAGAAAGCAGGGGGTCGTGACCTCGGTCGCGACAAACAACGTGCTCAATCCGTTCACACCTTTCGGCGATGCGTCGCTGTCGCGGATGGCAAACATGTTCTCCAATGTTGCACAGCTTTCAAGGGACAGCGATCTGGAGGCGGCCTTTGCGATGGTGACGTCTGATGCGGCCCGCCTCATGCGCGTGCCCGATTATGGGATCGAGATCGGCGGGGTGGCGGATGTTGTTCTCATCGACGGGCCCGATGCCGCATCGGCTGTTCGCGAGATCGCGCCGGTGCTGGCTGGTTGGAAAGCGGGGAAGCAGACGTTCGAACGCCCCCGTGCGCGGCTGATCAAACCATAAAGCCTTGAGGGCCGCCAAAGCGGTCCGTGGTGTTTATTGTGATTTATACTGTGGTTTTTATTGTGCTGTGATCCATTGGTCAGGTTGAAGCATCAGGCGCATCGTGGCCGTTCTGCTGCTCACGCCCAGCTTGTCGAAGGACCGCTGAATATGGGTTTTGACAGTTGCTTCACTGATCCCGAGCACAACGGCGATGTCGTAGTTTGAGGCGCCATCCGCAATCAGCCCAACGACTTCGCGCTCACGTTTCGACAGGCCAAACTTCGTGTGCAGTTTGCGTTCGACGTAGTGCTGCTTGATGCTTGGGTTATGGATCAAACTGCCTTCAAGGTAGCTTTGAATCGCTCCGGCGACGCATTCGGTCTCTTCGCTCATCGGGGGGTCTTCGTGGGTTTTCATGACCCCCACGCCGATGAGCGGTTGCCCCGCTTCACGCAGGATAATGGTCATCGCATCGGCGAAACCGCAGTTGGACATGAATTTCATAAAACCGTCGACGGGCCTTTGATCCGGCCGTTTGATCGTTTCGCTCAAATAGGCAAGCCGACCGCCACGTCGCACCAATGACTGAAACGCAATGGGGTCGTCTCGTCCGGCGCCTTCGTTATATTGCTCGAAATAGGCGTTCTCGTAGCCTTGATGTGCGATGGGCGATCCCTTGCTGGATTCGATCCAGTAAATGACGCTTGCGGAGGCGCGCAGGGATTTGCTGAGAAAATCCAGAACAGAGGTAAGGCCGTCATCTACATATGCCTGGTTGGTCATTGTCGTCATGTGCGATCTCGTGTGCGTGTGGGCATTTCGGGCATGCACCACTCGATGGTGTCTATTGTGGCCCAGTCTTTGCCGAATTGGCGCTGGAATTATGTGTTGCGCCTCCCTCACTCCAATTTGCCAGAATGAGCGCGGCGGTATAAATATTAAGACCCAAATATTTCGATTTTCCGTCGATATTCGAGTGAGGCCTGCCAATCGGACGCAGAATGGGGGAGATTGCATCAAACCTAGGCGCCTGGCGAAACGGGCATGACGAGTCATTGGGACATGCAGGTGGTAGATTCGCCGGAGAGGCATGTCGATCTGGGCATCAGTCCCCGACCGAAAGCGCCGGGAAATGCGGCAGCACGTCAGTCTTCAGGTCTTCCAAAAGTTCTTTCATCGGGCGACGTGTGTAGCGCGGGTTCAGCGCGAAGTGATTGACCCCTGCTTCGCGCGCCTGTTCCATATAGCGGGCAAGCGCGCGGCTCCCGACGTGAAAACCTTCGCGATCACGCCGGAAGGGATAGTCGGGGTCTTCCTCAAGATTCAGGAAACCCACCATGCTTATCGGTTTGAAGCTGTCGTCAGGAATGGCGCGCCTCCAGGAGGCCACCATATCGACAAGTTTGTCGGGATCGGTGACCGGCATCATAATGCCTTCCATCTCGCGCGCGACCCAGGCCATGTCCTGACCCGCGCCATTGATGCCAATCATCGGCGTGCGGCCGAAAGGGGGTTTGGGAACGATATCGTAGCCACCGGGGGACGCGCCGAACACCTCCGACGAGAAGGCTGGGCGGTCATGTTCGGCCAAGATTCTGTACAGGCGGTATATTTCTCTAAGGCGGCTTGAGCGGGTTTCGTAATCAATCCCGAACAGGGAATATTCGCTGACACGATGCCCCATCGACAGCCCGATGAGACACCGCCCCTGTGAGAGTAAATCCACACTGGCGACCTGTTTGGTAAAGAGATGCGGTTCACGAAACGGCAGGACAATCCCTGCGGTTCCAATTGCGATCTCTGTCGTCACCGAAGCCAGCGCAGCCATATAGGTGAGGGGTTCGAAAACTTGCCCTGCGGCGCCATAGCTTGGGTCAAAAAAGGGAATATCCAGGAGCCATAGTCCAGGGATTCCAATGGCTTCCGCATGGCGCACGATGTCGAGGTGATCCTGCATCGTTGGGGTGGAACCTTCGGCATAGGTTTCCAGAGGGAGCACGAGCCCCAGCGTCATTTGGTCCGTCGCAAACAGGCGCCGAAACCCATGATGTTTGGACATCGCCTTTTTGATATGTGACGGGTGCGGATCGTGAGCGCTCATTCTTACTCTGCGTGTTGGACAGTCGCGGCGTTGCGTCATCTTGCAAACGACCTTCTTGATCAATTGGCCTTTGCGGAATACCACTTTTGAACGACATGAGAGTAATGACAGCCAAGTGAGGCTACAGGTAGCGTATGGACAGTCCGACCCAGCAAGACGAAAATTTCATGGTGTTCGAGCGCGGTGTGAAGGACGAAGTCGAAGCTGGTGCGACGGTTGAACTGATTTCTGTCGGGGAGCCCGGCGCATGGGATGTGGAAGGGTGGTATATGATCGTGAGGCGCCCAGACGGTCGTGCGCTCTTGCTTTTGACAACCCTTAATCCCAAGGCGAAATTTATTCGGACGACCAAGTCGATCATGCGTCTTCTGCGCCCGTTGCCCCTGAGAAATATTAATTTTCCCATGACCCCGATGATCCATCACCATGAAGACATCTGGGCATATCATGCGCGGGCGAACCAGCATCGCAGGCCGATGAGCTAACTCGCGCACATTCCGATCTGGACGAAAATCCTCCCGCTTGTTGCGGGGCGGATATACACGCATCGCTTGTGCAAAAGCCGGGCAGCAAAGACATCACTTGAGCAGGTTGTGTGGCTCTGCGTCATATTCCGAATGCCCGGAACCGTTAAGCGGCCTCCCAAATCCAAGGTTGTGAAACTGATTTAGATTCAGATGCCGAAGTCTATCAATTTCTGTTCGTTATTATAGCATTTGACGACTGCGGTGCTGAATATTCGATCTTTAATGCTAAAATTAGATACTTAATACAAATATTAGATACTTAATATTTACATCATATATCGAAAATTGGCACTGCAAAGATGCAACTGGTCGAGGCAGATCGGCGCTTGAGCCCCCTCAACCAAAGCAACGGCTCCGCTTTGAGAGCCGCATCAACATTTGAACACTGCTTCCGAGGAATCAATATGCAACCAATGCGCAAGACGTCGCTCGATGAGTTGACCCTTAAAACCTACACCGACAAGACCGGTGTCGAGACCAAGCATCTGACGTTTTACACAAGCGCCCCCGAAGCGCCGGAACCTCTTCAAGTGGGGTATTTTGAGATGACAAGTTCTAATAATGCTATGATTTTTCAGCACAAATTCGAAGAAGGCAAATATGTCATCGAGGGCGAAATCGTGTTGGTGGATGTCGATACGCGCGAAGTGATGGTCGCCAAGAAAGGGGACATGCTTCATCTGCCCACCGGTTCGAGTGCCATTTATTGGACGCCATCTTATGCAAAGGTCTTTTTCTGCAGCGGGTCTGACGAAATCGTTGAGACCGCTTTCGACTCTGAAATCGCTGTCACGGATGTGCCGGAACTCTGTGAAGCCTTCGGTCTGACCCCGGCCTAAAATTCGATATCTGATTTTCCGGCGCGCGCGAGATAGAGCGCGCCGGCGATCTCCATAGTTTCAGTCGCTTGTACGGCTGATCGTTCCGTCACGGCAGATGTCCGGGCAGAGGTCATGCCGCGACATCCATATGTGTTCAGCGCGCCTTCCAGAGCGAAGATACGAGACTTTCCATGCACGATATCCTGTCCCCTCTCATCTTTAGAAACGGTGTTACGGCCCGAAACCGAATGGCAGTGGCCCCGATGACAACCCATCAAAGTCATGAAGACGGCAGTCTCTCGGAGGCTGAGTTGGACTGGCTAGCACCTCGGGCAGCAGGAGGGTTTGGCACGGTCATCACCTGTGCGCTTCATGTCGCGCTTGAAGGAAAGGGCTGGCATGGAGAGTTGGGCGCCTTTGATGACCGGCTTATCGCGGACCTCACACGTGTTTCCGATACCATTCAAGGAGAAGGTGCGGCGGCCATTGCGCAGATTTTTCATGGCGGGCTGCGGTCGCCCAGAGAGCTGCTTCCAAACGCAGCGTTGAGCGCAAGCGATGATCCGCAAACCGGGGCGCGCGCAGCGACGGAGTCCGAAATCCTGCGCGTGGTCGATCAATTTGTGAGCGCAGCGAAACGCGCCGGGGCCGCCGGGATGACCGGTGTCGAAATACATGGGGCACACGGCTACCTGTTGACCCAGTTTTTGAGCCGGACGCAAAACCGGCGCACGGATCATTGGGGCGGGAGCTATGAGAACCGTGCAAGGTTGCTGCGCATGATTGCCCGTGCCGTGCGTGCGCAGGTTTCGGACACATTCGTCGTCGGTGTAAGGCTCTCTCCTGAAGATTCGGGAAGTGCCGTCGGGCTCGACCTTGATGAGAGCCTTCAGCTTGCGCGTGAGCTATGCGACGATGGCATCGACTATCTACATGTCTCGCTATGGGACGTGACCCCGAACACAACGAAATGTCCCGACAAACATGCGATCCCGCTCTTCAAGCAAAGCGTTGACCCCGATGTGCCGATTATGGTCGCGGGCAAAATTTGGACAGCTGAGGATGCGCTGCGCGTCATGCAGTTGGGAAGCGACGCAATCGCGCTGGGCCGCGCAGCGATCCTGAACCCGGATTGGCCAAAATCAGTGGCCACGCCGCATTTTAGCCCCAGAAAGCCCGGGTTGTCGCGCGCTGAGTTCTGGAAACTGGGCTTGAGCGATCCCTTCATCGACGCGCTCGCGCAGCGCCCGAATTTCGTCACCGATGCCTGAAGGAGGGCGTGCCTGGGCTATCCCGCGCGAGGTCTCGGCTCGGCTGAGAGGCGAAGGTGTTCGTTCATCCCAAAGTATGATTCCCGCGTGTCTGTCACTCTGTATCACTACTCTCATGTCACGATGAAAACTGCGTGGCGGAAACAAGTGTCTCTCAAAATGACGCCACTCTCAATCGGGATGACCGCAAGGCCCTCCCTAATCACTGCACCCCGAGTTGATGCGCGAGGCTTGGGCAGAAAGGCCAATATATGACTTCTCGACACCTGCTTGATCTCGCGATCCGCAACGCAACTGTCGCCACAAGCAGCGGGGTTGCAACCATGGATATTGGTGTGGCGGACGGCAAGATCGTGCAGCTTGGACGCGTTCAAGAGGCCGCTGAGGAATGCGACGCCCTAGGCCTCATCGTCACCCCGGGCGGTGTGGACACCCATACACATCTTGATCAGGTGATGCCCGGCATGGGGCATGGCGCTGAATCTCTGGCCACTGGCGGGCGCTCTGCCTTGGCGGGGGGCACCACGACCGCGATCACGTTTGTGACGCAACTCCCTGAATACACGCTCAGTGAAACGCTGAACGAAACCTTGCGGCGCGGAGCCTCTGCCCTCATTGATTTTGGGCTGCATCAGATTGTCACCGATCCCACGCCCGAAATTCTTGCAGAAATCCCATCGGTCATTGACCGAGGCGTTCGCAGCCTGAAGGCCTTTCTCACCTATGATGACGCGCGGCTGAATGACAATGGCTTTCTCAATGTGCTGCAGGCGGCGCGTCGGGGCGGGGCGATGGTCGCGGTGCATTGTGAAAATTTTCACGCGATTGGCTGGCTCACCGAAAAGCTGCTGGCGGATGGGCGTAAGGCGCCGAAATACCATGCGTGGTCGCGGCCAGTCATCGTTGAGCGCGAGGCAACGTATCGTGCGATTTGCTTGGCCGAACTTGTCGATACACCCATTCAGATTTTCCATGTGTCCTGCGCGGAAGTCGCAGAAGAAATTGCCCGAGCGCAGGCGCGTGGGGTCAAGGTTTGGGGCGAAACCTGCCCTCAGTATCTGACGCTGACGGATGCGGACCTCGACCGTCCGGGGTTTGAGGGGGCGGGGTATGTGTGTAGCCCGGCGCTGCGCAGCAAAGCAGATCACGAGGGTCTGTGGGAGATGATCCGCCGCGGTGTCATCGATGTGATCACCTCGGATCATGCGCCTTCCAATCTGACCGGACCGAATGGCAAGGACGCTGCGGGCCGCGATGCCCCCTTTAGCGACATTCCGAATGGCGTTCCGGGGATTGGCGCACGGATGCCTTTGGTCTTTTCCGAAGGGGTGTCCACGGGGCGCATTTCGCTTGACCATTTCGTTCGACTGACCGCAACGAACCCTG
Organism: Celeribacter sp.; assembly: GCF_048270365.1. Classification (NCBI taxonomy): domain Bacteria; kingdom Pseudomonadati; phylum Pseudomonadota; class Alphaproteobacteria; order Rhodobacterales; family Roseobacteraceae; genus Celeribacter; species Celeribacter sp. The sequence continues at coordinate 62,144 of NZ_JBLWTA010000005.1, forward strand.
CAAAACTCTACGGTCTGGCCCCTCGAAAAGGGGATGTCGTCGTTGGCGCCGATGCGGATCTCGTGCTTTGGGATCCGCAGCGTGAAGTCAAGCTCACGAACGACATCATGCAGCACGCGATCGACTATACGCCCTACGAAGGGAAAACCGTAACCGGATGGCCCGTGGCGACCTATTTGCGCGGCCAGATCGTGATGCGGGACGGCGAAGTCTTTGCCTCTGAGGGCACCGGACAATACCTTTCGCGTGACCCCTATCCACTCGCAACCCCTCGCGGAGAGGTCCCGAACGACTTTTTCGCAGCCAACATCGACACACTCTGAACGTCTGCGTCCACTGAACAGCAATTCCAAGAACCAGGAGAATACATATGACCATGTCAAATGCGCGCGCCGGCTGGACTCGGCGTAAATTTCTGACAACGACAGGTGCCGGCATTGCAGCAAGCACACTCGCAGCTCCGATGGTTTGGTCTCAGAACATCAAGGATATCGTCTTGCGCACGACTTCGGGGGGCACCGCAGCCACCAATGCGCTGGCGCAAAAGGCCAAAGAGGATACCGGCATTACGATCCAGTACACCGCTTTGGACACCGACTCTGTGAACAGCCGGGTCGCCACGCAGCCGAACAGCTACGAATTGGCCGGATTGGAATACTTCAGCATCAAAAAGCTCTATCCGACGGGTGTTTTGCAGCCGATCGACACCAAGCGGATCAAATACTATGACGACATCGTGCCGCTGTTCAAAACCGGCAAGCTGAATGCGGACAGCATGGAGGCGCAGGGGACGGCCCCGCACACGGTGAACTTCGTTGAAGACTTCGAGTCCACGGACTTCGCGAGTGGCGAGACCGAGTGGATGACGCTGATCCCGACCTCCTACAATGCCGATACTTTGGGCATTCGCACCGACATGATCGACCGCAAGATCACCAGCTGGGCCGACATCATGGACCCTGAGTTCAAGGGCAAATCCGCATTGGTCAATATCCCGTCGATCGGCATCATGGATGCGGCGATGATCCTTGAGGCGATGGGGGAGATCACCTATGGCGACAAAGGCAACATGACCCGTGCGGAGATCGACAAAACCATCGAGTTCCTGATCCGCGCCAAACGCGACCGCCACTTCCGCGCCCTGTGGCAAAGCTTTGACGAAAGCATCAACCTCATGACTTCGGGCGAAGTTGTGATCCAGTCGATGTGGTCCCCCGCTGTTGCGGCGGTCCGTTCGCAGGGTATTCCCTGTGTCTATCAGGCTCTGAATGAAGGCTATCGGGCCTGGGGCGGCGGCACGGGTATCGCCCGCCACGTGACGGGTCTTCAGCTCGATGCGGTCTATGAGTATTTCAATTGGTATCTCTCTGGTTGGGCTGGCGCCTATCTCAACCGTGAAGGCTACTACAGCGCCGTTCTGAAAACCTCCAAGGACTACATGACGGAAAATGAGTGGGGCTTCTGGATGGAAGGCAAACCCGCCACCGCGCCGATCGTCAGCCCCGAAGGGGTGAAGATGGAAGATGTCGGCGCGGTCCGTGACGGCGGTTCGTTCGAGGACCGTATGGGGAACATCGCATGTTGGAATTCCGTCATGGATGAAGACCGCTATATGGTTATGAAATGGGCTGAATTCGCGACAGCTTGACCCAAGATCGGGAGGTGCTGCGGCGTCTCCCACACCTCTTAGTCGCCACAAGAAAAAGAATGACAGGATACGAATGCCCACCAAGGATGTAGAACTGATCGGTCTCACGAAGCGCTTCGGAGATTCGGTCGCGGTCAAAGCCATCGACCTCCAAATCTACGAGGCCAGCTACTGTTGTTTGCTTGGACCCTCTGGCTGCGGAAAGTCGACGACCCTGCGTATGATTGCCGGGCATGAAGAGGTGAGTGAGGGCGACATCCTCGTCAAAGGGCGTCAGGTCACATGGCAACAGCCATCGAAGCGGGGCACCGCGATGATGTTCCAAAACTATGGCCTTTTTCCTCATCTCAATGTCGAAGAAAACGTTGCGTTTAGCCTGCGGATGCAGGGCGTCGGCAAGGCGGAGCGGTCGCGTCGGGCGCGCGAATTGATCGAGTTGGTCGAAATGCAGGCGTATTTGCATCGTCGCCCGCATGAGCTTTCGGGCGGTCAGCAGCAGCGTGTTGCTCTCGCCCGCGCTCTGAGTACCGAACCGTCAATTCTGCTGTTGGATGAGCCGCTTTCGGCGCTTGATCCGTTCCTGCGGATCCGGATGCGAGAGGAACTCAAACGCTTTCAGCGAGAATTGGGCATCACCTTCATCCATGTCACGCACAGCCAGGATGAGGCATTGGCGCTCGGCGATCAGGTCGTCGTCATGCAGGATGGCGAAATTCGCCAAAGTGGCACAGCGCGAGAGGTGTATGACACCCCTTCGAATGAATTCGTGGCCCGTTTTATCGGCGGTCACAATGTCCTGAAAACGGAGACGGGCACTGTCTCCGTCCGTGCGGACCACATGGATCTCCATGTGGGCGGGCTGCCGGGTGAGGCAGGTGCGAGGGCGCGCTTGGGTCAGGTTGTTGCACTGGAATACCAAGGCAGCCGCATCCGGGTCACCGTGGCCGAAAACCCGGCTCAGGACGAAGCAAGACATGTGGTCGAACTGTCCGATCGCAGTTTCTATGCCGCTCCGGCAAAACCCGGCGACGCGGTCGGCATAAGCTGGTCTGCCGCTGATGAACATCTTTTGGCGCCGACCCATGCCTAAAAATCCAGCCATGCAGCCCCAAGCCCCCAAACGCCCGCTCTTCGAGCGCCTTCTGCCTTACATGCAGATCGCGCCGCTCGCCCTGCTGCTCTGTTTTTTCCTTCTCATCCCGCTCGTCATGATCGTGACGGTGAGTTTTTGGAACTATAATGGGTTTCAGGTTGTCCCGGACATCGTGCTTTTCAACTACACAGAGATGCTGGGATCGGCGACCATCTGGCGGACTCTGTTCAGCACCATTCTCTTTACCCTCACCACGCTCGCAGTGACGGCGGCCCTTGGCTTTGCCATCGCCTATCATATCGCGTTTTACGTCAGAACACCTCTTATGCGGACGGTGTTGTTCATGGCCTGCACGATCCCGTTCCTGACGTCGAACATCATCCGGATGATATCCTGGGTTCCTTTCCTCGGGCGACAAGGGCTCATCAACTCCATGTTGATGGATATCGGTCTGATAGATCAGCCGCTGGATTTCCTGCTCTATTCGCGCTTTGCGATCTGTCTGGTCTACGTGTATCTCTTCACACTTTTCATGGTGACGCCGCTCTACAACGCCATGTCTCGTATCGATCGCAGTGTGATTGAAGCCGCCATCGACGCCGGTGCGACGCCCGTTCAGATCATGTTTCGGGTCGTGTTGCCGCTTTGTAAAACCGGGTTCGCGATTGGTGCGGTGTTCGTCATCACCGTGGTCATGGGCGATTTCGTGACAGTGCGCATCATGGGGGGCGGGCATAGCGCCACGACCGGATACCTCATCCTCAACCAAATTTCGTTGCTACAGTATCCAGCCGCCTGTGCGAATGCCGTTATGCTCCTCGTTGTTGTGATGAGTGCAATCGGTGGCCTCTTGCGCGGCGTCGACATCAGGAAAGCACTATGATCCCGCGCAGTCCCCTTTCCCTTTTCTTGAAAGTCCTCATGGGCCTGTTCTTGCTGTTTCTCTACGGCCCGACACTGACCATCATGATCCTGTCTTTTCAGGGCCCGCAAGGCGGTCTCACCTTTCCGCTCAAAGATGTCTCGCTTCACTGGTTTAGCTCTCTTTTCCAAGAGCAGCGAGTCGGAGATATCGGCAGCTCCTTTCGGCGGTCTTTGACTCTCGCCGTGCTGGTGATGTTCGTGAATGTCCTGATTGTCGTGCCAGCGGGACTGGCTTTGCGTCGCGGATTCCGCGGCAGTCGAGTGATCTTTACCCTGACGATCGCAAGCCTCGTGGTGCCGTCGATCTTGGTCAGCATGGGGATTGGCCTGCTCTTTTCTCAAACCGGCGTGGAAGCGAACTGGTACACGAGTGGCCTCGGGGCTCACCTCACCTGGACTGTGCCATTCGGGGTGCTGATCATGATTGGCGTTTTTGCCCGGCTGAATCCCACTTACGAAGAAGCCGCCCGAGACGCCGGAGCGTCGCGCTGGCAGAGCTTTCGCTTCGTGGTGCTGCCCATTATCTTGCCCAATATCGTCGGAGCGCTTCTGTTTGGTTTCTCGCTGTCCTATGACGAAATGCCACGAACGGTTCTGGCGGGCGGCGCCCACAACACCCTTCCGCTCGAGATTTTCGCAATGACCAGCAATGTGACAACCCCGGTGCTCTATGCGCTTGGTACGATCACCACCTTGGTGTCCTTTGTTGTCATCTCGTTGACGCTTCTGTTCATCACCCTGGCGCGACGCCGGACGGGTGCGGTGAAAAAAGCCTAGGCCGCGATCAACGACGAAAATCCTTCACTTAAATTCCCTCTTAACCAAGGCGGTTTACCGCGTAGGAGCACATATGTTCGGACATGATTTCCAACCCGCACCCGGCACGTTTCGTCCCGGAGCCATCGGCGAAGCCAGATGCCGCATCAAGCACAACTATGCATTGATGCCGCCCGAAGGCGTGATGCCAAGCCTGTTGCCGCAATGGCGGGATACGGTCGTGCGCTTTCTTGCCGGGCCAGTACTCGGCGCTCAATTCGGGCAGGTCATGCTCGAAATCGAAGGCAGCGGGGGCACTCGGCAGCCTTTGAATGATGGGCTGCAACACTTCTACTACCTGTTTGACGGGGCTCTGACCCTGTCCTCCGAAGCCACCGGCACCGTGGACATGACGCCGGGGAGCTTTGTGTTCCTGCCTGCCGGAGAAACACATGAAGTGCGCACCACGGATGGCGCGCCCGCACGGCTCATGGATATTCGCAAGCCGTATTTTGCGGTCGAAGGCATCGACACGCCGCCTGCAATTGTCTCGCACCGCGATCAGCTTGAGAAGATCAACCACAACGGAACAATCGGCCGCACGTGGGAACATATGCTGCCCTTTGGCGATCTGCGCTACGACTTCGAAGTGAACATTCTCAGCTTTGAGCCGGGCGCGAACTTCCCTGAGATCGAGACGCATATCAACGAGCATGGGTTGGTCATGCTTGAAGGGCAGGGCATGTATTTGCTTGGGTCCGACTGGCATGAAGTTTGGCAAGAAGACTTCATATGGATGGGGGCCTACTGCCCGCAGTTCTTCTATCCGACGGGTTGGACCCGCTCTGCCTATATGCTCTATAAAAACGTCAACCGTGACACTGTTTTTACGCATCAAGTCCGGTAAGGTTTGCTCGGGTAAATCTGAACCGAATGGGGCCAGCAAGACAGGCGCTGTATCGTGTGAAGTAAATTTGCGTGAAGTAAACGAGACGACGCAGTGCGAATTTTAGTTTAGGCACAGATTTGGGCGGTCTTTGTCCGCCAGAAAAATCATGCGTGATATCTCTAAATGGATGTCTTGGCTCAATGGGTGTCTGGCGACCTTCTTCTGAAATCTATGCTCCTTTAAGCAGAAATGGCTGATGACAAAAAATGTCATCAGCCATTCGTTGGGAGGTCAATCCTGTGCATTGCGCCGTAGGTATAGGCTCAGCCAAGATTTACTCTTGGTCTTCGAGGCAGGGCACGCGAGATTTCGAAATCTCAAATCCGCGATAGCCTTCGTCCCGGATTTTGTTCATTTCGACCATGTAGTTGGACATGCCGCCCATGTACCACATCGAGGTTCTCGGTTTGCCAGGGATGTTCGCGCCGTTGATCCAACTGTCGGTGACTTCGAACAATGTCCCGGCCATGCCTTCCTGACAAATGCCGACCCAATCTTCCTGAGCCGATTTCTCGACGTCGATCACGCCGTTGACCTCTTCTGCCTTTTCGATGAGGTCGGTGAAGTAATCGACTTGCCATTCGTGGACCAAAGGTTGGCTGGTGAACGGGCTGAAGGGGCCGAAAACCATGAGCAGGTTCGGGAAACCCGACACGGCAAGACCCGCGTAGGTATGGGGGCCATCCGACCATTCATCCTTAAGTTTGACGCCATCGCGGCCCGTGGTGTCAATCTTGAGGTAGTTGCCAGTCATCGCGTCGAAGCCCGTCGCCATGATAACGACGTCCAATTCAACTTCTTCGCCGCCGATGATGAGGCCATTTTCAGTGAAGCGCTCGATCTGGTTGGTTTTGACATCATGCAGGGACACGTCGTCACGGTTGTAGACGGCATAGTAATTGTCGGCCGCGAGAGGACGTTTCGCGTAATAGTCGGTCGGCGTCAGTTTGCGGGCGGTGTCTGGGTCTTTCACGATCGCGTCGATCTTGGATTTGATGAAATCCGTTGCCGTTTTATTGGCCTCAGGCGTCACCACGAGATCCGAGAAGGTGCCGAGCAGGAATTCAAAGCCGTTGCCCTTCTGCCAGGCGGCTTCGTAAATCGCTTGCCGTTCTTCTTCGGACACGGACAGGGCCGGTGTCGTGCTCTCCTGGAAACCAAAGACGCTGGCGGTGTCCAAGGCCCAATCGCGATAGCCTTTGGGGTCTTTTTTGATCCGTTCGCGAGTGTCTTGGGGGAAGGGGCCGATGCCGAGAGGCACGACCCACTGCGGGGTGCGCTGAAGCACATGCAGGTGTTTCACCTTGCCGGCCAAAGATGTGATGACTTGGATGCCGGTCGATCCCGTGCCAATCACGGCGACCCGTTTGTCCGACAGGTCGGGATTTTCCTTTGGCCACTTCGAGGACACGAGAACCTCGCCTTTGAACTTATCTTGGTCCGGGAAGCTTGGCGCGTAGCTGGAGGACAGAAGGCCGACCGATTCAATCACGTAGCGTGCTTTGATTTTCTCGCCGGTTTTGGTGGTCAATTGCCACTGACCTTCCTCTTCCAGCCAATCGGCTTTGGCGATGCGCGTGCCAAAGTTGATGGAGGATTTCAGGTCATGTTTGTCGGCGACGGCACTCAGGTAGGCCTGCACTTCTTCTTGTTGTGCATAGCGCTCGGACCATTGCCAGTTCTGAAACATATCCAGGTCGAACGAATAGGTATAAACCGTCGATTCCGTGTCGACGCGGCAGCCGGGGTAGCGGTTCCAATACCAGGTTCCGCCAACATCATCGGCCTCGTCAAAGCCTTGGGCGTTCAGGCCGAGTTTGTTTTTCATGGCGTAAAGCGCGTAAAGCCCGCCAACGCCTGCCCCGATCACGGCGACATCAAGTTGAAGCCCGTCAAGGGCTGCGGAATGTTCAGTGCTCATAGATTAAGCCTCCCACTTAGGTCATTTCTATCGGCTGGGCCGAAATGTTTCTGGGTCACCGAATGCCGCCCTCCAAGCAATATTCGTGCCCTGCTTTGGTCTCCAAATGCAGGTGATGGGCCGATTGCGCGCGGCGAAGCTGTTTTGCGCGTCGGTGATCAAGAATCCAATCTCTCATACGGTATTACGGTATGACCAATATGGTCAATCCCATTTTTTTATCGGCGCATGTGGGCGGCATCTGCGGATCCACTTGCTCGGACAATCATATTGTATTACGCTAATACTGAAATTCAATTTTTTAGCTCGGCAAAGAGCTTATCCGGGGATTCTCCGGGGCTTATTCGGGCGTAGGAGGACTCAATGAACAAAAACTCACCCAAGCCGGTCGTGGCGGATACGACATTCGTGCAGCCGAACGGCCGCCTGCTGATCAATGGGAAATGGTTGGAAGGTGACGCGGAGTTTCCGGTCTCGAACCCGGCAACCGGCGAAGTTTTTGCCTCTGTGTCCAGTGCCGGGGAACGCGAAGCGCTGTTGGCGCTTGATGCTGCGGAAGCCGCGAAAGAGGGCTGGCGCAATGTCGCGCCGCGGCAGCGCGCTGAATTGATGCACCGGCTTTACGATCTCATGCTGACACGGCAGGAAGATTTTGCGCGCGTCATGACGCTTGAAAGCGGCAAGCCTCTGACCGAGGCGCGGGCCGAATTTAAACTGTCCTGCGATTTCTTGCGCTGGTTTGCCGAACAAACGGCGCATCTTCACGGCAGCTACGCCCCGGCATCGAATGGCGGCTTTCGCATCATGGTGGCCAAACAGCCGATCGGCCCTTGCCTTTTGATCACGCCGTGGAACTTCCCGCTTTTGATGATCGTTCGCAAGGGCGGCGCCGCTCTGGCCGCCGGTTGTACAATGGTCGTGAAATCGGCTCAGGAAACGCCGTTGACCTGCGCGCTCTTCGCGGAGCTGGTGCAGGAGGCCGGGTTCCCGGACGGGGTTATGAACCTGATTCATACGACAAATTCTGCATCGGTTTCGACGCCGCTGATGAATGATAAGCGTATCCGTAAGGTGTCGTTCACTGGCTCGACCCGTGTGGGGGGCTTGTTGATGGAGCTGGCGGCCAAGAACATCACGAAATGTTCGCTTGAGCTTGGTGGCGATGGGCCGTTTGTGGTTCTGGATGACGCTGACATCGATCTGGCCGTTGAGCAGGCCGTGATCTGCAAATTCCGCAATGCGGGGCAGGCCTGTGTGGCTGCAAACAGAATCATCGTGGACAAAAAGGTCGAAAAAGAATTCACCGAAAAATTCCTCAAAGAGGTCGAGGCTCTGACGGTCGGCGATGGGATGACCTCTGTCGATGTCGGTCCGATGATTTCGGCCCGTCAGCGGGATCGTCTTGGGGATACGATTCGTTCCTTGGAGGCCGCAGGCGGAACGGTTGTGACCGGAGGGGCTGCTGTCGAGGGCCCCGGGTATTTCTTCCAGCCGACCGTCATTCGCTTCGATGCCCCGAACGAGGTGATGTGTTCCAACGAGCTGTTCGCTCCGGTTGCCACCATCTTCCCGGTTGAGAATGCAGCAGAGGCGCTGGCCTTTGCCAATAAGAGCGACTTCGGTCTGGCCTCTTATGTGTTCACCAAAGATGTCTCGCGTGCGCTGACCTTCGGGGAGCGGCTTGAGTTCGGGATGGTCGGCATCAACCGTGGCATCATGGCTGACGCGGCCGCGCCCTTCGGTGGCACCAAGGCCTCCGGCATTGGGCGCGAGGGTGGTCAAGAGGGCATCTATGAGTTCATGGAAGACAAGTACATTGCCTTGACCGTCAATGAGGCACAGGGTGTTGCTTGATGCTTGAGAGGGCAGTTTCGATGGAAAATACACTTGGAATAGGGCTGGTGCGCCAGCCCAACACCGTGCTGTTCGGGCCCGGTCAGAGGCGTCAGCTTGGTCGTATCGCGGCCAGCATGGGAAAGTCCGTTTTGATCGTGACCGACGAACGCATGGCGGGCACAGACAGCTTTGCCGATATGGTTGCGGATTTGACGGCGCAGGGGCTGACTGTGGACAGCTTTACGGAGGCGCTTCCGGATCTGCCGCGCTCCAATGTCTTGGCCGTCGCGGAGCGGTTTGGTGCCAATCCGCCTGACCTGATCGTGGGGCTTGGTGGCGGGTCGTGTATGGATCTGGCCAAAGCTTGCTCTGTCGTTCTTCGTTTTGGCGGGGATGTGCGGGACTATTTTGGCGAATTCGCCGTGCCCGGGCCGACGGTCCCGACGATTGCCATTCCCACCACAGGCGGGACAGGGGCAGAGGTCACCAATCTGGCGATTGTTTTCGACGACGAAAAGCAGATGAAAATGGCCATTGCGGATGCCTCTATTGTTCCTGATGTGGCCATTATCGATCCTGAGTTGACGATCACCTGCCCGCCGGGGCTGACGGCCGCAACCGCCGCGGATGCGCTGTCGCATCTGGTCGAAGGGTTCACGGCACGTCCCAAGAACCCATCTCCCGACCAACTCGCGACGGAAGTCTATGTCGGTAAAAATCGGATTACGGATGTGTTCTGTGAGGAGGGGCTGCGGTTGATGAGTCGCTCTCTAGGCACGGTCGTAGAGACGCCGTCCGACTTGGTGGCGCGGTCGGATGTGATGTTTGCCGCCTATTGTGCGGGCATGGTCATCAACACGACGGGCACGGCGGCGGCGCATGCGATCCAAAGCCCGATGGCCTCGATCGGCCATACCCCGCATGGCATCGGTGTGGGTGCTTTGCTGCCCTATGTCATGCGCGCCAACCAACCCTACGCGCGTGAGGAATTCGCACGTATGGCCGATATTCTCGGCGTTGGGGGAGGTCTGGAGTCACTTGACGATAAAGGGCGTGCGGCGATTGCGCGGATCGAAGAGCTCTTGGCCGCAGCGGGCGTTCCGCTTGAATTGGCGTCCCTTGGGGTGAGCGAGGCGCATTTCGATCAGATCGCGCGCTCTGCCGTATCGGCGCGCCGACTGGTCCTCAACAATCCTGCACCGCTCACAGAAGATTTTGTAAAAAAGCTTTTGGCGCGCGGTGTGGCGAATGACCGGAGTTGGTGGGCCGCTCCGTAAAGCAGCCCTCGAAACCCATTTGAGGCTGCTCTTGCGAGTGGCCTCAAGCCTCGATCAAGGCCGCATTTCGGCTGATATATTCTTGCTCTGCATATTTGGCGGCGAGAATGACGTGATCTTCTGCAGCGGTTGCTGCAGCCTGTCCATTATGCGCTTCGGCGGCTTCGTGGATGATCGTTTTGAGCTCTGCGATGGACTCTTCGGTGCGGCTTTCGTCCAGAAAGGCGAAGCGCCGGAAAATTGCGATCCGGGCATGAATGAGGCCAAGGGTTTCTCTGAGCACGTTGTTATGTGCACCGCTGATCAGCACATCATAAAACTCGGCCTTGATGAGTTCGCGGCTTTGGACATCGCCGTGGCGGTATTCTTTGTCCAAACGCGCGGCGATGTTGAGCAGCTGCTGGCATTGCTCGTCGGAGGCGTTCTGCGCAAAAAGATTTGCGGTGAGGCCTTCGAGATTGGCCCGGACCACGTAGAGCGCTTGAATGTCTTGCTGGCTCAGGACGGTCACGATTGGACCGGAGTTCGGGACAACCGTGATGAGGTGTTCGGATTCCAGCTGGCGGAGAGCCTCACGGATGACGGTGCGCGACACGTCATATGTTTCGCACAGAACGCTTTCGACGAGGCGTTGGCCAGGTTTGAGATTTTCTTGAAGAATGTCTTCGCGGATCATCTGCACAACTTGTTGGCGCAGGGGGGCTGCTGTTCTTGCGATTGCGCGCCGAGCTGGCATTCGGTGCTCCTATGTTCATAAACATTAAATTGCGTAGCGCGTTTTCGTCACAAGGACGTCTGAGCTCTCTGCAACAGTACCGTGTGATTGTAATACGATCAAGGCGATCATGGCGCGTGACAGTCGGCCGAATGGATATTTCCACTTAATTCTGGTGGTTTGCGATGCGGGCGGGGTGCGGTGTTCGCCGGTGGGATGGACATAAGTTGTGCGCAAATAGGGATAGACGCCATCCATCATCCTGTATTACGGTATGACGGAAATTGCGCGATGTTCACCGCCGGACTCTCTACGCGGTGCGCGTCGCGTTTCAAAGAAGGAGGAGCGCACAATGGTCGCAGCACTGCAAAATCAACAGAATGCAGGGTGGTATAGATTTCGGATCGGGGATTTGGAATGCACGTCTGTGTGGGATGGCTACATTCATCACAGCTATGACGGTCTGTTTCCGAATGCCGACCCAGAGGAAATGGCGCGGCTGAAGGTCGAATACAGGTTGCCGATTGACTATATTCCGATGGATTTGAACCCTGTCGTTGTGAATATGGGGGACCGTCTCGTTCTGATCGATGCCGGTATGGGCCAGTATTCGGATATGTTCGGCGATAAAATGGGCCGGTTGTTGGAAAACATGGCGGCGGCGGGGCTTGATCCGGCTGATATCGACGTGGTTCTCATGACGCATCTTCACCCGGACCACAGCTTTGGTTTGCGACGCCCGGACATGTCCGCCGCTTTCCCGAATGCCGAAATCCATGTGAGCCGACAGGACTGGGAAGAGTGGACTGACGCTGAGAACCTGACGCGCAGCGATCATAAAAAGGCCTGGACCCAAGGGACGCTTGAGGCGCTTAAGCCCTATGAGGGTAAGGTGAAAACCTTTGAGATTGGGGACGAAGTTCTGCCGGGTGTGACCTCGGTGTCGGCTGCGGGACATAGTTCTGGCCAATCCGCCTTTGTCTTTGAAAGCAAAGGGGAGAAGGTGATGTTTACCGGAGATCTGGCGCATCATCAGGTGTATGATCCCATTCACCCGGAATGGTATTTCCATATGGATTTCGACAGCGATCCGGCGCTCGGCGCGCAGGCGAAGCGTGATGTCTTCGAGAAGGTCTGCGCTGAGGGCATCCGCTATCACGGGTATCATTTCCCGTTCCCGGGTCTTGGCGATCTGACAAAGGAAGCCGACGGCACATTCCGCTTTCATTTGGAGCCGGTGACGCCCCGTCTCTGAGACGGTTCCTCAGTTTGCGATCTTGATATGAATGGAGGACAGGAGATGCTGTCAAAAACGGCCATCGTAACCGGTGGCGCGCGCAATATCGGCTATGCCATCAGCAAGCGGCTCAGCGACGATGGATATCGCGTGTTCGTGCTGGATGTCGTTGCCCCGGAGGATGCCGCGCTTCTGGCGGATTTTCGTCAGGTGGACCTTTCCGATGTGGAAGCGACGCGGGCGACCGTGGCGGCAATTATTGCTGAGCACGGGGTGCATTGTTTGGTGAACAATGTCGGGTTGGTGTTCCCTGCGCCGCTTGAGGATGTCGATCTGAGTGATTTCGACAAAGTGATGCATCTCAATCTGCGCGCGGCGATCGTGTGCGCCCAGGAGGCAGTGCCTGCCATGCGCCGCGCGGGCGCGGGAGGGCGCATTGTGTTCAACACCAGCCGCGTCACCAAGGGCAAGCTGGACCGTACGCTTTACTCGGCGTCTAAAGGGGCCGCGCAATCCATGGCGCGCACCTGGGCGCTGGAATTGGCGCCGCATGGGATCACCGTCAATTGCGTTGCTCCCGGCCCGATCGCGACCACGGCATTCTGGGACAACAATCCGCCAGATGCGCCGAAGACGCGCGCGATCATCGATCAAGTGCCTCTCGGTCGTATGGGGAAGCCTGAAGACGTGGCCAATGCCATCAGTTTCTTCTGCGATGACAAGGCGTCTTTCGTGACTGGGCAAACGCTCTTTGTCTGCGGGGGCGTGACTGTGGGCTGAGGGTTCAGAGCCGTCTGCGATAAAAAAATATGCCCCGGATATGCGCAAGCCTATCCGGGGCTTTCTTTTTTGTCGCGTCATTTGATGTGCTCGAGGTCGCTTTTTTGGGGGGAAGTCGCGCCATCTTATCGTATTACGGTAAGTCAGTAAGATAATTCTTGACTGTATTATGGTAATATTGGATGACGGTATGGAGCACCATGATACGCGCACGGCCCTGGGTGTTCTTTGGAGGAGATGAGGCGGTGCAACATCTGGGGAGGAGACCCAATGAAAAAGACTGAGTCCGTGGAGAGCCGTATTGTGCGCGCTGGAAACTCCATTCATGAACCGTTCTCACGCCGCGTCTTCATGCAGCTGGCAGCAGCCGCTGGCATCACCGGGGCGACAGGCCTTGCGACCACGACGTCGGCACAGGCCGCGACAACCGGGAAGATCATCTATCAGGTCGACGTGCTGCATTCCTATTGGGTGGAATGGGTGAAAGGCTTCGAAGCTTGCACCGCTGCCCTAGGTCTGGATGGCGCGCAAATGCTGCACGGATCAGATCCGGCCAAACAGATCAGCCAGGTCCGCTCCGCCCCGCAACAGGGCGCGAAAATGTTCATCGGCCTGCCTTTCCCCGATGGCGCCGTGCCGCAGATGGCCAAGACGCTTCAGTCGTCCGGTATTTACTATTCCAACATCTGGGAGCATCCCGCGTGGTTCTCTCCGGTCGATGTCGGCGACTACCATGTGCAATATTCCACCCCGAACTCTGAACTTGCGGGCTACGAAGTCGCCAAAGTGCTGTTCGAACGGATCGGCGGTGAGGGCAAGGTCGTCCATATCTGGGGGCTCCCCACGCCGACGGATGCCTTCCGAACGGCGGGTGTCATGCGGGCGGCTGCGGAATATCCGGGCATCGAAGTGGTTGGCAATCTGCGAACCCAATGGGACCGGGAGAGCGGGCGCGATGCCATGTTGTCGATGATCACGGCGCATCCGGATCTCAAAGGTGTAATGGCGCAGAACGACTCGATCGCCGAGGGCGTTTTGGCGGTGTTGGATGAGCGGGACCGAACCGACATTCCTGTCGTGGGCATCGATGGTTTGCCCGATGGTCTGAACGCGGTGAAAAGTGGCCGCCTCGCCGCGACCCATTCTTCGCTCCCGGCGTATCAGGCGGCCTTTATGGTCACCTCTGTGTTCGATGCTTTGAACGGATGGAAGCCGAGCCTGCCCGAGCGGATGATGTATACCGAATCCGCCCTGATCACTGAGGACAACGTGCAGCATTATCTGGACAACCTCTATGGCGCGGACGGTCCGGCCTATGATTGGACCAAGATGAGCCGCACGCTCAATCCTGACGACTGGAATCCGCAGGCGAAAATCATGCCGATTGATCCGGAAACGCATTTCGCGTTGTTCCCGGACAATAAGGACCGGCTCAACCCGGCCTATGCTGACATGAAGAGCAGCGGCGAATTCGATCGCGTGGTTCAGCTCTATGAGGGCCACTATATTTCCGGTCCGTTCAAAGCCTGAGCGCGGGACTTTCAAACATGACTGAGACTGTGAAGCACACATCAGCAGAGACCTCTGCTGTTGCGCTCGAACTTATGGGCGTCAGCAAGTCCTACAACGGCATCCCGGCTATCCGGGATGTCTCCTTTCGGTTGCGGAAAAATACGGTCCTCGGGCTGGTCGGTGAGAATGGCGCCGGGAAATCGACGATTTTAGGCAGCATCAATGGCGTGGTGTCGCCGGATGAGGGCGTCGTGCGCATTCATGGGGAGCAGGCCCATCTAGGGCACCCCGAAGAAGCGGCGCGCCATGGCATTGCAACTGTTTTTCAGGAACAGGGTCTGGTGCCGCAACTGAAGGTCTATGAAAATGTTTTTCTGGGCCGCGAAGCCAAATTCACGACCTTTGGGGTGCTCGAACGTGACCGGATGATCCGGGTCACACAAGAGGTTCTTGAGGATTTGGGGATCGACAATGTGGACCCCAAAGCGGTCACGGGGGATCTGTCTTTTGGGCAGAGGCAATTGGTGGAGATCGCCAAAGCCTTTGCGTTGTCTCGTGTCTATCCGGTCGAGCCGATCATCTTGCTGGATGAACCAACCTCCGCCCTGTCTGAGAATGAGGCCAACAAACTCTTTGAAGGCATTGCTCAATGGCGGTCGAAGGCATCCATCATCATCGTGTCGCACTCTATGGCGGACATCTTTCGGTGCTGCGATGAAATCGTGGCCCTCAAAGACGGGCAGGTGATGCAACAGCTGGAAGCTTCGGAAACCAGTCCGGATGGCCTGCATGAGCTGATTGTCGGGCGAAAGCGCGAAGAGGAATACTACAAGGAATTCCGTCAGCGCACACCGGACGATCAGGTGGTGATCTCGATTCGGGATCTGGCGAAAGAGGGCGAGGTAGAACCGACCTCATTCGATTTGCACAAGGGAGAAATCTTGGGGGTTGCCGGCGTGCTTGGCTCCGGCAAGTCCGTCGTAGCGAGTATGATTGCGGGGTTGACGCCGCGCGATGGCGGGACGGTCATGATCCATGACAAACCTCTTGCGTCAGGCTCCAGCTTCCAGGCCATTTCTGAGGGCATCGGATATGTGCCTGCCGAACGCAATCTCGCGGGCATCATCGGGGCGCATTCTCTGGAGTGGAACCTCACCTTGCCCGGCCTGACCAATATTGCCGGGCCGCTGCGGATCGATCTGTCCTCCCGCAAGAGCGCAGAGGTCACGGATCACTGGTTGAAACGGTTGAAGGTGCGCGCACCGGGGCGGCGGGCTTTGGCGCGCAACCTGTCGGGGGGCAACCAGCAAAAGGTTGTCTTTGCCAAATGGTTGGCACGCGGCGTCGATGTCCTGGTGCTCGATGAGCCGGGGCGGGGGCTCGATGTCGGGGCGAAAGAGGAAATCTACGATCTGATCCGCGATGTCGCGGACCAAGGGACCTCGGTTCTTTTGATCTCTGACAATCTGCCCGAGCTGATCGGCCTGTCGAACCGCATTCTGGTGATGCGGCGCGGGCAGGTGACAGCCGAACTTCCGGCCGCCTTCGGGGCTAAGCCCGAAGAAGCCACCATCGTCAAAAGCATGATTTAAAAGGAGGTTATGACATGACCGCAATGACAACAAATGCCGGCGTGCCCTCCAAGGGACAAAATGCGCTGCGCCCCTACTATGCCATTCTGGCACAGCTTTGCGCGCTGGGCGTGCTGATCGCCTT
Organism: Celeribacter sp.; assembly: GCF_048270365.1. NCBI lineage: Bacteria > Pseudomonadati > Pseudomonadota > Alphaproteobacteria > Rhodobacterales > Roseobacteraceae > Celeribacter > Celeribacter sp. Next base: position 78,508 of record NZ_JBLWTA010000005.1, read on the forward strand.
CTTCACCATCCAAAACCCGCTCTTCTGGACGCTGGCCAATTTTCAAAACATCGGGATGCAATCCTCTGTCCTGCTCTTGGTCGCCTTGGCGGGCACATTGGTGATCATGATCGGGTCGATTGACCTTTCGGTCGGGGCCACCGTCGTTTTGGCCACGCTCGTCACCGCAATCAGTGTCGATCTGTACGGAAGTGTCGCGGCGATCTGTATCGCCATCGCCACAGGCGCCGTGGTGGGCGCCGTCAACGGTGGGTTGCTGGTGTATCTCAAGGTGCCCTCCTTTTTGGCGACGCTGGGCATGATGTCGGTTCTGGCCGGGCTTGCCGGGCATGTCTCCGGCGGGATCGCGATCATCTATCAGGATTGGGGCTATACCGATCTGATCAACGGGTCGTTCATCATGGGCGTGCCGAATGTCGCTGCCATCGCTTTGCTCACGGCGCTGCTTTTGACCTTCGTCGCGCTGCGCACCAAATTCGGCCGCTATCTCTATGCCATCGGTGGCGGTGAGGTTGTGGCCTCCAACTCCGGTGTGCCGATCAACCGCTTCAAGATCAAAGCCTTCGTGGTTTGCGGTGCGCTTTGTGGTCTGGCCGGTGCGCTTTTGGCGGGACAGGTCGGGGCGGGGACGCCTGCGGCAGGCTCGTCGATCTTGCTGAACTCAATCGCGGCCATCGTGATGGGGGGTACGGCCCTTTCGGGCGGTGTCGGCGGCCCACATCGCACCATTCTGGGCGTGTTGCTCATCGCGATCCTGTCCAATGGCATGGATGTGACCGGTGTCGGTGGCTTTACGCAGGACATCGTCAAAGGGCTGGTGATCATCGTTGCCGTGGCGATCACGACGGACCGCAAGAAATATCAATTCATCAAATAAGACATTCTGCCCGGTTACGGCCGGGCCAAATGCACATTCATGGAGAAAGCAATGACACAAGGACGTGTAGCCGGAAAAATCGCAATCGTGACAGGTGGCGCCCAAGGGATCGGGGCTGCGACAGCCCGGCGGTTGGCCGAAGAGGGCGCCGATGTCGTGATTTTCGACATTCTCGACAAGGCGCAGGAGGTTGCGGACGAGATCGATGCGGGCCCGACCTCGGCTCTGTTCGTCAAGGTTGACCTGACCAAGGAAGCCTCCGTTCAGCAGGGCATCAAAGACGTGCTGGCGCGTTTCGGCACCATCGACATCCTCGTGAACAACGCCGCTACACCGGGGGTCAATAAGCTGGTCCACGAGATGAGCGAAGCCGAGTGGGACAGTGTTTTCAACGTCAATGTCAAAGGCACGTTCTTCACGACCAAACACGTGCTGCCGACCATGATGGAGAAAAAGACGGGGTCCATCGTCAATTTCTCCTCCATTTATGGCCTGATCGGGTCTGCGGATTTGCCAGCCTATCATGCCACCAAGGGGGCTGTGTTGCTGATGACGAAGACGGACGCGATTTGCTATGCGCCCTATGGCATTCGCGTCAATGCCGTTCATCCCGGTTCGACCAAAACGGAGCTGTTCCTTCAGGCCGCCGACACTTGGCCCGAGGGGCGGGAGGCCTATCTCGCCATGATGGGCGAGAAGCATCCTTTGACTTTGGGTGAACCGGAAGATGTGGCCAATTGCGTGCTCTTTCTCGCCTCTGATGAGGCGCGTTTCGTGACCGGCTCCAGTGTCGTCTGTGACGGCGGCTATACCGCGCAGTAGGAGAGAAAATATGGAATTTTCAGGAAAAACGATCGCCATCACCGGGGGTGCACGCGGCATCGGCAACGCGATTGCGCACACCATCTGCCGTCTCGGCGGCCATGTGGTCATCGCTGATCTGTCGGGCGCAGCAGAGGCCGCCGCCGCTTTGCAGGCGGAGGGCTATTCCGCAGAAGGTCATGTTGTCGATGTGACGAAGAGTGACGTGGTCGATGCCTTTATCGATGGTGTGGTTCAGACTCGTGGGGCCATCGATGGGTTCGTCGCCAATGCCGCTTACGCGAACTCGAATGCGATGCTCGACCATAGCGATGATGAGTGGCGCGGTGTCATGTCGGTGAACCTCGATGGCGTCTTCTATTCCGTGCGGGCCGCAGGGCGGCATATGACCAAAGCGGGGGCAGGCGCGATTGTCATCATTTCCTCTATCGCCGGTGTCAAAGCCGTGCGTCCGGAGCTTCATGCGGCATATGACGTGTCAAAAGCGGCGGTGGCACATATGGCTCGGGTCGTTGGCGTTGAATGGGCCAAAACCGGGGTGCGCGTGAATGCCGTTGGCCCCGGGTATACAGAGACCGAGATGTTGAAATCGGTTGGGATCGAACATCCTGAGGTGGTTGAGAAATGGCTTGAAGATATGCCAAGCGGCGCCCTTCTACAGCCCCCTGAAGTGGCCAATGTCGTCGCTTTCCTGTTGTCGCCGCTGTCGTCAGCGATCAACGGGCAATTGATTATGGCCGATGGTGGCTATAGTTCGTTCTAATCTCAGGCGCATCTGGCCTCGTTTTTTTGTGCCGGGGCCGTGCAGGCGGCAGGTCAGGAGATGTCGTTCGACGTAGACATCCAGATACAAAAGCACCTGCAATGAGGTCGCCCATTGGGCGGCCATTTTTTTTCTCCTTGTCCATGAGGTTGAGGCAACTGAAAGAGATCGTTTTTCAGTGTCGAAAGACTGAGCGTCCAAAGTTTTATTTTTCTCGTAAAGTATTGACTTTTGTCAGTCGTGGTTCTTGGCAGGACGGAATTTTCATGCCCCTCATGATCGGGCGCTGCCGCAATGTTCGATGGTGTTTTGCGCCTGCGGCTTGGGAAAGCTGCCGACATTTTCCCCCTCCCATCACCTATTCGGGTCCGTAGTACTGAGCGCGCCAAAGCCACCTGTCGCAGCATTCATGTCCGACGTTGCCGCGGCAGCCCGTGTCATGAAATGATTTTCGATCAAGGAAAGCCAATGAAAAGAATCTCTCTCGCAACCGCACTGTTTTTTGCCGCCGGTATGGCGCAGGCCGGACAGTATTGCCTGCTCGATGGAACCGAAGTCTTCTCCTGTACCTTCAACAATGGCGCCAAAGCGGTCGAGCTTTGCGATGCGATTTGGGAAGATGGCGACATGGCCTCTTACGGTTTTTTCAAATCCAATGGCGAGGTGGAGAAAGAAATCCTGCAAGAAAAAGTCACGCTGTCCTACGCGGCCTGGAATGGCATGGGTAGCTATATGACTGATTCCGTGACCTTTAACGCGGATGGCGGGTATGCCTATGAGGTCTGGGCGGGCGTAGAGCGGGATGCAGAAGCCGAGGCCGAGGGGGGTATCACCGTGATCCAGAACAACGAGGTGCTTGCGACTTTGACCTGCGACGCGGGCTCTGTCACCTCCGATCTCGGCGCGTTGATCGAGATGATCGACCTGGCGCAAGTCTCGCCGTAACAGCGATGCAGAGACATCTCCGAAAAGCGGCTTTGGCCTGTCTGGCCGCTGGTTTTGCGCAAAGCGCGGTCGCGCAGGGCGTCTGCGACGGCGAGGTCGTGTTTCAATGCACGACCGAGGCCGAACCCCGCGAACAGATCACCGTCTGCGCGCAAGACGCGCGCTTTAGCCTTGTTCGCCACGCGCTTGAAACCGGCGCGACTTACTACGACACGCCGCTGATCGCGGAGGCGGCGACCACGTGGTTTAGCTGGCAAGAGGGCGATGATCTTCGCGTCGAATTGGGGTTCTGGAGCACCGATCTGAATGAGCCGGTGACGGTTCATGCCAGCCTGCCTTGGGACGACATGGAAGAGGCGGTGGCAGAAGATGGCCCCACCGAGATGTGGCTGCAATCTGCGCATTGGCAGCAAGACATCGATCAGACGCCCTGCCTGTCGCAAACCGTCTACGCCGACACGGAGGCGCTTTGGGCGCCGCTTGAGACGCGCGGTCCCATCGGGCTGTTCTTTTCGCAGGATGTCGTGGTGCCGGAGCCCAATGCGGTTGGCGTCGCAGAGGTAATGCCCGTGCCGACAGGCGAAGGGCTTCCGGTCTATGCGACCGCCCGTCCAAACGCTGCGACGCCCGTCTGGTGGCGGCTCTATGAGGGAGACACCGTGGATGTCATCGCCCGCGACGGGGATTTCCTCGCCGTGGCGATCCCCACCAATGGGGTCACCTCCTGTCTCATCCGCCCCGAGCAGCTTTATACGCCCTATCACGGCCCCTGTGCGACGGGCTGGGTCGATGGCGCATTTCTTGACCGTGTGCAGTGACGCAGGTCTAAAAACGGATGTAAGGACTTTAACGATGCGATTTTTTATCCCCTGTTTCCCCCTGGCCCTCTTGTCTTCGACGGCGGGCGCCCATGCGTTTTGCGACGACATTCTGGCGACACAGGTGCTGTGCGTGACCGAAGAGGCCGAAGAGATCAAACTCTGCGGCGCGCAGCATCCCGAAACGGGCGCCCCGGCTTTTGAGCTGCATGTCACGCCTCAAATCTCAGACGGGCCGCTCACGCAACTGGCCATCGACACGCCATTCGATATGACGCCGGGCACAGGCGGCTATCCTTGGGACAGCTACAGCCTGACGTTTTTGCACGAAGGCGGACGGGCCGTGCTCAACATCAAAACGCCGATGGATGGAGCGGGTGCTGAAGAAGCGGAGATTTGGCTTGATCTCTTTGATCGGAGCGTCGCACCGGCACGCACGCTGTCCTGTCTGACCCCGGCGCTCAGTGCCGAGGTGTCGGACATCCTTGCGGCGCGGGACATCGCGTTCAACAGTTTTCGCACCGGGCCAAGCGGTGAGAGCGCGGCCTATTATCAGCCCCGCATGCCGCTTGTGGGGGCGGCCCCCTATGGTGGTGCGGAATGTCGTGAAGTCAGCGGCGTGATCAGCAATAAAGGCACCCAGAATGGCCAGATCGCGCTCTATGCCGCGCCCTTCGAAGAGGCGGCCATTTTGGGCTACATCTCACCCTATGCCTTGGAGAACGCGTTCGAATGCGATTTCGACAACGGCTTTTCCGGCATCATCTGGACCGATCCGGAGAAAGGCGACGGCGCGAATGGTTACATGAGTGAGCTGGGGTATGACGCTAAATTGGCGGCCTGCGGTTTGACGCCAGAGGGCTGGCCAACGGATACCGCCTATCTCGGAAAATGCTCTTCGGCCTGGGTGCATGAAGGCAATGTTGCGGGGTTTGAACCCTGATCGATTGGGCAAGAACACGTCTCTGTGATCTCTAAAACAAAAAAGTTTCCTTTTATTACAAAGTCCTTCGCCGCATTGCGGCGAGGTTGGGTTGAAATTTAAGACAGGATTGCTACCCTATTGATAGGGTTCACGCGACGGACCCGCTCGGCACGGACGCGGCCCAAAAGGGCTTAAACTGCGCATGTGTACGACCCGCTTGGCGCTGACGGCACATCTGCTTGTCTTTGCCCCTTGTCGCGCGGCCAGTATGGCGGGTGGGGCGCGCGGAACCTGAAGACGACATATTGAGTAAGAGCACCCAAAAGGAGCTCCCCATCAAGGATTCTATCTCCCATACCCCGTCGCAGCCCTACGCCCGCGTCGCCGTTCTTGGCGCCGGTAGTTGGGGCACTGCGCTCGCCTCCGTTCTGGCCCGCAATGGCCGCCAAGTGCGCCTCTGGGCACGACGCCCGGACCTTGCCCACCGGATCAATGACACAAGACAAAATGCGGATTACCTGCCCGAGGTCGATCTTCCAAACGGTCTGACGGCCACCTCTGATCTCGCAGAGGCGCTGGCCGGTGCCGAGGCCGTTTTGATGGTCACACCCTCGTCGACGCTGCGCCCGATGTGTCAGGCGATTGCCCCGCATTTGCCCGTGGGCATCCCGATCGCGCTGGCCTGTAAAGGTGTCGAGCGCCGTTCTGGATACCTTTTGTCCGAAGTTGTGTCCGAAGAACTGCCCGGCCATCCGGTCGGCGCCGTTTCCGGTCCGACCTTTGCGCGTGAAACCGCGCTGGATCACCCGACCGCAGCCACGGTCGCCTTTCCGTTTTCCTACGCGGATCGTCTGAACCCCGAAAAAAGCCCGGCGGCGCGTCTCGCCGTGTCGCTTTCGGGCGGCGGTTTTCGCCCCTATGTCTCCGACGATCTCGTCGGTGTCGAAGTGGGCGGCGCGGTTAAAAACGTGATCGCCATCGCCTGCGGGATGATGTCCGGGGCGGGTTTTGCCGAAAATACCCGCGCGGCTCTGATCACCCGCGGCACGGATGAAATGAAACAACTTGCACAAGCTCTGGGCGGGTCGCGCGAAACCGTGACCGGTCTGTCCGGCGCGGGCGATCTGACGCTGACCTGTAGCTCGACCACCTCGCGCAACATGTCTTTGGGCTATCAACTGGGCCAAGGCATCGCGCGCCCGTCCTGTTTCGAGGGCCGTCCCGTCGTGGTCGAAGGCGAGGTCAACGCCGTCTCCGTCACCGATCTGGCGCATCGCATCGGGGTGCCGATGCCGATCTGCGAAACCGTCCATGCGGTGCTGCACAAAGGGGCCGATCTGCAAGAGGCCTTTACCGCGCTTTGGGCCCGTCCCATCGAATCTGAGCCCAATGCGCTCACCCTGTCCCTGACCCATCCCACCCCTGATATGCCGCTGCAATTCGGAGACAAGTCATGACTGTTCACACCACACCGCGCCCGGCCATTGCGGCGCGCCGTTTCACCCTTGCGACCGATCTGGATGGGACGTTTTTGGGCGGCTCCGACGCGGAGCGCAAAACGCTTTACGATTGGATCGAGGCCAATCGCGACACGGTTGGGCTGATTTTCGTCACCGGGCGCGACCCGGAGTTCATCATGGAGATGTGCCGCGAGCAGGGGCTTCCGTGGCCGGAATATGTCGTGGGCGATGTCGGCACGACGATTGCCCATGTCCGCGACGACGGGCATGTCGAACCGATCCCCGCACTTGAGGCCGATATTGCCACGCGCTGGAACGACAAAGGCGACGCCGTGCGCGCCACGCTCGATGGCGTGTCCGGCCTGACGCTTCAGCCGACGCCGTTTCGCTATCGGGTGAGCTACGATCTGACGCCCAATGCCTATGACGCCACCGCCGAAGTGCTGGTCGAGGAACTGGGTCTCGATTGGCTCATCTCCGACAACCGCTATTTCGACGTGCTGCCCAAGGGCGTCTCGAAAGGTCCGTCGATCAAGCGGCTCATTGCGCATCTCGGCATTCCCGAGACACGCGTGCTCTGCGCGGGCGACACGATGAACGATCTGTCGATGCTGATCTCCGGCCTGCCGGCTGTGGCGGTTGGCAATTCGGAGGCCCCGCTCAAACAGCGGCTCTATGGCCGCGACACGGTTTATCACGCGACGGGCTTTGGTGCCGCTGGCATCCTTGAGGCCATCACCGCGCTCGATCTGCATGACGCCCCCGATCATGCATCAAATCTCGCCCTGAAAGGAGCCTGATATGTCTTCCAATCTTGTGATCGTTTACCACCGCCAGCCTTACGAAGAGGTCGAAGTGGACGGCAAAATCGAATACCGCGAAAACAAAAGCCCGAATGGCATCGTGCCGACGCTCAAAAGCTTTTTCGGACGCGTCGACAAGGGCGCCTGGATCGCGTGGAAACATGCTGACGATCCGGCAAACCCGGACTTTGAACGCGTGATCGAGATCGACGACGCTTACGGCAAATACACGGTGTCGCGCCTGCCTCTGACGCCGGAGCAGGTAACGAGTTTCTATCACGTCTCCTCGAAAGAGGCGTTCTGGCCGATCCTGCATGGCTTTAAAGAGCGCTACAATTACGACCCCGTCGACTGGCCGACCTTCCGTGAGGTGAACTGGGCCTTTGCCGAGGCCGCCGCTGCCGAGGCTGCCGAGGGGGCCGTGGTTTGGGTGCATGATTATAACCTGTGGCTGGTGCCCGGCTACCTGCGCACGCTGCGTCCCGATGTGAAGATCAGTTTCTTCCACCATACGCCGTTCCCGAACGCCGATATTTTCAATGTGCTGCCCTGGCGCAAGGAGATTTTGGAAAGCCTTCTGGCCTGCGACGTCGTCGGTTTCCACATCCCGCGTTACGTGAACAATTTCGTCTCCGCCGCGCGGTCCCTGTTGGAGGTCGAAACGCTGAAACGCGAGAAGGTGAAGCCGGAACTGGCGTCTGAAACCTCTGCGCTCTCCGAGCAATCCGTGGTGACCGAGGTGGGCTATAACGAGCGCACCGTGCGGCTTCAGGCCAGCCCCGTGGGCGTCGATGTCGACTACATCGAAAGCCTCGCGCAAAGCGATAAGACAGCGGCCAAGGTCAAGGAGATCAAACAAGAGATCGGTGACGGTCAGTTGATCCTCTCGGTCGGACGCACCGATTACACCAAGGGCGGCATCGAACAGCTCGAAAGCTATGAGCGCTTGTTGGAAACTCGCCCCGACCTGCGCGGTAAGGTGCGGTTGATGCATGTCTCTGTCGCGGCCAATTCGAACATGACTGCCTATGAGGAAATTCAACGCGATCTCGAACATCTCGCCGGTAAGATCAACGGGCGCTACGGCACCTTTGAATGGCAACCTATTGCGCTGATTTCGCGGCCTGTGCCGTTTGAGGATCTGGTGGCCTACTATCGTGCCGCCGATGTCGCCTGGATCACGCCTTTGGCGGATGGCATGAATTTGGTGTGCAAGGAATATTGCGCCGCGCGGACGGATGAGGACGGGGTTCTGGTGCTGTCGGAATTTGCGGGCGCCGCGGTCGAATTGGCCGCCGCTGTGCCGACAAATCCGTTCTCGCATAAGTCGATGGATGGGGCGATCCAGTTCGCGCTCGACCTGCCGCCAGAGGAGCGCCGAGGCCGCATGATCTCCAACCGCAAGATGGTCAAACTGCAAGACATTCGGTTCTGGGCAGAGGATCAGATGCAGGCCTTCGGCGCGGGCGAAGTGCCGCTCGATCTGATCACCGGCGGCCAAGCGGCCTGAGTCATAAAAAAGGCCTCCCGCAGGGGAGGCCTTTTTCTTACTTCATCGAACCCGTGTCGATGAACTTTTGGTGCCAACTCAGCGCCTCGCGCAAATCATGCGGCGCGTGACCGCCAAACGAGCTTTTCTTCGCCCGCTCGTAATAGTCGCGCAGCATGTCGCGATAGGCGGGATGCGCGCATTTCTCGATGATCAACTCGGCCTTCTGTTTCGGATCGAGACCGCGCAGATCGGCGAGGCCCTGTTCCGTCACGATGACCTGAACGTCCTGGTTGATGTGATCCACATGGCTGGCCATCGGGACAATCGCCGAGATCGCGCCGCCCTTGGCGGTGGAGGGCGTCATGAAGATCGACACAAAGGCATTGCGGGCAAAATCGCCAGAGCCACCGATGCCGTTCATGATCCGCGAGCCCATCACGTGGGTCGAATTGACGTTGCCATAAATGTCCGCCTCGATCAGACCGTTCATCGCGACACAGCCCAAACGCCGCACCAGCTCCGGGTGGTTGGAGATTTCCTGCGGGCGCAGGATCAGCTTGTCGCGGTAACGATGCGCCTCGGCGTTGAACCGTTCCGCCGCCTCGGGCGACAGAGAGAAAGCGGTGGCGGAGGCCATGCGCAGCTTGCCCGCGTCGAGCATGTCCAACATGCCGTCCTGAATCACCTCGGTGAAGGCGGTCATGTTCTCGAACGGGCTGTCCAAAAGCCCGGCAAGCACAGCGTTGGTGACATTGCCGACACCGGATTGCAGCGGCAAAAGCTCCTTCGGCATCCGGCCCATTTTCAGTTCATGCGACAGGAATTCCAACAGGTGGCCTGCGATGTCCAAAGCGGTCTGGTCGGGTTTCGCGAAAGGTGCGTTGCGGTCTGGGGTGTCGGTCTCGACGATGGCGACGATCTTGGCGGGATCGACTTTGAAATGCGGCTGTCCGATGCGGTCGTCTGCCTTGATCAGCGGAATGCCAACCCGGTTCGGCGGCAGTGCTGTGCCATAGTAAATGTCATGCATCCCGTTGAGATGTTCGCTCTGCCAGGAATTCAGCTCAAGGATGATCTTGTCCGCACATTCCAGCCAGGTCTTGTTGTTGCCAATCGACGAGGACGGGATCAGATCGCCCTCGGGCGTGATGCCGGAAATTTCCACCACGGCGGTGTCGAGTTTGCCCAGAAAGCCCTGCCATGCCATCGGCGCCACCTGAGACAGGTGCATGTCGAAATAGTTCATCTCGCCTTTGTTGATCTTTTCGCGCGCGATCGGATCGGAGTTATAGGGCAGGCGGAAATCAATGCCGTCGGCCTTGGCCAGCGCGCCGTCAAGCTCGGGGCCCGTCGAGGCGCCGGACCAGATCTTGATACGGAATTTTTCGCCCGCCGCGTGTTTTTCTTCAATCCGCGTGGCCAGGGCCAAAGGCACGGCTTTCGGATAGCCCGAGCCGGTAAAGCCGCTCATGCCCACGGTCGCGCCATTGTCGACGAGGGCGGCGGCGTCTTCGGCCGACATGATTTTGGACTGTAGAGATGCGGGAATAGGACGGCGCGTGATGCTCACGAGGTTTCTCTCCGGCTGTATGTAAACGCTGACTGAAAAAGCGGGGGCGGGTCCGGGGAAGAGAGGTGTCGCGATCACGCGGCTTGGTTGCCTCCTCCCACAGAGTCTCCCAATTCGCTGCATCTACGCGCCATCTGCGGGGAGCTTCCAGTCACATTCTGATGAGGCAACCCGGATATGCAATTTGCGCACAGATTTTTGAATCATTCTTTGCAAAAGCAATAAGTTGAGGCGAGTTTGCAAATGGGATTTGCAGTGGCAAACCGCTTGGGCCCATGGAAAAGGCCCGCAGGGGCTGCGGGCCTGAAACGTTCACATAGAAAGGGGGCTTAGGCCGAAATGCCCCGGTCGATGCGCAGGAATTGTTTGACGCGGGACGCACCTTTCGGGCTTTGGCGCTCCCGGTCCATTTTGGCCCAGACACCGGAGCGCCCGGTGGCACGATCTTGGCTCAAATATTGCACCAGACGGCTGGAATCGGATTTGCGATGCGGTCTGTCTGTAATGTGGCGTGTCATAAGGTCTCCTCCTCTTATGGAGCAACAGTATAGCAGATTCTGTCCGATGTGCGGCGATTCAGATCAAATCGCGTAAAAACGGGATTAAATCCGCTCATGAGACAGGCTGACGCCGATGCCAGCGCCAAAGGATCAGCCCGCCGGTCAAGACGATGACCAGAGACAACAGAAATGGCGCGCCGGGCATGTAATGCGCGGTGCCGGGGCGCGAGAAGATCGCGAAGGTTTCGGTCATGATCAAGGGGCTGAGGATGGTCGCAAGCGCGGCGATGGAGCCCGTGACGCCCTGCAATTCGCCCTGTTGATCGTCGGGCGTGGCGCGGCTCATCATGCCTTGGAGCGCGGGGATGGAGATTGCGGAAATGCCCGACAGAACCGACATGATCCAGAGCATCGGCACGCTGGTGGTGAGGCCGAAGGTCAAAAACACCACCGCATCCAGAAGGATCCCCGCCATGGCGACGCGGTAGGCGCCAAAGCGTTTGACCAGAGGGCCGACCAAAACGGCCTGCGCCAACCCCATAGAGACGCCAAAGGCAAAGAGCGTCATGCCGGTGGCGACGGTGTCGAAGCCAAAGCGTTCTTCAGTGTAAAACGCCCAGACCGCCGGGTAGACGAAATAGGCCAATTCATAGAGGCCGAAGACGATGAGCAACCCGGTGAGGCCCTTGAGCGAGCCGACGGCGCGGAAGGCGCTAAAGGGATTGCCGCGGCGCAAATCGAACCGGCGACGTTTTTCGGGCGCGAGGCTTTCCGGCATGACGAAAAAGCCAAAGAGCATATTCGCTCCGGCAATGACGGCGGCGGCATAAAATGGCGCGCGGGTGTCGATCCCGGCCAAAAGCCCGCCAATCATCGGCCCCAAGGCAAAACCCAGCCCGAAGGCGGCGTGAATATAGCCGAAATTGCGTTCGCGATCCTCGGGCGCGGAAATATCGGCCATGAAAGCAGCCGCAGTGCCGGGCGTAGCGGCGGTGATTCCGGCGATCAGACGCCCGATGAGCAAAAGCCAGATCGTCGGCGCTACGGCCATGACGAGATAATCGAGCATCATGACGAAGAGCGCCGTCAGGAGGATCGGTTTACGTCCGAAGCGGTCAGAAAGGTTGCCCACCAAAGGCCCGAACAGGAATTGCATCACGGCAAAGCCCGTCGCCAAAACCCCGCCCCAAATCGCCGCATCGGCCAGCGCGCGCCCGGTCAGCTCGCGGATGAGCGAGGGCATAACTGGGAAAATCAACCCGATGCCGATGGCGTCGATGAGAACCGTGAGGATGATAAACAAAATGGGCAGGCGTGTGAGCATAGGCGGTATCCAAAACAATCCCGCCTTTGTGGCCGCAAGTTTGCGTCCTGTCCATCACCGTTGCCGCACAATTCCGATCAGCAGATCCGCAAGCCGTTTTGGCATGGCGAGAAACGGCGAATGCCCGGAGGGCAGGTGATGGACGTGATCCTCGGGCCAGCCTTGGGACATCTTGCGCTGGTCCTCGGGCGGGATCACCCGGTCGTTGTCGCAGATCACATAGTGGCGCGGCAGGTCGGTCGAGGCCTCCGTGATATGGAGGGGCGTTTCCTGCGGGGCGATGGCTTGCGGGCCGAGGTGGGCCTTGGCGAAGTCGGCGACCTCGTCGGGACAATCGTGATAGAGTGCTTTGATCCCAGTGTCCGCTTTGAACCGAAAGGCGCGGCCATCGTCGGTGCGTTCGATCAGGTCGAGCACGGGGTGTTCGGTGGCCCTTCGGCGCATGTCGGCAAGGCTCATCCCGTCCTGCGGGACATAGGCGCAAAGATAGACGAGGCTGGCGATTTTCTCCGGCGCTGTCTCGGCCACGGCAGTGATCGGGTAGCCACCCGCGGAATGGCCGACCAAGACAACCGGCCCGCCGTGTTTCGCGATGTCGGCCAGAATGGCGTCGCGGTAGCGCTCCAAAGTGACCTCGGTGTAATCTGTCAGGCTCTCCCCATGGGACGGCAGATCGAGCGCGCGGGCTTTGAGGCCCCGGCGCTCAAGTTCTGGCAGTAGATCGCGCCAGCACCACGCGCCATGGGCGGAGCCGTGGACCAGAAGGATCGTAGGGTCAGCCATCGTCATGCTCACCGTGGGAATGGTCATGGTGGTGGTGATGTCCGTGATGAGGGGCATTGAGCATCGGCAGATGATCATGCGGGTTAGGATCGCGCCGGACATGGGCGATCTCGGTGAGGAATTGGCTCAGGATCGCGGCATAGTCTTCGGGCGCATCGACGGGCGGCAGATGTCCGGAGCGCCGCATCAGATGGAACTGCGCGCCGGGAATGACGCCCAGCGTTTCCTGCACCAGATCGGGCGGCGTCGATCCGTCATAGCCGCCCGCGATGCCCAGACAGGCAAGCCGAAGCCCCGAGGTCGGCGTGTAGAAATCCGTGCCCGCAATGGCAGCGGCACAGCCGAGATAGCCCTCAAGAGATGTGTCCAGAATGGATTGGCCCCAGCGCTTGGCCTCTTCCGTTTTGCGAAATCCGGGGGCGAACCAACGCTCCATCGTGGGGGCCACAAGAGCCTCCATACCTTTCTCGCGCACCTCTGCGATGCGTTTGTCCCAGACGCTGCGCACGCCGATTTTGGCCGCCGTGTTCGACAGCACCAGCGCGCGCACCTGATCGAGCCGCTTGACCGCCAGCCCCTGTGCGATCAGCCCGCCGATGGAAATGCCGACAAACACCGCGTCTTGCACTTTGAGCGCGTCCAAAAGCCGCTCGGCATCGCGCACCAACGCGCCCATCGCATAGGGGCCTTTCGGCACGTCCGACCCGCCATGGCCGCGCAGATCATAGCGAATGAGCCGCAAGCCTTCCGGCAGATGCGGCAGGACCGCGTCCCAGAGATGCAGATTGGTCCCCAAGGCATGGGCAAAGACCACGGGCGCGCCGTCTTCCGGCCCGCTCACCTCGATGTTCAGCGACAGCTCTCCGATCTCGACCCGCATCTGGTTCTCCTTTTGAGGGCACCATAGGCGGGGCAGAGGGGAGGCTCAACCTCATGCGCGCCTCATGCGCGCGACCCTAATGCGCGCCACCTTAATGGGCGACAGTCGCCAGCCCGACAAAGATGAACCCCATACCAAGCGCCAGCCGCGGCGTGATCTGTTCGCCGATCAGACAGGCAAAGCTCAAGACGATGGCCGTCTCGACCGCGATGACGATGAGATAGAGCTGGCTGACCGGGGCCTGCCGCAAAAGGATGATTTCGAAGATGATCGCAGCGAGAAGCCCCGCGACGATCAGACAAAGGCCAAAGGGCGAGGGCATCGCACCGGAACTGGCCACAAGCTTCATCCCGACGGTGGCAAGGGCATAGCCCGCTCCGACCAGGACCAGAAACACCAAATGGTGCGTTGGAAGCGCAAACATGGGACTCCAAAGATACACGAGTTAACACACGCGAAAGAGCCTATGACGCGGCGTGGCCCTGATACGCCGCGCAGTCCGACCCTTTGCGCCGTTACGTTGAACGTCGCTGACCTTTACGTCAAGTCCGGGAAACCTGTCTTTCAGGCCTCTTTTCAAACCTCTATGCGGGCAAGGAACCGCGCAATCACATCGAGGCTTTCCGGCTCGTCGAGAAAGGGCACATGGCCACGATCTTTGACCTCGGCGGCGATCATGTCGGGGCGGCGGCGCTGCATTTCCTCCATCGTGCTCTTCGGCAGTAGATTGGAGTTCTCGCCCCTCAGAAGCGCCAAGGGCAGCCCGTCGAAGGCCTCGAACAGCGGCCAGAGATCGGGGAGCGCTCCGGTGACACTCTGGGCTTTGATCGCCTCAAGCAAGCCGGGATCGTAGCGCAATTCCAGACGGCTCTCCCCCTCCGCCCAGATGCGGCGCGCGTAAGTGAGCCATTGATCGCGGCTCAGGTTCGGGAATTGCGCGCCCAAGGCTTTGGGCAATTTGTCGGCAGCGTCCTCAAAGCTGCGATAGGCCGAGGGACGGCCAAGGTAATCCATGATATGCGAAAGCCCCTGCGCGTCCATCTCCGGCCCGATGTCATTGAGCAAGACGCCAGACAGCCGCGCCTTTGCCGTCACGGCCAGCGCCATGGCAATCAGCCCGCCGCGCGAGGTGCCGAGGATGGCGGCCTTGTCGATCCCGAGATGATCGAGCAGGGCAAGGGCATCGGCGCTTTCCTGCGGAATGGTGTAATTCATCACATTCGGATCATGATCGGAGGCCCCGCGTCCCCGGCTGTCGAGGCGAATGATCTGCGCGTCGTCCGCGAAATGATCGACCACGGGTTCGAAATCGTCCATGTTGCGCGTGAGGCCCGCGAGACACAGCACAGGCACGCCCGTGCCCTGAACGTCATAGGCCAGATTGAGCCCGTCGGATGTGGTGAAATAGTGAACCATAGTGCGCCCCCTTTCTCCAAAGAGTGCCATGGAGCGGGGCGGATGAACAGTCTTAGATCGGCCTAGAGCAACCCGGTCAAAAGCCAGAACCCACCGGTGAAATGCACTGTGAGCACAAAGGCATAACAGGACATCACCAAAAGCGCCTGATTGTGGGTCAGGCGTTCTTGCGCCGGACGGCGGCGGTGCAAGAGGCTTTGAAAACCCGCGACGGCGAGGATCGCCATGGCGATGGAATGATCGCGCAAAGCGGCGGAGGCAAAGGCGGCGCTCATGAAGAGGGTCACGAAGGTGCGCAGCTGCGGCCAGAAAGCATCTGAGACGCTTTGCACCACACGCCCGCCGCCAAAGGGCAAAAATGGCAGGAGCATCAGGAAATTGAACGTGCCGAGCATGATCGCCATGACGCGCAGCACATTGGCAATCCCCGGCGCGATGGGGGCAAGCACATGAAACAGGCCAAAGCCGATGATCATCGGCGGTATCGCAAGCGCGGGCGCATAGAGCGCGGCAAAGCTTTCCTCAAGCGCGTGATCGAAAGGCCGGTCGGAGCGGGGCGCGGCCATGAAGGGCAGGGGCACGAGACGCACGCGAGCCACGTCATGGCCGATGATACGCACCGCCAAAGCCGAGCCGATCTCATGCAAAAGCACCGCGAGGACAAAGCCAAAGCCGAACATCGGAGAGGTCAGTGTGGCCACAGCGACCGTGATGACAAAACCGACGAGTACGCCCAAACCATTGAACCCGCTGGGCCGGATGTGCCCCTCGGTCGGGGCCGGGCTGGTCACCAGCGGCAGGGCCATGAGGCCTACGGCAAGGGCGAGCAAAAGAAAGATCATCAGTGAGTCGGACCGCCGCATTCGAATAATATTTGAGGTTTTGATGGGTCTTAAATGTGGCGACAATGTGGCGCAGAGGGCTGTGTGGCGCGACCTCTGGAGTGTTGAACGCAGTGTTTCCACAGCCGCAACATTGTGATCGGCCACATCGTGTCGGCAACAGGTTCGGGCAAAAAACAGCCACGCGATGCCGGGACGCTTGCCTGACCGCGCGAAGGCTCTACCCTAAGCGAAAAACAGTGGCTGGAGGCCCGAATGAACAGCACGGTGGAAAAACTCCGCGAAAGCCTGCGGGATTTGCAACTTCAGCTGGAAAAAGAGGCCCAGGAGGCGCGGGACCGGTTTCAATACCGATTCTCGAACGGGCGGGTCGTATTTGAGGAAGAGGCCCGCAAGCGTGGCCGTGCCTTGCGCGTCCGCTGGTCGGTCTTTCTGCGCCGCGCGCGGCCTTGGGAGATCGTCACAGCACCGGTGATCTACGGGTTGATCATCCCTTTTGCCCTGATGGATCTCTTCGTGACGGTCTATCAACTGATCTGTTTTCCGGTCTACGGCATCCCGAAGGTGAAGCGCAAAAATTACATCGCCGTCGACCGCCACAAGCTCACCTATCTCAATTTCATGCAGAAACTGAACTGCGTCTATTGCGGCTATTGCAACGGGCTTTTGGCCTATGTGCGCGAGGTGGCGGGGCGCACGGAATATTATTGGTGCCCGATCAAACACGCGCGCAACCTGCCGGATCGGCACGAGCAATATCAACATTTCCTCGCTTTCGGAGATGGTGAGGCGTGGGATGAGAAATTCATCGAAATGAAGGGCCGCGCGCGGGCCTGTGAAAGCTGCGACAGTTGCGGGCCGGGGGGCTGTCACTGAGTGGGTCTGAAGGTGAACTTGTCAGGCGGCGGTGCAGTCGCTCGCCCTTGTGACATGTTGAAACACGGGTCGCTCTTCAGGATCTACAAAAAGGCTTTCGACCGATCCACCCGCATGAAGTGCTGGACCGAAACTGTCCAACGGGCATATCCAGTCATCTAAGATGTCACCGTCGAAATAATCGGCGGTCAATTCCGAGTTATAGACGACATAGTGATAAGTCAGCCTGTCCTCCGACGCGAGGATACGCACCAAAAGCACGCCAGGCTCCGTGTCCGCCGGAAGCGAGTCCGCAAGGTTCATGGCAACATGCCGGAAATAATGCTCGACGCCGAGTTTCTTCACCCACATCGCATCAAATTGCAGGGTTTCCCCGCCTTCAAGCGGTCTAAGTTCGGCCGTTACAAGAGAGTTGCCAAGACCCTTGCCCACACCCCAGATCAAGAGCCCCATGACCACGAGGACCGAAGAGCCCTGCGCCAGTTTTGGGTTTTGCTCAGCGGCCTTTTGGGCCGCGCCCGCCTTGAACAGCATGTAGAACACGCCGAAAGGTACGAAAAGCACGAAGGTGCGTTTGCGGCTGCCGCAGATGTCGCGGGATCGTGCCTGCGCGATCATGCTCATAAGCACACCGGACAGAGTAAGCCCCAAGAGGTAAGATGGCATCAGGAGGGAGAGCCAGCCGGTCGCAAAGGCTCGGCCGGCCCAAAGGAAACTGCTTTCATTCAGATTGATCAGAACGATGATGCTGGCCAGAGCGAGAAAGAATTTCGCGCGCCCCATAGGGGCAAGATGTTTGCCGATCCCCAAGGCCCAGGCTAGCAAACCGGATGCGATCAAAAGGGCATATGCGCCGAGCATGATGGCGCTTGGAGTCTGATAGGTCATCCAAATGTAAAATGCGTACATGGCAGAAAGGCTTTTCAGATGGCAGCAAATGTTCAGGGAACTGTGTCTTTGCGACGCTGGTAAGGCAATCCTGACGGCAGAGAAAACAGGCCTCGTATCAAATACGACACAGCCGCCCGATCGTCCGCTCAGCGCATCTTTTCCAGCGGCGTCCAGCCGAATTCCAGCGCGCGGCTTTTGAGATCAAAGGCAAAAACATTGCCGCCGCCCGCCGGTTGATCGGCGCTGCGCGAAATCGGGGCCTTGGTGAGCGACAGCATCAACAATGTGCCGACACCGCCATGGCCGCAGATCAGAACATCGCCCGCCTCGTGCCCCGCGTGCCCCGCAAGCGTCGTTTCCACCGCGTTTACGACGCGGGTCTGGGCGTGGCGTGCGGGCTCCCAGCCGCGAATGCTCTCGTCAGGGTGCGCGAAAAAGGCGTCCGCCATGGCCTCGAACTCCTCGGGCGGCAGGAAGCCCGTCGAAGAACGGTCGTTTTCATGCAGCGCAGGCCAGGCGGTCAGCGGCAGGGACTTGGCCTCGGCAAAATGCGCCGCGGTTTCCATCGCCTTGTTCTCGGCCGAGCTGATGATGCGGGTGACGTTTTGGTGCCATGAAGACAACAAAGCCGCCTCCAATCGGAGACGGCCTGTGTGATTGAGACCCCAGCGGGGGACGGGCACCTCCCTGTCCAGCGCGATTTGCGGATGGGACAGGTAGAAAACCCGCATCAGAGATTTTCGATCCGGGGCATGCCCATGATGTGATAGCCACCATCGACGCGGATGATCTCGCCGGTGGTGAAAGCGCCACCGTCAGAGGCCAGATAGACCGCTGTGGCACCGACCGCTTCGAGCGTCGCGTTGGACTGCATCGGCGCGTTTTGTTCGGCGTGTTTGTAGGTCCGGCGCGCGCCCCCGATGGCGGAACCGGCAAGCGTTTTCATCGGGCCGGGGGAGATCGCGTTGACGCGAATGCCCTCGGGGCCGAGGTCGTTGGCGAGGTAGCGCACCGAAGATTCGAGCGCCGCCTTGGCCACGCCCATGACGTTGTAATTCGGCACGACCGTGTTCGAGCCCGCGAAGGTCAGCGTCATCAAAGTGCCGCCATCCGTCATCAACTCGGACGCGCGTTTGGCGACGTCGATGAAGCTGAAACACGAGATGTGGAGCGAGTTCTTGAAATTCGCCTCAGACGTGTCGCGGAACCGGCCCGTGAGTTCGGATTTGTCCGAATAGGCGATGGCGTGAACGACGAAATCGAGCTTGCCCCATTTGTCTTTGAGCGCCGTAAAGGCCTCGTCCATCTGTTCCGGGTTGGTCACATCGACATCGACCATCGTGTCAGAGCCGACGGAGCTTGCCAGCGGCTCAAGACGTTTGCCAAAGGCCTCGCCCTGATAGGTAAACGCCAGTTCCGCGCCCTCATCGGCGCAGGCTTTTGCGATGCCCCAGGCAATGGAGCGCTCATTGGCGACGCCCATCACGAGCCCGCGTTTGCCTTTGAGAAGATCAGCCATCTGTGTCTTTTACCCCAGATATTTCGACAGGATCATCGAGCCGTTGGTGCCACCGAACCCAAAGGAGTTGGTCATCACCGAGTCGAGGCCCGCATTTTCCACCAGTTTGGTGGCAATCTCACCCTCGTTGATCGCGGGATCAAGCGTTTCGACGTTGATCGAGGGGATGATGAAATCGTTCTGAAGCGCCAGCAAACAATAGACCGCCTCTTGCGCGCCGGTGGCGCCCTGAGAGTGGCCGGTCATGGATTTCGTCGAGGAAATCACCGGGGTTTGACCTTCGCCAAAGACGCGACGGACGGCTTCGACCTCGCCCACATCGCCGACGGGGGTCGAGGTGCCGTGCGCGTTGATGTAGCCGACCTTGCGGCCCTCTTCGAGGGTGGAGAGCGCCAGACGCATCGCGCGTTCGCCGCCTTCGCCGGAGGGCGCCACCATGTCGGCGCCGTCGGAGGTGGCGGCAAAGCCGGTCACTTCGGCGTAAATCTTGGCACCGCGGGCTTTCGCGTGTTCCAGCTCTTCGAGCACCAAAATCGCTCCGCCGCCGGAGATCACAAAGCCATCGCGGTTCGCGTCAAACGCGCGAGAGGCTTTCTCGGGCGTGTCGTTATATTTCGAGGACATCGCACCCATGGCGTCGAACAGGCAGGACAGGGTCCAGTCCAGTTCCTCACCACCGCCTGCGAACATCACGTCTTGTTTGCCCATCATGATCTGCTCGGCGGCATTGCCGATGCAGTGCAGGGAGGTCGAACAGGCCGAGGTGATCGAGTAGTTGATGCCCTTGATCTGATACGCCGTCGCGAGGTTCGCAGAAATCGTCGAGCCCATGCATTTCGGAACCGCAAACGGCCCGACGCGCTTGGTGGACATCGATTTGAGCACAGACTGGTGCGCGGTCAGCATGGCCGATGTGGACGGACCACCGGAACCCGCAATCAGACCCGTGCGCGGGTTTATCACGTCGCTCTCTTCCAGACCGGAATCCGCAATCGCCTGATTCATAGCGATATAGGCATAGGCCGCACCCGGCCCCATGAACCGCAGCGCGCGCTTGTCGACATGTTCTTTGATGTCGATGTCCACGGCGCCCGCGATTTGCGAGCGGAACCCGTATTCCTTCATGTCCTCATTGGCGGTGATACCAGATTTGCCCATCTTCAAAGAGGCAAGCACTTCTTCGGCATTCGTGCCGATGGAGGAGACGATCCCGAGACCTGTGACGACGACGCGACGCATGGGCGTATTCCTTTTGTTTGAGTTCGACTGTGTCCTGAGATCAGCTCTCGGACAGCGCGACTTTCATATCTTTGACCTGATAGATCACTTCGCCGTCGGCTTCGACGATGCCGTCCGCGACGCCCATGGTCAGGCGGCGGGTCTGGATCGCTTTGGTGAAGTCGATCTTATAGGTCAGCATTTTACGATCCGGGCGGACCATGCCGGTGAGTTTCACTTCGCCGACGCCAAGCGCGTAACCGCGCCCCTGCCAGCCGCGCCAGCCGAGGTTGAACCCGGTGAGCTGCCACAGACCATCGAGGCCGAGACAGCCGGGCATGATCGGGTTGCCGGGAAAATGGCAGTCGAAGAACCACAGATCGGGCGTGATGTCGAATTCCGCGATCACGTGACCTTTGCCATGCGCACCACCATCGCCGGAGATCTCCGTGATGCGGTCCATCATCAGCATCGGCGGGGCCGGAAGCTGGGCGTTGCCCTCTCCGAACAGCTCGCCGGCTGCGCATTTCAAAAGGTCTTCTTTCGTGAAGCTCGTCGGATAATCTGCCATCGGTCTGCGCTCTGCCTTCCACATCTCTTTAAGTCGCACCCCCTCTATCACCCGGTGCCCCGCGCGTGCAAGGCGCAAGAGAAGAGGTCGCACTCATGGTTTCGTGCTATGATATAAGGGTTTTGATCCAACGTGTAAGGGATTTCCGATTGAATTTCGCATTCCTTTTCCCCTATATTCTCCTCTGTACCCAGGAAATGAATGCACATGACCCAGATTGCAGACACAGAAATTCGCCGAGGTGAGGCTTGGTTGGCCGGGGGCGGCGTGCGCCCGACGCGTCAGCGTGTGGCGCTTGCCACGCTTTTGGTCGGCGATGGGCATGACCGCCATGTGACCGCCGAAAGCCTGTTCGAGGCCGTGCAGGATGCGGGCGAAAAAGTGTCTCTGGCCACGGTCTACAACACGCTGCGCGCGTTTTGTGAGGCCGGTCTGATGCAAGAGGTCACGGTCGATGGCTCGCGCAGCTATTTCGATACCAATATGGACGAGCACCCGCATTTCTTCTGGGAAGACAATGGCGAGCTGACCGACGCGCCGTCTGAACAGCTCAAGATCGAACGCTTGCCTGCCGCGCCCGAAGGCATGGAGATCGCCTCCGTCGATGTGGTGATCCGCCTGCGTCCGAAGGCCAAACACTGAGTTTTTCACGCTCTGCCCAGCTTTTGATCGGCGCTGTCCTTTGGGCGATGCCGGGGCTTTCTGTCGCGCAGAGCATGGGGCAGGGCGCCTTGCCTGTCCGTTTCGATCCTGAGCGTTTCGATGAGGCCTCAGAGGCTGACCAATTCCACGTGTTTTTCACCGAGCGCAAATTGCTGGCCGATGAGACATGGTACGTGGTGGGCCGTTGCCAGACGGCGCCTGAGCCAGCGTCCTTGAACGTGGTTGCTTTTGAGCATTTGGCCGACACGACGGTCTATCTCACCTCCTATGGCTATACCGCCGACCGTCAGGTGTGCATCGTCAACCCTGATGACGCCCCGCCCGCCTTTTGGCGCGCGTATGAGAAAAGGACGCCTTGATGGTTTTTATCGGTGAAGATGGTTTGAGCCGCTGTTCTTGGTGCGCCAGCCACCCGGAGTATATCCGCTACCACGACGAGGAATGGGGCTATCCGGTCTCCGAGGATCAGCGCCTCTTCGAGAAAATCTGTCTCGAAGGCTTTCAGTCTGGCCTGTCGTGGTGGACGATCCTGCAAAAGCGCGAGAACTTTCGCGCCGCTTTCGAGGGTTTCGATTTCCACAAGGTCGCCCAGTTCGGCCAAAGCGACATCGAGCGCCTGTTGCAGGACAAAGGCATCGTGCGCCACCGCGGCAAGATCGCAGCCACGATCAACAACGCCGCCCGCGCCATCGAGATGCAGGCGGAATTCGGCAGTCTGGCCGCGTTTTTCTGGCGCTATGAAGGCCGCGAAGAGGCGCGTCACATCGAGGGCGTGCCCTCTGTCACGGAGACCTCAAAGCGCCTGTCGAAGGATTTGAAAAAGCGCGGCTGGAATTTCGTCGGTCCGACCACCTGCTATGCCTTTATGCAGGCGATGGGGCTGGTGAACGACCATCACCCGGACTGCGCGCATCACGCCAAAGCCGAAGCCCTACGCGCTGCTTTCACGCCGCCTGCGGTGGCCTGAGCCGGCAATTCGACTAAGCAGCATTACCGCGACACATGCGCGGCCAGCCCCTTGAGCCAGGCACGCAACGGCGCAGGATTAAACACGGCCAAGGGCGCCAACGCCTGCGTCGCCACCATAAGCTCTGTGTCCCATGCCTGTCGTTCCGCTTCAACCGCCTCTGGCAAGGGCAACGCGGCGGCGGCCTTGAGCATCTGACGCAATTCCTGAACGTCGCGCATCTGGCGAAAGGCCTCGATCATCGGCCGCGCCAGTCGCGGTTGATCGCGCCACGTCTGCGTGAAAAGCGCCGTGACCTTTTGTCCGGCGCCAAGACATTCAAATGCCACACAGCCGAGATAGCCCGCCTCGGACAATCGCGCATGGATCGCACAGGAAAACCCTTCGAGATTGTGGCACGGCAGCCCCGCAGGCTTATCATGTCCAAACATCTCGCCCTCATCGAACGCGAAAGCCATGCAGCACAGCGCAGCGCAATTGGAACAATCTGAGGCGAACTCTGAAGTCATGCCGCCATTTGACTCCAAACAGCCATATGATCAATTAAAAAGGCGGCCCGCCCATCGCGCGCCGCCCTGTTTCCTTTGCTGAGCAAATACTCAGCTTAAACGATTTCCACCAGTTCGATGGCAAAGGTCAGGTCTTCGCCCGCCAGACGGTGGTTGGCGTCCAGCGTCACTTCTTCGTCTGTCACTTCGACGACCGTGACGGGGATCACCTGGCCCTGCGGGGATTGCATCTGAAGCTGAAGACCCACCTCAAGCGGGATCTCCGCCGGGATTTGCGCGCGCGGCACGGCCTGTTGCGCATCGGCGTGACGGGGGCCATAGGCTTCGTCGGCGACGGCCACGATGGTTTTCTTTTCGCCGACGGTCATGCCCGGCAGGTGCTTGTCCATGCCCGGAATGATCTGGCCGGAGCCAACTTCGAATTCCAGCGGATCGCGGCCTTCGGAGCTGTCAAAGACGGTGCCGTCCGCCAGCGTGCCGGTGTAGTGAATGCGTACTTTGTCGCCCGATTTAACTTCGGTCATGAAGAGTCCTAACTGTTCGGGGTGGGTTTTTGGGGCCGCGTCTTTGCGGGTGCCCAATGACGATTGCGCGAGAGGATAGGGGTTGTGCCTCTGTTGTAAACCCCCATGCCGAAATCGTGGCGAAATTCGTCAGCCTAACGGTTTGCAGGAGTCGCGATAGATAATTGGATTGACATGCGGATATTGCTCTTGGTCGATGAGATAAAAATCGTTCGCTTTATAAGACCACGCCATCCAATCGCCGTTCGGCAGGTGCGCGACCGCATGATAGCTGCTCTCAAAGCCATCTGCCGCATCAAGACGACTTTCCCGAACACTCTGTTGCCAGAGGCAGGTTGCGCCAAGTTCTCGTGCCTTTTCTGGGATGAGTTCGGCAAAATGGGCTTCGACGGAATGGCTTACAACCACAAAAGTGAGGGCCGGAAGGGCGGGCAGGAGCAGAACGGCGCTCACATGTCTCCGGAAGAACAAAAGGCCGATCGTCGGGAGGAACCAAGTGATCGAGGTCAGCCAGAGAACGGTTCCGTGAAAATCGTGAAGGAAAATCTTGTAGCGAAAGGGATCAATCAGAAACCCCATCAAGACCAGTGGCGCGTAGCCAAGGCCACCGATGGTAAAGATGGAAGATGCGGAACCGTCTGAAGCGATGATGAGAATGCATGCTTGAATGTAGAGGAGCGCCAAGACCGGAGCCGCTTTGTTGTTACGCCAAGCGCGAGCAACCGGTCTAATGGCCCAAAAATACAGCGCCAAATATCCAAGTGCGGCCAGTAGGAGAAGTGCGAGGTAAATGCCCACCTAAAACCACTGCCCCGGTTCCATCAGCCCCAAGTCCAGCAACTGCTGGCTGTGCCATTCGAACTCGACCGAGTTGTGCCACATGAAGTTGTGGATGTCGTAGGTCGAACCTGCGTTGCTTTTCAACGCTTTCGCGGTGCGAAACGAGGCGATGGTGGCGGTCAGGTTGTGATGCCAGGGGCAGGCGTAGGTGTTGTATTCCTCGTCGTTGAACAGATGTTCCTCGCTAAGGCGCAGCCCCTTCTTGGCCTTGAAAATCGCGATGCGGTCGATGCGGCGACGGTGCGGCGGCATGTGTTCTTCGAACCGCCATCTGAGCCCGCCGAAAAAGTCGAGCTGGCGGTCTTTTGGGTGCCCCACGGCATTGTTGCGGCCCAAGGCGTAATAGCCGGAGCGGTCGAGATGTGCGTCCTCCAGAGACACCGCATTCGGATGCGCGCTCAGGTCCTCGGCATAGAGATCGGCGACATAGCAAAGCATCGCGTCGCGCCGCTCTTCGGTGTGAAAGGTGAGCATGTCCGTGATCGTGCGCGTCTCGCAGAAGGGAAAGAACAGGTATTCCGCGTTGTAGCAGTAATACATCCAAATCCCTGGTGCTGCCTCGATCATCCGATTGACGGCGTCAGACAGCATATTGGGCGCGCGGGTGGCGTAGCGGATGCGATGGATTTTGGCCTCCAGCCCCTCGGGCAGGCGCACGTCGTCAGGCGCAAAAAGCAGCACCTGTTTGAAGCCCAAAGACAGATGATGGCGCAGCGTTGTGTCGACCTCGACCAGATCCTCGGCAAAGATCATCGCAATCGGCCCTTTCAACAGGGCCTCTTTGCCGTCGGTGAGAAATGTGTCGAGGCTGTCGTACCGCATGAAAATCCTTTGCCCGGGGAATGTCGCCCGTTTCGGGTAAAAAATGCATGAAGGGCAGGGGATTGCAAGGATTGCGGAAACAATCGTGTCGCCCAGCTGTGGGTCTGTCTCTCTTGTGCCGCAGCGGAATGACTTTGGCACATGGGACGATCAGGCGCACACCGGGGCAAAACCCGTTTGATCCATCCTGCCTGTTGCGGTAGAGAAGCGCCTTAATTCCCAGCATGCGTGGACCCTTCCTCATGGCCGAGACACCGAGCAACACCAAAAAGCTGTTCATCAAGACCTATGGGTGCCAGATGAACGTCTACGACAGCGAGCGCATGGCCGAGGCGCTGGGCGGGTCGGGTTACACCGAGGTGTCGTCCCCCGAAGAGGCGGATATGATCCTGTTGAACACCTGCCACATTCGCGAAAAAGCGGCGGAAAAGGTCTATTCGGAACTGGGGCGTTACAAGGATCTCAAGATCGCCAATCCCGATCTCAAGATCGGCGTGGCGGGCTGTGTCGCCCAGGCCGAGGGCGAAGAGATCATCAAGCGTCAGCCCTTGGTGGACCTTGTGGTCGGCCCGCAAAGCTATCACCGCCTGCCGGAGCTTGAGGCCAAGGCCGGGCATGGCGAAAAGGCGCTCGACACCGATTTCCCCGAAGAAGACAAGTTCGAGAAACTGAAATCCCGGCCCAAGGCAAAGCGCGCCCCGGCGGCGTTTTTGACCGTGCAGGAAGGCTGTGACAAATTCTGCGCCTTCTGCGTTGTGCCCTACACGCGCGGGGCCGAAGTGTCGCGCCCTGTGGATCGTGTTCTGACCGAGGCGCGCGATCTGGTCGAGCGCGGGGTGCGGGAAATTACCCTTTTGGGCCAGAATGTTAATGCTTACCATGGCGCAGGTGAGGGCGGAGTTTGGGGCCTTGCTCGTCTCATCCGCGAGCTGGCGAAGGTCGACGGGCTGGAGCGCATCCGCTTTACGACTTCGCACCCGAATGACATGGAAGACGACTTGATCGCCGCGCACGGGGATTGCGACAAGCTTATGCCCTATCTGCATCTTCCGGTGCAGTCCGGGTCGGATAAAATCCTCAAGGCGATGAACCGCAAACACACCGCCGAAGCATACCTCCGTCTGATCGAGCGCATCCGCGCCGCGCGGCCGGACATTGCCATGTCTGGCGATTTTATCGTCGGCTTCCCCGGCGAGACGGATCAGGATTTCGAGGACACCATGAGCCTCGTGCGCGAAGTGGGCTATGGCTCGGCGTTTTCGTTCAAATACTCGCCGCGTCCGGGCACGCCCGCCGCCGAGAAAGAGGCCAAGATGGTGGACCCGGATGTGGCCTCCGAGCGGCTCTACCGTTTGCAGCAGTTGATCACCGAACAACAGCGCGCGTTCCAAGACGCGATGGTGGGGCGTGAGGTCTCCGTTTTGTTCGAACGCAAAGGCCGCCTGCCGGGGCAGATGGTCGGAAAATCCGAATATCTTCATGCAGTTCACGTCACCGATGAGGTTGCCGTGGGCGACATTCAACGTGTGAGAATCACCGAAAGTGGGCCAAACTCTCTGGGCGGTGTGTTGCTGCGCTGAGGCGTGAGCCTGACCATAGGGTAAAGCGATTTACTTGGGCTTATGCTTTGATTGTCAACAATTGTGCGAAATGCATGATTTCGTTCAGATATGAGCCACAATATCTGGTTATTTTCCTTCACATGGCCCCAAAGTTTGCTATCCTTTAACCACAATATTGGTGAGTAGGGCGCAGGCAGCCAGTGGCTGCAGGGGCGCATCTGTTATGGGCGGCCCGAAAACGTGAACATTTGGGGGACGGAAGACGTGACCATCGAATTTCTCAAAAGGGGCCGCGCAGGGTTTGCTGTGGCTGCCTGTCTGGGCTTGGCGATTGCCACCATGGCGACGGCGCCGGTTCAGGCGCAAATGGTGCCTGGCGTTGTGAATGGCGAACGCTATGTGCCGACGATCTGGATCGATCCGGACGGCTGTGAACATTGGGTCATGGACGACGGCGCAGAAGGCTATATGGACCTGAAACTGGACCGTCAGGGCAACCCGACCTGTCACCCGGTGCAAAGCTGTGCCGTGATGAATTCGGATCAACTGTTTGCCACCGACAAATATGCGATTTCCGGGGCGGGTCGCAAACGCCTCACGGATTTCTTCTCTCAGGCGAACGCGACGGCCTATATCATCATCGGCCACACCGACAGCCGCTCCTCTGACGAATATAACATGCGTTTGAGCTACAACCGCGCCAATGCGGTGGCCAAGATCGCGCAAGGCACCGGTGCCCGGATCGCCGATGTGCGTGGCTATGGCGAACGCATGCCGAAAGCGTCCAATTCGACCGCCGCCGGTATGCAGCAAAACCGCCGCGTCGAAATCATCTGTATCAAGTGAGGAGAGAGACGATGAACGTCCTGAAATCCATCGCCCTTCTCGCCGTCCTCGGCTCCACCACCGCCTGTACAGAGGCGGTGATGGGCGAAGCGGGCTATGAGTCGCACAAAAAAGACAAGACTGTGGACCGTGGGTTCGACAGCAAGCATCTGTCCACTCTGGTGGCTGGCATTTGGATCGATCCGAACGGCTGTGATCACTGGATCATCGACGATGGTGTCGAGGGGTACCTCTCCGCTCGTGTCGACAAATACGGCAAGCCGGTCTGTTCCGGTGTCGCGGAACCCAACACTGCGATTGGCCCCTATAAAGACGGCTCGTCTTTCCCTGATCCGGTCTAAGACCGCTCAGGACATGTGATTATCAACGGCCACTCCTCTTGAGTGGCCGTTTTTCGCTGTTAAGATTTTTGCCTATTTTTTGATCGTCTGATTGCGGGTTGGGCGGCCCCTTGCAAAGCCATTTGCGAAGATTTTGTGTCCCCGCTTGCAAGAACCGCAATCCCTTGGCACCATGAGGGAAGGAACCATCACCAGAGTCGGACCATAATTGGAGACACATATTTGGGCCTGAGCGCGTTGACACCCCCGAAATCGCAGGACGCAGTCCACGAAACGCTTCTTGAATTCCATGACAACAGGTTGCTGATTGACCTGTGCGGCGAATTCGACCGAAACCTCGCTCAGATCGAGCATAAGCTCGAGGTTCAGATCGTCCGACGAGGCAATATGTTGTCTGTCATGGGCACTGGCTCCGCCCGGGGCCGCGCAGCCTCTGTCTTGCAGGAACTTTACGGCAAACTCGAAGCCGGTCGCGAAATCGAACCCGGCGACATCGACGGCATGATCCGCATGGGCGAGACGCCGGCGGACAAGGGCCTGCCGGGCGATCAGATGGAAATGTTCCGCGGTGGCGAGGTCGAGATCAAGACCCGCAAGAAACTCGTGGAGCCCCGCACAGAGGCTCAAAAGACCTATGTGCAGAACCTGTTCAAAAACGAGCTGGCCTTTGGCATCGGGCCTGCGGGCACCGGCAAGACCTATCTTGCCGTCGCGGTGGGCGTGAACATGTTGATCAACGGCCATGTCGATAAGATGATCCTGTCGCGTCCGGCTGTGGAAGCGGGCGAGCGTCTGGGCTTTCTGCCCGGCACGCAGGATGAGAAGGTCGATCCCTATATGCAGCCGCTTTACGATGCGCTGAATGATTTCCTGCCCGCCAAGCAGGTGCAGAAGATGCGCGAGGAAAAGACCATCGAGATCGCGCCTCTGGCCTTTATGCGGGGCCGAACGCTGAGCCGCGCCTTCGTGGTTCTGGACGAGGCACAAAACGCCACCACCATGCAGATGAAAATGTTCCTGACCCGTTTGGGCGAAGGCTCGCGCATGGTGATCACTGGCGACCGCTCTCAGGTCGATTTGCCGCGCGGCGTGCCATCGGGTCTGCGCGACGCCGAAAGGATCCTCGCGGGCGTGCCGAACATTTCGTTCAACTACTTCTCGTCGAAAGACGTGGTGCGTCACCCGCTTGTCGCCGCGATCATTGAGGCGTATGAGGCCGACGAAGCGCAATAACCGCAGGTAGGCCTCGTGGACGTGATCATAGAAGACCCGCGCTGGAATGAGGCCGGGCTGGAAGAGCTGACAGAGCGCGCATTTGCGGCGCTCTGTTCGCATCTGGGGCTTGCGCCTGAACTGTGCGAAGGCTCCGTTCTGGCCTGTGACGATGCCCGGATCAAAGTGCTGAACGCCGATTTTCGCGAAAAGGACAAAGCGACCAATGTGCTGTCCTGGCCCGCCGAGGAACGTGCGACGCCCGGCGAACGCCCCCCTTTGCCGGAGGAGGACTTCGACGGCAGCATCGAATTGGGTGACATCGCGATTTCCTACGACACCTGCGCGCGCGAGGCCCAAGAGGCCGACAAGCCGATGGCGGATCACGTCACGCATTTGATCGTTCATGGTCTGTTGCATTTGTTGGGTTATGATCACATATCCGACCAAGATGCCGAAATTATGGAAGGCACAGAGGTCGAAATACTTGCAACCTTGGGGTTGGACGACCCATATTAGGCGAACGGCCACGTTTGGGCCGGTTGATATTGAAAAAAGGACGTATGTTGGAAAGGGCACATGGGCGACACTGAGCCTGGGTCTTCTATGGCAGCGCAGAGCGCGCCAGCGGACCCCATAAGTAAAACGCAGAGCCACGCGAACGACACAAAGACCCCCACAGGCGTAAAATCCGCAGGTTGGTTCGATCGCATCAAGGCGGTGTTTTCCTCTAAACCCGTTAAAACCCCGACGATTGCCGACACACCGGCCCCTGCCGCACAGGTTCCGCCTGCGCAGCGTCCGGGCATGGTCAACCTGCGCCGTATGCGTGTGGATGATGTGGCCGTGCCAAAGGCCGAAATCGTCGCCGTTCCCTCCGACATTCGAAAAGAGGATCTGGTTCAGGTCTTCCGCGAAAGCGGCATGACCCGTCTGCCGGTCTACAAAGGCACGCTCGATACGCCCGTGGGCCTCGTGCATCTGAAAGACTTCGCGCTTCAGCACGGCTTTAACGGCAAGGGCGCGGAGCGTTTCAACCTCAAGAAAATGTTGCGCCCGCTGATCTTCGCGCCGCCCTCCATGCCCATCGGCATCCTGCTGCAAAAGATGCAGTCGGATCGGATGCATATGGCTCTGGTGATCGACGAATACGGCGGTGTGGACGGTTTGGTCACGCTCGAAGATCTGGTCGAACAGGTGATCGGCGAGATTGAGGACGAGCACGACATCGACGAGGATGTGTTCTGGACCCAGACCGCCCCCGGCGTGTTTATCGCTCAGGCCAAAGCCCCTCTGGACGAGTTCGAGGCCGCCATCGGCCTGCGTCTTGCTGATGAGGAAGAGGATGAGGAGATCGATACGCTGGGCGGTTTGGTCTTTTTGCTCTCGGGCCGCGTGCCCGCGCGTGGCGAGGTGATCCCGCATCCAACTGGGGCCGCGTTCGAGATCATCGACGCCGATCCGCGCCGGATCAAACGCATCCGCGTGCGTCTGCCCTCCGCCGTCAAACCCAAGACCGAGGCCTGAAACACATGGCACTTCGCCTGTCCCGCCTGCGGCGCGTGATCACACTGCCGCGGGCCTTTGCCGCAGGCGCAGGCCTGTTGATCGCCGCCGGACAGGCGCCCTTGGGCTTTTGGCCGGTGGCGCTCATCGGTCTCACCATGGCGGCGATCAGCTGGCAAAGGGCCCTCACCCCCAAAGAGGCCGCCCTGCGCGGCTGGCTTGTCGGGCTGGCCACCTTTCTGATCTCGCTCAGTTGGATCGTGAACCCCTTTCTGGTCGAGCCATGGCGGCACGGCTGGATGATCCCCTTCGCGCTGTTTTTCATGGCGGGCGGTCTGGCGCTGTTCTGGGCCTTGGCCTTCTTCTTGGCAAAAATACTCAAAACCGGCCTGCCGGGTCTGGCCGCCTTCTGGGGGCTGATGGAACTGGCGCGGGGTCATGTCTTTACCGGGTTCCCGTGGGCCATGCCCGGCTATATCTGGCTCGATACGCCGGTGGCGCAGCTCTCCGCCTTCATCGGCCCCTATGCGCTCACAGCAGCGAGTTTCGCCTATGCCGCGCTTTTGGCCCATGCGGTTCTTGCGCGGTCGCGCAGGGTGGCGGCGTTGGCGGTCGCCTGTTTTATTGCCACATGGGTCGGCGGGACCTACCGCCTGTCGCAACCGATGCCCCCGGACACCGCGCATAGCATTCGCGTGGTGCAACCTAACGCGCCGCAGCACCTCAAATGGGACCCGGAGTATATCCCCGTCTTCTACAATCGCGCGCTTGATCTGACCGCGCCGACCTCCGCCGAAGCCCCCGCCGACTTGGTGATCTGGCCTGAGACCTCCGTCGCCGCGCCGCTCTACGCCGCCGGTCCCTACCTGCGTGAGATTGCCGAGGTGGCCGCCCCCGCGCGCACCGTCGTCGGCCTCAACCGAGTCGATGGGATGCAGGGGTATAACAGCGCCATCCACCTCGATGAGGCGGGGCAGGTGATCGAAAGCTACGACAAACATCACCTCGTGCCGTTCGGGGAATATATGCCGCTGCCGTGGCTTTTGGAGCGCATCGGGCTGCGGGCCTTTACCGCGAAGAATGGCTATGGCTATTCCTCAGGTCCCGGCCCCCAGCTGTTCGATACGGGCGCCTTGGGGCAAGCTCTGCCGCTGATTTGCTACGAGGCGATCTTCCCGCGCGATTTGCGCAGCAAAACCCGCCCCGACTGGCTTTTGCAGATGACCAATGACGCGTGGTTCGGTAAATTTTCCGGGCCGCAACAAGCGCTTGCACAGGCGCGGTTCCGGGCGATCGAGACCGGATTGCCCATGGTGCGTGCCGCTAACACCGGCGTCTCCGCCCTGATCAATTCACGAGGAGAGGTTCTGGCGCAGATCCCTCTGGGCACCTCCGGCGCCTTCACGGCACCTCTGCCCGGAAAGCTCTCCGAGACCCCCTACATGCAGCTTAAAGAGGCGCCCGTTTGGGCTTTGTTAATTCTCCTTGTGATAGCAGGATGGGCAGGAACGCGGATGGGGCCCGGCAGAAAAACCGATTGACCCCCTCCCGCCAGCGGCATATCGCATGTTCATCAACGGCCCACACAACGGCTTCCTGACGTGTGGGCGACATAATCTAATGGAGCACGACCCCCATGTCCCGCCAAGACTACGTATTCACCTCGGAATCCGTTTCCGAAGGTCACCCCGACAAGGTGTGCGACCGCATTTCCGATGCCGTCCTCGACGCTTTGATTTCCGAAGAGCCCGAAGCGCGCGTCGCTTGCGAGACATTCGCCACCACAAACCGCGTCGTCATTGGCGGCGAGATCGGCCTGTCCGATCAGGACAAGCTGCGCGGCTACATGGACAAGGTCGACGGCATCGTGCGCGATTGTGTGCGCGACATCGGCTATGAGCAGGACAAGTTTCATTGGAAGACGCTGGAGGTGACCAACCTTCTGCACGAACAATCCGCCCATATCGCTCAGGGTGTTGACGCCGCGGACAACAAAGACGAGGGCGCCGGCGATCAGGGTATCATGTTCGGGTTCGCGACGAATGAGACCGAGGCGATGATGCCCGCCCCGATCCAATTCTCTCACGCGATTCTGCGCCGTCTGGCCGAGGTGCGCAAAAACGGCACGGAACCTGCGTTGGGCCCGGACGCCAAAGCGCAGCTTTCGGTGCGGTATAAAGGCGGCAAACCGGTCGAGGTGTCCTCGCTTGTTCTGTCGACCCAACACCTTGACGAAAGCCTGACCTCCGAGGACGTGCGCGCCATCGTGGCGCCCTATATCGAAGAGGTGCTGCCCGAGGGCTGGTTGACCGACAACACGATCTGGCACGTCAACCCGACTGGCAAATTCGTCATCGGCGGCCCTGATGGCGACGCGGGTCTCACGGGGCGTAAGATCATTGTCGACACCTATGGTGGCGCTGCGCCGCATGGTGGTGGGGCGTTTTCGGGCAAAGATCCGACCAAGGTGGACCGTTCGGCCGCCTATGCCGCGCGCTACTTGGCGAAAAACGTCGTGGCGGCGGGGCTGGCCGACAAGGCGACGATCCAGCTCAGCTACGCCATCGGTGTGGCCGCCCCCCTGTCGATCTATGCCGACCTGCACGGCACCGGTAAAGTCGATGAGGCATTGATCGAAGCGGCGATCCCGAAGGTGATGGACCTGACGCCGCGCGGCATCCGCACCCATTTGGCGCTGAACAAACCGATCTACCAACGCACCGCCGCCTACGGCCATTTCGGTCGCGCGCCCGAGGCCGACGGTGGGTTCAGCTGGGAACTTACCGATCTGGCAGAAGCGTTGAACAACGCGGTCTGATCGGCCATAGACAAAAGGGCGGGATTTCCCGCCCTTTTTTTGGAGTCAGAGAGAGTCATGGTTAAGACAGACACATCCAGCCTGACGCAACTCGGCGGCGCGACTGCTTTGCCGGCCTCCCCTGAGGAAGCGGTTCTTGAACGTGTGCCGCACACCCATGAGGGCGAACGCTACGTGGCGCGCTTCACGGCGCCCGAGTTCACCTCGCTCTGTCCGATGACCGGCCAGCCGGATTTCGGCCATCTGATGATCGACTACATTCCGGGAAAATGGTTGGTGGAGAGCAAGTCGCTCAAGCTGTTTCTTGGATCGTTCCGCAATCACGGCGCGTTTCACGAGGATTGTTCGGTCTATATCGGCAAACGCCTGACCGAATTCCTCGACCCCGTTTGGCTGCGCATCGGCGCCTATTGGTATCCGCGCGGCGGTATCCCGATTGACGTGTTCTGGGCCTCGGGGCCGGAGCCGAAAGATGTCTGGATCCCCGATCAGGGCGTGCCGCCCTATCGCGGGCGCGGCTAAGCTTCCGAACAGGAGACCAAGATGTCCGAGACCCTGCGCGACCCATTTGTGATGCTTTTGGCCGGGATCGGCATCCCGGTCTTTGCCGCGCTGAACGCGCAACTGGGCGCACGCCTGGGCTCGCCCGCTTTGGCGGCCTTGGTCTTCGCCGTCGTCGCTTTCAGTTCGATCTTTGTCTATCGCGCCATTCTTGGGCCGCCTGTTCCGGTCCGCGAGCTGTTGCACCAACCGGCGCATCTGTTTTTCGCGGGCGTGCTCTTTGCCTTCTACATCCTCTCGATCACTACGATCGCGCCGCGCTTCGGGGTGGGCAATGCGGTGTTCTTTGTGTTGTTGGGGCAAATTCTCTCCGCGGGCATTATCGACCACTTCGGCCTGTTCGGGGCCGCGCGGGCGCCGATTTCGGCGATGCGCGCCGCTGGCATGCTGACTATGGCGGCGGGGCTTTACATGATTCAGCGGGCCTGAGGACGGGTCCGGTCAGTCAGTATTGCTTTCCATTGCTTTCCAGTCCGTTTCTTGGCAAAAGCCCCGCCGTAACACGCGGGGTTTTCCATGTCTGACGATCAACAGCACCAATCGGGAGCCGAAGAAGGTGGTCACACCTCCGGTGCAGAGGAAAGTGGTCACACTTCCGGTGCTCCGTGGCGCAATTTCTATGGCCGTATTCACGGCAAGACGCTCAATCAGGCACAAAAGGATTACCTCGAAGAGGACCTGCCCAAACTTGCCCCGGGGCCGGTGACCTGGGAGGAAAACCCGGAGCGCGAAAAGCTCGACCTGAATGCGCGCTTCGGTGGCAAACCGGTTTGGCTTGAGGTCGGCTTTGGCGCCGGTGAGCATCTGATCCATATGGCGCAGAGCTATCCCGATGTGGCGATCATTGGCTGTGAACCCTATGTCAACGGTGTTGCTTCCTGTCTCGGGCATATCCGCCGCGTGGGCGGACTCGACAATGTAGCGATTCATGCGGGCGATGCGCGTGATCTGTTCGATGTGTTGCCCGATGAAAGTCTCGACAAAGCCTTTCTGAACTATCCCGATCCTTGGCCAAAAGCCCGTCACCACCGTCGCCGGTTCGTGACCGCAGAGCACCTTGAGCCGCTTTACCGGGCGCTGAAACCCGGTGCGGAATTCCGCGTGGCGACGGACATCCCGGACTATGTGCGCCAGACCATGGAAGAGGTGCCGCGCGCAGGGTTTGAATGGCTGGGCGAGAGCGCCGAGGATTGGCGCAAGCCGTGGTCGGATTGGTTCTCGACCCGCTATGAGAAAAAGGCGATCCGCGAAGGACGCACCCCGCATTACATGACCTTTCGTAAAAACTGACGGAAACATATGAGTATTTGGGCTGCAATGAAGACGGCCGATAGACCGGGGCGCGAGGCTGCGTTATCAGGTCATCTGAGAATGTGAGGAGAGCGACCCATGTCCAGCCATGCCACCCCGATCCCGATGTCATCGCGCAAGAACGGGCCTTTGAAAGGCACGGCGGCGGTGCCTGGAGACAAATCCATCTCGCACCGTGCGCTGATTTTCGGTGCCATGGCGGTGGGCGAGACCAAGATCACCGGGCTGTTGGAGGGCGAGGATGTGCTCGACACCGCCAAGGCGATGCAGGCCTTGGGCGCCGATGTCGTGCGCGAGGGTGCGGGAGAATGGACCGTGCATGGTGTGGGCGTCGGCGGGTTCATGGAGCCCGAAGACATCATTGATTGCGGCAACTCGGGCACGGGCGTGCGGCTGATCATGGGCTGCGTGGCGTGTTATGATTTCTGTACGACCTTTACGGGCGACGGCTCTTTGCGCAAACGGCCTATGGCGCGGGTGACCGATCCTTTGGCGCTGTTCGGGGCGCGGTCTGTCGGGCGCTCTGGCGGGCGTTTGCCACTGACTTTGGTGGGTGCTGCCGATCCGGTGCCGGTGGAATATGAGACGCCGGTGCCCTCTGCGCAGGTGAAATCCGCCGTGTTGCTCGCGGGGCTCAACGCGCCGGGCAAAACCGTGGTGATCGAGAAAGAGGCCACGCGCGACCACACCGAACGCATGCTCACGGGCTTTGGCGCGGAGGTGGTCACCGAGAAAACCCCCGAAGGCTACAACAAGATCACGCTCACAGGCCGTCCCGAATTGACCCCGCAAGAGGTCGCCGTGCCGCGCGATCCGTCTTCGGCGGCCTTTCCGGTCTGTGCCGCGTTGATCGTCGAAGGCTCGGCGATTTTGGTGCCGGGCGTGAGCCAGAACCTGACGCGCAACGGGCTTTATACCACGCTCGTTGAAATGGGCGCCGAGATCGCCTTTGAAAATGAACGCGAAGAGGGCGGCGAACCGGTGGCCGATCTGCGCGTAAAATATTCGCGCCTTAAAGGCATCGAAGTGCCGCCCGAACGCGCCGCCTCGATGATTGACGAATACCCGATCCTGTCGGTGGTTGCGGCCTATGCCGAGGGCACCACGGTGATGCGTGGCGTCAAGGAGTTGCGGGTCAAGGAATCGGATCGCATCGACGCCATGGCGCGCGGGCTTGAGGCCTGCGGGGTGACCATCGAAGAGGACGAGGACACTTTGATCGTGCATGGTCAGGGCCCGGACGGGGTGAAGGGCGGCGCGACCTGTGCGACCCATATCGACCACCGCATCGCGATGTCGTTTCTCGTGCTGGGCATGGCCTCGAAAGAACCGGTGACGGTGGATGACGGCAGCCCGATTGCCACGTCTTTCCCGGTTTTCGAGAAGCTGATGACAGACCTCGGCGCCTATGTGACGCGGAACAACTGAAGTGCGGAAATTGACACGCCCGCGCGGCTGAGTCAGAACTTGTCTCCCGAACTGGAGGTTCACATGAGTTTCTGCATCGCCATCGATGGTCCCGCCGCCGCCGGCAAAGGCACGATTTCCAAAGCCGTCGCCAAGCATTTCGGATTTGCCCATCTCGACACGGGGCTTTTGTACCGTGCGACAGGGGCGAAGACCTTTGAGGGGCTGACGCCGATTGAGGCGGCACAGTCCCTGACGGCGAAGGATCTGGAGCGCGATGATCTGCGCTCGGGCGACGCCGGACAGGCCGCATCGCGTGTGGCGGCTGTGCCCGAAGTGCGCGCCGCTTTGGTGGATTTTCAACAGGCGTTTGCCCGCCGCGAAGGCGGTGCCGTTTTGGACGGGCGCGACATCGGCACGGTGATTTGCCCGGATGCCGAGGTGAAGCTTTACGTCATCGCCTCCGACGAGGTGCGCGCGACACGGCGGCATAAGGAGTTGGTCGCGAAGGGCGAGGACATCACTTTGGAGGCGGTGTTGGAAGACCTGCGCGAGCGCGACGAGCGCGACGCGGCGCGGGCTTCGGCGCCTTTGAAACCCGCCGACGATGCCACCGTGATCGACACGACCGAGATGAGCATCGATGAGGCGGTGGCCCAGGTGATCGCCCTGATCGAGGCCCGCCGCGGATGACGGCCAAGCTCGTCCTCCATCTGCCCGATCACGAGAGGGCGGCCTTGGAGGCGGGCAAGATGGCGTCGCTTTATCCACGTCTCAAACGCATGATCGAACAGCGCGGCGGCACGGTCGAGATCGCCCCGCGCTTTCCTCCGACGGCGCCGGACGGCAACCTGCATGTCGTTGATAATGCGCGCAAACCCCGCCCGGATGTGCTGATTTCTGCGCTGGCCTATCTCGAGGGCTGCTGGCATCTGGACCCCAAAGGTGTGCTGGCCGACAGTTCTATCGCTGCGCGTGGTTTCGATCCGGAGACGGTCGATTCGATGGAGGCGGAAGCTTATGTGAGCGCGCTCAGGGCCCGGTTTTCCGACCAGCGCAACTCGCGCTATCACCAAAAGAAAGTCGTCGAGGAGATCGCCCCTGAAGCCATCGTGGTCTTTCTGCAAGGCCCGCCGCCCTATCGTCGCGGGCATGCCTATATGGGGCTCGACGAGATGCTGCGCACGGTGCTGGAAGGCGCGGGGCGACGTCCCGTCTACATCAAACCACATCCGATCCGCAAAGACGAAGGTGTGCAGGTGATTAAGAGCCTGAAAGAGCAGGGCTATAAACCGATCAAGACCAACGCCAATGTGCATGACCTGTTGCGCCAGGCGGCGGTGACGGTCTCGGCCAATTCGGCGGCCTCTCTCGAAGGCTTCTTGCACGGCACGCCGACGCTTTTGTTTGCGCGCGCCGATTTCGATCAGGTGGCGGGGATCGTGCGCAAGCCCGAGGACTTCGCCCCAGCGCTGGAACAAGCTTTGGCGGGCAGGCGCGACTATACGAAATTTCTCTACTGGTATTTCTCGCAATGCCTTTGGCTGGACGATCCGGAGTTCGAGGCGCAGGTCATGCGTCGTTTTGCCGAGATCGGATTTGATGCCGACCGGCTTGGGTTGTCGCATTTTTGATCATAGACCCAGATCGTTTCTGCGCAGTAGCATTTGCATCGCGGCTAAACGGGGCGTTTTTATCATTTAAAAACAAGATTCTGCGGAAAGGGTGCAGCGGGCTGTGCGTTCCGGGAGGTTGGTCCGACGCAGCGCAGAGGCGCGGATCGATGCGGTCGTGGCCCGGCATGCGGTCGAGCGTCCGGGCAGCGAAGCCGCACTCGACACCTATTACGGCAATCTCAAGGCGTCCTACCTGCCGCGCCCGGATGATGTGAATTTCGATCACGCCGCGCGCCAGACCTATATTGCACTGGGCTTTGCGCTTGCTGCTGCCGCCGAGCTTGAGGTCGATAGCACGCCGATGGAGGGCTTCGATAACGCGAAATTCGATGACATTCTCGGGCTGAATGACAAGGGCCTCAAATCGGTCGTGGCGCTTGCGCTTGGCACGCGACAGGCCGAGAGTGATTGGCTTTTGCCGCTTAAAAAGGTCCGCACGCCAGCCTATGATCTGGTCACGGATTTGAATTGAGCAGAAAGTTGATCCTCTGAGGGGCTCAGTTGTGCAAAAATATATGTGACTTTGATGGAGGTGGTCGAAATTTTGCGGCCACCTTTTCTTTTTTGAACAGTGCTGTGCGAATTTATCTTGCCTGTTCCTTTGCGCCGGGGCAATTTCGCGCGACTGCACTGGATGTGCAGTTGGACCTTTTGCGCGAGGAGGACCCGATATGGAGCGCCGCGTAACCCCTTATGTACAAGTTCTGTATCGTTCTGTTGCCCGCCATGAAGATTTTCATCCGTCGGATCTCGATATCCTGCGGACCGCCATCAAATTCAATGCCGATCATGGTGTGACCGGCATCCTGCTGCGCATCGACGAGCAATTTTTTCAGGCGCTGCACGGTCCGGCGCAGAATATCGACGCGCTCATGACCCGCATCGCGGCGGACGACCGGCATCAGCATGTGGACATCCTGCTGCATGAAGAGGCCATGGACACCTCGCCCTTCAAAGATTGGTCGATGTCCTATGACTCGCTCCTCGGTTTCGAACAGGAGCTCGGGCTTCAGGAGGACGACACCTATCCGGCGATTTCCCCCGATCGCGCCCGCGAGTTGATCGCGCTCTTCGCCAAAACCGCCACCAGCGTCGCCACTTACGGCTCCGCCTTTCCCTACGCGCGGCTGTCGGGCGAAAACGACATGGCCTATCTGGAGCGGCTCGACGGGTTGGTGTGAGGCGGGGTAAAAGCGATTTTCCTTGCTTTTCACGGGATTCGCGCCTATACGCGCGCTAGTCTATGAGGCCATCAGACGTCATCAAGACACTCCGGGCAGGGTCGAAGAACAGCTTCGGCCCTGATTTGTGTTTTTCCCGCAGTGCCTACTGAGCGTTGGTTTATAGGCAATCTGAAATCAAGACCGGTGGAGACAACCGCCCGGCCCGCATAAACGTATGAAAAGGAATCTAGAGACCACATGGCTCAGAACGTATCTATGGAGGATTTCGAAGCCCTCCTGAATGAAAGCTTCGAAATTGACACCCCGGCCGAGGGCTCGGTTGTCAAAGGCAAAGTGATCGCGATTGAAGCAGGTCAGGCCATCATCGACGTCGGCTACAAAATGGAAGGCCGCGTTGATCTGAAAGAATTCTCCAACCCGGGCGAAGCACCCTCCGTGGCCGTTGGCGACGAAGTCGAAGTGTTCCTCGACCGCGTTGAAAACGCCCGTGGCGAAGCCGTCATCTCCCGCGACAAAGCCCGTCGCGAAGAAGCCTGGGATCGTCTCGAAAAAGCCTACGCTTCCGAAGAGCGCGTCGAAGGCGCCATCTTTGGCCGCGTCAAAGGCGGTTTCACCGTCGATCTGGGCGGCGCAGTTGCCTTCCTTCCGGGCTCGCAAGTCGACGTCCGTCCGGTGCGCGACGCTGGCCCGCTCATGGGTCTCAAGCAGCCGTTCCAAATCCTCAAGATGGACCGTCGTCGTGGCAACATCGTTGTCTCCCGTCGTGCGATCCTCGAAGAGTCCCGTGCAGAACAGCGCGCTGAAGTCATCGGCAACCTCACCGAAGGTCAGACCGTTGACGGTGTCGTCAAGAACATCACCGAATACGGTGCCTTTGTGGACCTCGGCGGTGTCGACGGCCTGCTGCACGTCACCGACATGGCATGGCGCCGTGTGAACCACCCGTCCGAGATCCTCTCCATCGGCGAGACGATCAAGGTGCAGGTGATCAAGATCAACAAAGACACCCATCGTATCTCCCTCGGCATGAAACAGCTGCAGGACGATCCGTGGGATTCCGTTGAAGCCAAATACCCGCTCGAATCCGTGCACACCGGCCGCGTGACCAACATCACCGACTACGGCGCATTCGTTGAGCTGGAAGCTGGCGTTGAAGGTCTGGTTCACGTCTCCGAGATGTCCTGGACCAAGAAAAACGTCCACCCGGGCAAAATCGTCTCCACCTCGCAAGAAGTGGAAGTCATGGTGCTCGAGATCGACCCGTCCAAGCGTCGCGTGTCCCTCGGCCTCAAACAAACCATGCGCAACCCGTGGGAGCTCTTTGCCGAGACTCACCCGGAAGGCACCGTGGTCGAAGGCGAAGTCAAGAACATCACCGAATTCGGTCTGTTCGTGGGTCTGCCGGGCGACATCGACGGCATGGTTCACCTCTCCGACCTGTCTTGGGAAGAGCGTGGCGAGGATGCCATCCAGAACTACCACAAGAACGACATGGTCAAAGCCGTCGTCACCGAAGTGGACGTGGAAAAAGAGCGTATCTCTCTCTCCATCAAAGCACTCGACGACAGCTTCTCCGGTGCGGTTGAGGGCGTGAAACGCGGCTCCATCGTGACCGTGACCGTGACCGCCATCGAAGACGGCGGCATCGAAGTGGAATATGAAGGCGCGAAATCCTTCATCCGCCGCTCCGACCTGTCCCGTGACCGTGCGGAACAGCGCCCCGAGCGCTTCCAGATCGGCGACCACATCGATGTGCGCGTGACCAACGTGGATCAGAAAACCCGTCGTTTGGGCCTGTCCATCAAGGCACGTGAGATTGCGGAAGAGAAAGAAGCCGTCGAACAGTACGGTTCCTCCGACTCCGGCGCGTCCCTGGGCGATATCCTCGGCGCGGCTCTGAAGTCCGGCGACGAGTAATCTCCTACGAGAGAATGACGGAAAGGCCCCGCTTTTGCGGGGCCTTTTTCATGCGATCTCTTTGGTGTGATAAAAAACGTTTTCGTCTGAATTTTGCAGTGAAACAGAGCGGAAAAGGGGTTTGCCATGGCGCATAGGCCCGAATCGCTTTGGCTCTTGCCGCGTTGCGGCAAATCGGATGGTGCGGGGAAAAGCCCGGATTCGCATCGGCAAGTTGGATTTTTAGGCTAAAACTCAGCACATTAGGGCAAAAAAACCTTGCTCAGTCCCCTACGAGACGCTTCCCCGGATCGTGATCCCATCCTATAGTCAGTCTATGAAAAACACATGTGGACGACGATGTCGCTGCATGAGATGAGAACGCAAAAAGCGCCTGATATGTAGGGGGGACTTTCATGATCCGGTCCGAGCTGATCCAGAAGATCGCCGACGAGAACCCGCATCTTTATCAACGAGATGTGGAGCGTATCGTAAATACGATTTTCGAGGAAATCATCGAAGCGATGGCGCGTGGCGACCGGGTGGAGCTGCGCGGTTTTGGCGCGTTTTCCGTCAAGAAGCGCGATGCCAGAATGGGGCGCAACCCGCGCACCGGGGAGAGCGTGCCTGTTGAGGAAAAACATGTGCCGTTCTTCAAAACCGGTAAGCTGCTGCGCGACCGTTTGAACGACGAATAAGACGATAGAGGCCTCCCCATGCGATACATCCGTTACGCTTTTCTCGCGGCGCTTGCCGTGGTGTTGGTGACCGTTGCCATCGCGAACCGGGGCACGGTGACCCTCAATCTTTTGCCTGCGGATCTGGCGGTGCTGAGCGGCGTGTCGATGTCGATCAGCCTGCCGCTCTTCGTGGTGATCTTTGGCGCCATCGTGGCGGGGCTTTTGATCGGCTTTGTCTGGGAGTGGATGCGCGAGTACAAACACCGCTCCGCCGCCTCGACGCACAAGCGCGAGAAAGAACAGCTGGCCCGCGAAGTGAGCAAGCTGAAAACCGACAAGGCGAAGAAAGAGGGCGATGAAGTTTTGGCCCTCTTGGAACGCTAAGCCCGAAAAGACCATGGACACACGCGTAAAAATCTGCGGGCTGAAAACGCCCGAGGCGGTCGCCGCTGCCGTGGACGCAGGCGCGCAGTACTTGGGCTTTG
The DNA here is from genome assembly GCF_048270365.1 of Celeribacter sp. NCBI lineage: Bacteria > Pseudomonadati > Pseudomonadota > Alphaproteobacteria > Rhodobacterales > Roseobacteraceae > Celeribacter > Celeribacter sp. The sequence continues at coordinate 121,613 of NZ_JBLWTA010000005.1, forward strand.
TCTTCTTTCCGAAGTCCCCGCGTCATGTCGAGGTCGCCACCGCGCGCGATCTGGCGATGGAGGTGCCTGTGGGTGTCGCGAAGGTGGCGCTTGTGGTAAACCCGACGGATGCGGAACTCGACCGCATCACCTCAGAGGTGCCGCTCGATATGTTGCAGCTTCATGGCTCGGAAAGCCTCGAACGTGTCGCGGAAGTGCGCGCGCGCTACGGTTTGCCGGTGATGAAGGCGGTGGGCGTGGCAACCGCCGAAGACGTGCCCGCGCTCGACGCCTATGGCATGGTCTGCGACCAGCTTTTGGTCGATGCCAAAGCTCCGAAAGGCGCGGACTTGCCGGGGGGCAATGGTCTGGCTTTCGACTGGCGGCTGATTTCCAAGCGCGCCTGGAACCGGCCCTGGATGCTGGCGGGCGGGCTGACGCCGGAGAATGTCGTCTTGGCGATCCAGATGACGGGTGCAAAGCAGGTGGATGTCTCCTCCGGCGTGGAAAGCGCGCCGGGGGTCAAGGATGCGGCGAAAATCCGTGCCTTTGTCGAGGCAATCCGCGCTGCCTGACGGGCAATCCATGAGTATTTTTGCAGCAAAGGAAACGGGCGCGCTTTACCGTGCCGGGCCTCTGCGCTACATCCTGTGAGATCCGCAAAGGAGCATCGCGATGAACGATCTTTTCAACAGCTTCATGAGTGGCCCGGACGAGAAGGGCCGCTTTGGTATCTACGGCGGGCGGTTCGTGTCGGAGACACTGATGCCGCTGATCCTCTCCTTGGAAGAGGAATACAACAAGGCCAAGGACGATCCGTCGTTCTGGGAAGAGATGCGCGATCTCTGGAAACATTACGTGGGCCGTCCTTCGCCGCTTTATTTTGCGGAGAAGATGACCGACGAGCTGGGCGGCGCAAAGATTTATCTCAAGCGCGAAGAGCTCAATCACACCGGTGCGCATAAGATCAACAACGTGCTGGGGCAGATCCTGCTTGCGCGCCGCATGGGCAAGACCCGCATTATTGCCGAAACCGGCGCGGGTCAGCATGGCGTGGCGACGGCGACGGTTTGCGCCAAATTCGGTCTGGAGTGCATCGTCTACATGGGTGCCACCGATGTGGAGCGGCAAAAGCCGAACGTCTTCCGCATGCAGCTTTTGGGCGCCAAGGTTGTGCCGGTGGAGTCCGGTCGTGGCACGCTCAAGGACGCGATGAACGACGCGCTGCGCGATTGGGTGACCAATGTGCGCGACACGTTTTATTGCATCGGCACGGTGGCGGGGCCGCATCCTTACCCGGCGATGGTGCGCGATTATCAGGCCATCATCGGTCAGGAAACCCGTTGGCAGCTGGCCGAGCAGGAGGGCGAAGGTCGCCTTCCAGATACCCTCGTGGCGGCTGTGGGTGGCGGCTCGAACGCCATGGGCCTGTTCCACCCGTTCCTTGACGACGAGAGCGTGAACATCATCGGCGTCGAGGCCGGTGGTCATGGTGTTGATGACCGGATGGAGCATTGTGCCTCTTTGACGGGCGGTCGTCCGGGCGTGTTGCACGGCAACCGCACCTATCTGTTGCAGGATGAGGATGGGCAAATCCTCGAAGGCCATTCGATCTCTGCAGGTCTGGATTACCCGGGGATCGGGCCGGAGCACAGCTGGCTTCATGACACCAAACGCGCGACTTACGTGTCGATCACGGATAAGGAAGCGCTTGAGGCTTTCCAATTCTGTTGCCGCACGGAGGGCATCATCCCGGCGCTCGAATCGAGCCATGCGGTGGCACATGTGATGAAAATCGCGGGCGATCTGCCGAAGGACCACATCATCGTCATCAACCTTTCGGGGCGGGGTGACAAGGACATCTTCACCGTGGCGCGTCACCTGGGCGCGGACCTTGCGGGCGAAGAAGGTCGCGATATGGAGTGATTGCACTCCGAAATTCTCTAGCAAAAGCCGTCCCTTGGGGCGGCTTTTCTTTTGCGAGGCGGCTTTAAACCAAAGTTTATGACTGAATACCAAAGGTTTAGAGACAGGCCCGTAAACTCGGATAAACCTCATGCCAATGGGCGCGCCGCCGATTTTCGACCACATCTCAGGGCGAGGTCATGATGACCCACGTTGAACGATTTGTTTGAAAACGGATGAAAGGATAGTCCAATGCACAAGGTTCTTATGATGTCGGCGCTCGTTTGCGGTCTGGGGGGGACGGCTGTTTCGGCACAGCCGACGACGGAAGAAATCGTCGCCAAATACCCGGGCGCGACGCGGATCGAGATCGAGCGTGGTTTCCGCTACACTGAGGTCGAGGTCTATATCGACGGCAAAGAGATCGATCTGCGGCTCGACAATGCGACGGGCGAAGTGCTGCGGGAGCGCGAGCGTGTGCTGAGCGAACGCGAATGGCGCGATGAGGCCTATGACGATGATCGGTCGCGCAATGTGGACGGTGTCGAGGTCGAGGAGGAAGATGACCGCTATGACGACGATGATCGTGATGACGACCGGGACGATGATCGTGATGATCGCGACGACGATGATCATGATGACGATCACGACGGCGATTGATCCGGCTCTCTGATGAGAGAACCGCGCATCTGCCCCTTGGAGGGGCTGGGCGCAATCTTGTAAAGTGGGAGGCAGGACAGGAAAGGACATCATGCACCGCAGGCTTTTCATAACCGGACTAGGCTGTGCCATATTGACCGGCATGCCCGCGCTTGCGCAAACCGCGAGCGTGGCCGATCAGGTCATCGCTCAGCTCAAAGCGCAGGGCTACACTCAGATCACCATGGGCCGGACCTTTTTGGGCCGCACACGCATCGTGGCGCAAAATGACGACATGCGCCGTGAAATCATCATCAACCCGGCAACAGGCGAGGTGTTGCGCGATTACTGGGAGGTCGAGGACGATGATCATGGCGACGATGATCGCGACCGGTCTGACCGTGATCGCGGTGATCGGGATGATGATGAGGAGAACGCAGACGAAGACGATGATCGTGACGGGCGCGATGACGATGATGACGACGACGATGATTAAGGTGCCGCGCCCGTGAAAGACAGTGTCGTCCTTGCCATCATTCTTGCGGTGCAGTCGTTCGGCGCCATTTTTTTCGTCTTCGACATTGTGGCCTCGGTGCTGGGCCTGCGCGCGCGTCCGATTTCCTGGCAAATACGTGAGGTGATCGAATTGGGGGCGGCTCTTGGCCTGATCCTCGGCGTGATCATGGGCGGGCTGGCGCTGAGGCGCTCGATGATCCGGCGCAGCATGGCCGAAAGCAAATTGCGCCGCGCCGCCTCAGCCTTTGCCGATGTGCTCGAAGATCGCTTTGCCACCTGGGGTCTGACGCCCGCCGAGCGCGAGGTGGCGCTTTTCCTGATCAAAGGCTTTCCCATCGCGGAGATCGCCCGGCTGCGGCAGACCTCCGAAGGCACCGTCAAGGCGCAGACCAACGCGGTCTACCGCAAAGCGGGCGTGGGCGGCTCATCGCAGCTTTTGAGCCTGTTCATTGATGATCTGATGGACGATCAGATCATGCCGGTCGAGGCGAGCGAGCGCGTGGCCTGAGCGTTTACAGATCGACCGCGTGCCGTCGCAAAATGTCCAAAGGCACGATTTCCAAGGCACGCAAATGCGTGGCGGCCAGTGTCACCTGCGGCGCACAGCCTTCGTCATGGGCTTGCAGGAACCGCCCGGCACAGAGACACCACTGATCCCCCGGTTTCAGACCGGCAAAGCCATACTCCGGGCGCGGGGTCGACAGGTCGTTGCCGACATATTTCGAATAGGCCAGAAACTCCTCCGTCATCACGGCGCAGACCGTGTGGCTGCCATGATCCTCGGCGCAGGTGTTGCAGGCGCCATCGCGGAAAAATCCAGTCACAGGATCGGTAGAGCAGGGGGCGAGCGTGCCGCCCAGAACATTGAGGGAAGGGGCTTTGTTCATGTCGTTCTCCGTCACAGATTCGGCGCGATCCAGTCGATCCAGCGCCCGTGAAAATCGAACCGCCCGAGGTCGTGCTCTGTGCCGCCAGGCCAAAGCGTGAGTGTAAGCTTCGCGCCGGGACCTTGGCCATCGGCCTCCATAGAGAGACGGGCAAGCGGTGCCTCTTCGGTGGCGCGTGCGCCAGCCTCGGCCAACAAGGCCTCCCCCCGATCCTGAACGGGGTGCGGGAAATATTGCCAAGCCACGGTATGATAAACCAGATGCAATCGCCCGTCCAAGTGCTGCGAAAGTCGTCCCTCCAGCCAATCGATGGCGTCGGCTTGGTCCACGCGCGGCGGATGCGCGGTGGCCAGATCGAGCGCGGCAGAGATGCGTGCGAACCGCGCCGTCTGGTCGGGCCAGATGAAGGACAAAAGCCTGAGCCGCTCCGCCACCGGATCACGCGGGCTGAGGTCCACGCCTTGCCGGTCTGCGACGGTAAACCCGTGCGGTTCTGGCGCCGGGCTGCGCCAGTCGGGCGTCAAGATCACGGGGCTGTCCGGGGGACCGAAATCACCGCCGGGCGTGCACAGGCGAAAACGGTCGAAATTCAGGTTGAGCCCGGCACTTGCCCCAAGTTCCGACAGCACCAAGGGCAGGTCAAACCGTTCGAATAGGGCGTCGGCCGCAAGGATCAACGCCGTGGCGCGCGCGACTTCGTTGGTTTGCGGCGCGTCGTTCAAGCGCTGATCTATATAGCTCTCATGCCGGGAGATGGCGGCACAGGCGGCCTTGTGCAGGTCCGCCTCTGTCGGGGCATGTGGCGGGTAAAAGGCGGTCAACTCCGAGTCTTGCCCCTCAAGCACAAGCCCATGCAACGCGCCCGCCAGACGCAGCGGGACAGAGGCGCCATTGCTGGACATATCGCCGGGCCAAGACGTGATGCGCGCGCCGATGGGGCCGTCGGGCAGGCCGAGATTGGCAAAACCCTCAAGCAGCGTGGCGGTGAAGGGCGAACCAAGGTCGCGGCAGGCGCGGGCCTGATCTTGGAACGCCGCGCGCCAGCTCATTGGAATTTGTCTTTGAGCTTTTGGAGCGGCGAGCGTGTGTCCTCGGCGGGCGGTTCCGGTGTCTTTGCCGGTTGCGCTTTTTGCGGTTTTGTTCCGGTCGAACTGCGGGGCGGCGCGGTTCTGAGCGCGACCGCATTGGAAAACTTTGCTGGCTGATCATCGGCCAGAGCGGCGGCACCATCGGAGCAGCCGCGGATCACATCGTCGAGCCAGTCTTGTTCGGCCTTGGCGAAATCCGACAACACATAGGGTGCCACACGGTCCTTATGCCCCGGATGCCCGATGCCGAGCCGCACGCGGTCATACTCCGCACCGATATGCTGATGGATCGAGCGCAGCCCGTTGTGCCCCGCATGCCCACCGCCGGATTTGACGCGCACCTTGCCGGGCGCGAGATCCAGCTCGTCGTGGAACACCACCACATCGGCGGGGGTGAGTTTGTAGAACCGCATGGCTTCGCCGACCGATTGGCCGGAGAGGTTCATGAAGGTTTCGGGTTTCAGAAGAATGACCTTGTCGCCGCCCAGACGCCCTTCGGTGACCTGTGCCTGAAACTTCGCCCGCCACGGACCAAAACCGTGATCTTCGGCGATCCGGTCCAGCACCATGAAGCCGATATTGTGACGGTTGTGCGCGTATTTCGCGCCGGGGTTGCCTAGGCCAACGAAGAGTTTCATGCGCGTCTCCTTTGGACATGACACCTAAAGCCTCTGCGCCGGATTTGCGAGTCCTGAGACAGGTGAAAGGAGAGGCGCGCACAACGAAAAACGCGGGCCCCAAAGGACCCGCGTTTCAAATCTCGCCAGAGGCTGCGGAGGATTATTCCTCTGCTGCGGCCTCTTCAGCTTCGTCCTCATCGGAAGCCCCACCGCCGAGACCGGCCGGAGCTGCGATGTTGGCGATCACGAAGTCACGCTCGATGACCGGTTTCGCACCTTTCGGCAGGGTCACGTTGGAGATGTGGTACACATCGCCAATGTTGCCGCCGGTGATGTCGAGGGTGATTTTTTCCGGAATGTCGGAAGCCGTCACGATCAACTCGACGTCGGTACGGACGTGGGTCACAACGCCACCGCGTTTGATGCCCGGAGCCGCCTCTTCGCCGACGATTTCGACGGGGATGAAGAGGTTGATGCGGGAGTTGCGGTGCAGACGCATGAAGTCGACGTGGGTCGGAAGGTCTTTCACAACGTCACGCTGAACGCCGCGGCAGATCACGCGCACGTCTTCCTGGCCTTCAACTTTGAGGTTGAAGAGCGTGGACAGGAAACGGCCTTGTTTCAGGCGCTTCAGCAGCTCGTTGAATTTGATGTTGATCGGAAGCGGTTCTTTGTCATCACCGTAAACGATCCCCGGAACCAGACCGTCGCGACGTGCCTGACGAGCGGCGCCCTTGCCTGTCCCCATACGTTCCAAGGCAATAAGATCAGGAATCTCACCAGCCATTTTGAATTCTCCATAAATAGGGCGGGACTCCTCCAAGGCTGTAGTCCCGCGTGAAGCCGTGGCCTTACACGGGAATCGGCGAAATGGGAAGGCTTTTGTTGCCAGGGCCGCATGGTTTCCCGCAAAGGGGCCTCTTGGGGCGCTTGGCTTTGGTGGCGTGAAAAATCTGTTGTGTCCAGGGGACCATCCCTCTTACCTGTAAGACAACTTCTCAAAGCGCTTTGAAAATTCCACTGAAAATCCCATTCAGAAACCCATTGGGCCAGATGCAGAGGATCAAACCATGTCACACTCTCTCCTTAAGGCCATCACCGTCTCCCGAGCGCCTTTGGCGGCTCTGGGTGCGACAGGGTTTCTGTGGGGCACATTTGCGGCCATGGTGCCCGTGGTAAAAATGCGCGCCGAGGCCTCGGATGCCGTCTTCGGGCTGGCGCTTTTGGGCTCGGCGGCGGGCGGTATGTTGGCCATGTATCTTGCTCCGGCGCTCAACAAAAAACTAGGGCGGCTGGCCTTGCCGGTCCTTGGTCTGTGCTCGCTCATCGCGTTGCAATTGCCGGTTTTGGTGACCAGCCCCTGGAGCCTGTTTCCCGTCATGCTGGCTTTGGGCATTGTCGTCGCGAGTTTCGACGTGAACGCCAATCTGCGGATTTCCAGCCTTGAGGAGCAGCACGGCCTTCATCTTATGAACCTCAATCACGCGATGTTTTCCCTCTGCTTCGGGATGGCCTCGCTGGCGGTCGGGGCGATGCGCGCGCGCGGGATGGCTCTGGAACAGGTGCTGCCGCTGATGAGCGTGGTGATTTTTGCGGCGGGGATTTTGACGATCGAACGTCGGGGCTTTGTCGCGGAAGACGAGGATCAGAGCCCGACGCCAGACAAGCTGCCTTGGCGGGCGATCCTGTTGATTGCCTTGATGATGTTTGTCGCCTTTGTGAGTGAAAACACGGTGGAGACCTGGTCGGCGCTGTTTCTGGAACGCGAATTGGGCGGCGCGCCGGGGCAGGGGGGATTCGGGCCTGCGATGCTGGGGTTTACCATGGCCGCGTTTCGACTGGCCGGGCAATTGACGACGGAACGTTTGGGCGAGCGCCGCGTGATCTTTTGGTCGGGTCTCATCGGCATGTGTGGCGCGGTGGCCCTGTCTCAGGCGCCGACACAGGGCATGGCTTTGCTGGGGATCGCGCTCATGGCCACCGGGCTGGCGGTGATCGTTCCGACGGCGACCTCGCTTTTGGGCAAGCTCAGCCATCGCAGGCAACGCGACATGGCCATTTCGCGCGCATGGATGATCGGTTTTGTCGGCTTCTTTGTTGGACCGACCTCGATTGGCTATCTCTCCGAACATTTCGGATTGCGCGCGGCGTTTCTGGTGGTGGCGGGGCTCATTGGACTGATCATCCCGGCGATCTTGAGCCTGCCAGCGCGCAAAGACTGAGGCGGCACAGAGGCCGCCTCGTCATTTGGCGTTAGGCCCAGCGTCCGGTGAAATCTTCCGGCACACGCAGGATGTTGCGGTCGACATCTTCGATATGTTTGCGCCCGCAAAGGGCCATGGAGATGTCCATCTCCTTGTGGATCACCTCAAGCGCCTTGGTCACGCCTTCTTCGCCCATGGCGCCGAGGCCGTGGACGAAAGCGCGGCCGATATAGGTGCCTTTGGCGCCCATCGCCATCGCCTTGAGCACGTCCTGACCGGAGCGGATGCCGCTGTCGAGATGCACCTCGACCTGATCGCCCACGGCGTCCAAAATCGGCGGCAGCGCGCGGATCGACGACAGCGCACCGTCCAACTGCCGCCCGCCGTGGTTCGAAACGACGATGGCATCGCAGCCGACCTTGGCGGCCATGACGGCGTCTTCGGGTTCCATCACGCCTTTTAGGATCAGCGGCCCGCCCCACATCTCTTTGATGGCTTCGATCTTGCCCCAATCGAGACGTGGGTCGAATTGTTCGGCGGTCCATTTGAACAGCGACGACGGGTCATCCACGTCTTTCGCGTGGCCGATGATATTGCCAAAGCCGCGGCGTTTGGTTTGGAGCATCTCAAGTCCCCAACCCCATTTCGTTGCCAGATCGGCGATCACCGCGGGGGTGAGTTTCGGCGGGGCGGAGAGGCCGTTTTTCAGATCCTTGTGGCGTTGGCCGAGGATTTGCAGATCGAGCGTGAGAACGAGGGCGGAGACACCGGCATCCTTGGCGCGCTGGATGATGTTTTTCAGGAAGTCCTGATCGCGCATCACATAGAGCTGAAACCAGAAGGGTTTCGTGGTGTGTTCCGCCACATCTTCGATGGAGCAGATCGACATGGTCGAGAGCGTGAAGGGCACGCCGAATTTCTCCGCCGCTTTCGCCGCCTTGATCTCACCATCGGCGCGCTGCATGCCGGTCAGCCCCACGGGCGCCAAAGCGACGGGCATGGCAACATCCTGACCGATCATTTTCGTGGCGGTGGAACGGCCCTCCATATCGACGGCGACGCGTTGGCGCAGACGGATCTGGTCGAAATCCGAGGTGTTCTCGCGAAAGGTCTGTTCGGTCCAGGAGCCGCTTTCGCAATAGTCGTAGAACATCTTCGGCGTGCGCCGTTTGTGCAGCCGTTTGAGATCGTCGATGGTGGTGATGACCGTCATGTCGCTCTTCTTTGCCAAATTGGTTTGATTGCATAACCAATTCGCACAAATTGCGAGGCACTCCAAGGCGCAATTCGAAGGGCGCCAGAGCTCTGTCTTCAGGGGCTCCGCTCAGAGCGCCATGAAAATCTCGAGTGTTTCCACCAATTGCAGGTCCATATACTCAATGCTGAACGACAGTTCCGGCAGCAAGGCGGGGAGTTCGGCCTGATTGCTTTGGCTGATCAGAGCATAGAACAGAGGCTCAAGCCCGACCCAGGTTTGCCAGGTGCTGAATGCGGCTTGCTCAAGCGATGGGGTGTCGGGTTGATCTGATTGCGCTGGACGCGTGAAGGTCAGATTGAAGATATTCTGATTGAAGGTCGACAGGTCCGCTGACAGGTCCTCGCGACGGGCGACATTGGTATCCGCCCCCTGATCGAGATAGATGAGGCATGCATCCTTTCCCGCTTGTTGCAGCAGCCGACTTTGATCGCCAGCGGTGGCAATGAGGCGGCTGCGCATCAGATGGTCGGGGGACAGTTCGACTGAGGTTTTCAGCTCCAAAGACTGCGCCACATTGCGCCAAAGTTTTTCGAGCGACTGGGATTTGAAGGTGAGTTTCAACACCTCCTCATTCTGCATCCCTTCTGACAGAAAGCTCGCCGCTTTCTTGTCGAGCCCGTTCCAAACCATTTCAGCGGAGCCGAGCTGGGTCAGGATATTGCCATTGGTGATTGGGGCAATACCGCGCGCGGGATCGCCCTCTTTGAGCGCCACAAAAGCGGCCGCGACTTCGCGCCGCGTGTCGGACACCAGAGTGCGATTTCGTGGTACATCGATGCCGGCCTGCACAAAACACATGCTGCGGACGAGACGATGCGCAAGCGCAGTTTGACGTCCGATCAATTGAATTTGGCGTTCATAAACGGCGGCATCGGATGCGCCCTCTGTGTCGGGTTCTGCCGCAATCAGGCAAACCGGCAGCAGTCCGAGGGTCAGGATCAGAAGGAGGAACTTACGCAATGCGGACATGAGACTCTCTGCTTTTAGGTGGCCAGAGACTGCGTGATTCTCCTTTCCATGGGATTAAGTCGCGCTGTGGGTATGAAAAAAGCCCGCCAAAAGCGGGCTTTCGTCAGTTTACGTGATGTTAAAACGCGATCAGGCGTCCCAGGCCTTGTCTTCACCGCCAAGCCCGCCGATCTGCACGCGGGTCGGGAGACCCATCTGATCGAGCAGGGTAAAGAACGGTTTCGGGTCCAGTTCCTCGACGTTTTTCATCGTGCCCGCGTCCCAGTCGCCGGTGGCGATGAGCATGGCGGCGGCGACCGGCGGCACGCCTGCGGTGTAGGAAATGCCCTGCGAGCCGACCTCGTTATAGGCCTCTTTGTGGTCCGCCACGTTGTAGACGAAGACCTCGAAATCCTCGCCATCCTTGGTGCCTTTCACCAGATCGCCGATGCAGGTCTTGCCCTCGTAATTGGGCGCCAGAGAGGAGGGATCGGGCAGCACGGCCTTGACCACTTTCAGCGGCACAACTTCGAGGCCTTCAGCGGTTTTCACTGGCTGCTCGGACAGAAGGCCGAGGTTTTGCAGCACGGTGAAGACGTTGATGTAATGCTCGCCAAAGCCCATCCAGAACCGCACATCGGCCTGCGGATAGTTGGTCGCAAGGCTGTGCACCTCATCGTGACCCGACTGATAGGCGCGTTGTTGGCCTACGACCGGCAGGTCCCAATCATGCCCGCTCTCGAACATCTTCTTCTCTTTCCACTGGCCGTCTTCCCAATAGTAGACGACGCCGGTGAATTCGCGGAAGTTGATCTCGGGGTCAAAGTTCGTGGCGAAATATTTGCCATGCGACCCCGCATTGATGTCCACGATATCGATCGATTTCACCTCATCCATCATGTCGATGGCAAAGCGCGCGTAGGCGTTCACCACACCCGGGTCGAACCCGGCACCGAGGATGGCGGTGACACCTTTTTCTGCGCAGAGATCGCGTTTCTTCCACTCGTAGTTGCCGTACCAAGGCGGGGTCTCGCAGATCTTGGTCGGATCCTCGTGGATTGCCGTGTCGATATAGGCGGCGCCCGTTTCGATACAGGCGTCGAGCACGGTCATGTTGACGAATGCGGAGCCCACGTTGATCACGATCTGAGCGCCGATTTTCTCGATCAGGGCGGCAACAGCTTTGCTGTCCATCGCGTCAACCTGATGGGCCTCAAGAACGCCCTCCTGTTTCATCGCGGCCTTTTCACGGACCGACTCAAGGATCGCTTCGCATTTCGAAAGCGTCCGGCTTGCGATATGAATTTCGCCAAGCACATCGTTGTTTTGGGCGCATTTATGCGCGACGACCTGAGCGACGCCGCCGGCGCCGATGATGAGTACGTTCTGTTTCAACGGTAGAGACCCCCTTATCGTTTCGGGTGGTGAATGGAGCGGGCTTAGCCAAGCGCCGCGACGAAATCCTCGTAACCGAAGTCACGCACCAGTTTGACGGTGCCGTCGAGTTCGCGCACTGCGATCCCCGGCATCTTCACCCCGTTAAACCAGTTCTTTTTAACCATTGTGTAACCAGCGGCATCTTCGATGGAGATTTTATCCCCGATTTCGAGCGGTTTGTCGAATTTGGCATCGCCAAAGATGTCGCCCGCCAGACAGGTCTTGCCCGCGATCTCATACGCATGCGTGCCGTTTTGCGGCAGTTTCGCGGTCTCGCGATAGATCAGAAGATCAAGCATATGGGCTTCGATGGAGCTGTCGACGATGGCGACTTTTTTTCCATTGTCGATGATGTCGAGCACCGAAACCTCGAGCGTGGTCGATTTGGTGATCGAGGCCTCGCCGGGCTCCAGATAGACCTGCACGCCCATCGCGTCAGAGAAAGATTTCAGCCGGTCCGCCAGCTTGTCGAGCGGGTAGTTTTCGCCGGTGAAATGGATGCCGCCCCCGAGCGAGACCCAATCGAGCCGCTTCAGGAAGGTGCCAAACTCTTGTTCGATACGCGACAATTGTTCGGAGAACAGGTCGAAGTCATTGTTTTCGCAGTTGTAATGGATCATCACGCCGTTGATGCGATCCTGCGCGGTTTCCAGACGCTCCAGATCCCACTCGCCCAGACGCGAAAAGGGCCGCGCCGGGTCGGCAAGATCAAAGCCCGAGGTCGAGAACCGCGGATTGAGACGCAGGCCGGTGGCGATGCCCTTGGCCTTTTCACCAAAGCGATCCAACTGGCCGAGAGAGTTGAAGATGATCTTGTCGGCGTAGCTCACCGCCTCGTCGATCTCATTGTCCGCCCAACCCACGGAGTAGGCATGGGTTTCCTTGCCGAATTTCTCGGCGCCCAGACGCAATTCATAGAGCGAGGACGACGTGGTCCCGTCCATATAGTCGCGCATGAAATCGAACACCGGCCAGGTGGAGAAACACTTGAGCGCCAACAAAGCCTTCGCCCCGGAGTTTTCCCGCAGCCAGGCGATTTTTTCCATGTTCGGAAGCAAACGCGCTTTGTCGATCAGGTAATACGGCGTCTGGATCATCTCATTCCCCCAACGGGCCCCCAAAGGTCAAAAAGGAACGGCTTTAGGGGGCTGCACTTAGGGCGATTCAACCGATGAGGCAAGAAAAACCATAGGTTTGCGCGGATATTGGCTTTGACTTTGCCCCGCCCGACACTCGGCTCTATATTGAAGACTTGAATGCCCCAAGGAAACCCCATGTCTGAGCGCCTGCCTAAGCAAATGTCCGACGATGCCCCCCGTCATGTCGCGCGTCGCGGTCGTCCGCGGAAATTTGATCGCGATGAGGCTCTTGAACGGGCGATGCAGGTGTTCTGGACACATGGCTACGATGCCACCTCGATGCAGCATCTGACCGCTGGCATGAGCATCAATTCACCGAGTATCTACGCGGCTTTCGGATCGAAAGAGGCCTTGTTTCGTGAGGCGGTGGATCGATACGTGCGCCAGGAGGCAGAGGTCGCCTGGCGTGCTCTTGACGAGACGGAGGGGCTGCGCGAGGCGGTCCGTCTGATGCTGCGCGCCTCTCTTGATGTCTTTGTCGCCAACACGCCGCCGCGCGGATGTCTGGTGGTGTTGGGGGCCGGGCATTTGGACGCCGGGAGCGATCCGGTGCGTGGCTTTCTTCGCGATCAGCGGCGGCACTTCCGGGCCCGGATCGAGGCGCGTCTGGCGCGTGCCGTCTCGGTGGGAGAGTTGCCGGATGACAGCGATCTTCTGGGGCTCTCCGAATGTCTTCTGGCGTTTTTCAGCGGGCTGGCGATTGAGGCCGTGGATGGCGCCGATCTCGATGCGCTCTATCGCTCGGTGGAGATGTTCTGCACAGGAATGCTGCCCCTGAATTAATTTGTATCAATCGATACAAAAATACTTGTCATCCTGCCTTGCGCCCTATTTATGTGTTGATCGATACATAAATATGCGAAAGGACGCATCATGACCGTTACACACACCGTCGCCCTATCGGATCGGGTGACGCCTTTGGCGGGCTTTGGCTCTGTCTCCAATGTGCCGCGCCTGCCGGAAGGCTTTTCCGAAGTTTTTCAGAGCTATCGGGTGGATGCAGGCAAAGTGCATATCCATGCGGTGATTGGCGGGCAGGGCGCGCCGCTGTTGTTGCACTCGGGCTGGCCGCAAAGCTGGTTCGCATGGCGCTATCTGATGCCGGCGCTGGCCGAACATTTCACCGTGATCGCCGTCGATCCGCGCGGCTTCGGGTTGAGCGATCGCCCGGCGGACGGCTTTGACGTCAATTCACTGGCCGAAGATATGTTCGGGGTGATGGATGCCTTGGGCTATGACAGCTTCATGTTTGCCGGGCACGATATCGGTGTCATGGTCGGCTATGCCATGGCTGCGTTGAAACCGGACCGCATCCGTCGTCTCGCGCTGGGAGAAGGCACGATTGTCGGCGCGTCCCCCTCGCCGGAATTGATCCCCGATGGCCGTCATTTGAGCGATTTCTTGTGGCATTTCAATTTCAACCGGGCCTACGACATCAACGAACGCCTGGTCGAAGGGCGAGAGGAATTGTTCTTTGAGTATCAATTCGCGACCAAGGCGGCCCATGCGGAGGCCGTACCGAAATACGCCCGCACCTTCTACATCGAGATGCTGCGCCGTATGCCGGGTACGTTGAAGGCGAGTTTTGACTATTACCGCGCCATCGATGAGACGATTCCGCAAATCCACGCGCACAAACAGACGATGTTGAAAATGCCGCTCCTGGCCTTTGCCGGGGAACTGGCCTGCAACATGATGGTCGAAACGGAGATGCGCACGCTGGCCGAAGATGTGCGCGGGTTGATGATTCCCGAGTGCGGTCATTTCCCGGCCGAAGAAAAACCCGCCGAATTGCTGGCGGGCCTTTTGGAATTCTTCACCGAGTGAGCAAGCTCAGGCACATTGCGTCTCAGGCGCGGTGTGCCCCATCCGCCAGAGATTTCACATAGGCTGCGACCTCTTCGACCGATTTGCCCTCTGCGATCTCGCTGACGATGGCGGAGCCCACAACGGTGCCGTCGGCGACCGCGGCGATCTCTTCGGCTTTTTCCGGCGTGCGCACGCCAAAGCCCACGATCACCGGCAGGTCGGTCTTGGCCTTGATCCGCGCGACTTCCGGGGCGACATCGGCGCCCGACGCGGCGGCGGCGCCCGTGGTGCCGGTCACGGAGACGTAATAGACAAACCCGGAGGTGTTTTGCAGCACGGTCGGCAGGCGTTTGTCATCGGTCGTGGGGGTGGCCAGACGGATGAAGTTCAGACCGGCTTTTTGCGCCGGAATGCAAAGCTCGTCGTCTTCTTCGGGCGGCAGATCCACGACGATCAGCCCGTCGATCCCGGCCTCGACCGCATCGACCAAAAACTGGTCCACGCCATGCGAATAGATCGGGTTGTAATAGCCCATCAAAACAATCGGAGTTTTATCATCCGTCTTGCGGAATTCTTTCGCCAGTCCGAGCGTTTTGTTGAGTGTCATGCCCTGATCCAGCGCACGCTGACCGGCCAGCTGAATGGTCGGGCCGTCGGCCATCGGATCGGTGAAGGGCAGGCCCAGCTCGATGATGTCGACACCGGCCTCGGGCAGCGCCTTGACGATTTCGAGCGATTTCGCCTCATCCGGATCGCCCGCCATGACATAAGCGACGAAAGCTTTCTTCCCAGCGGCTTTCAATTCGGCGAATTTGGCGTCGATACGGGTCATGTGGCGGCACTCCATTAGCTTGCGCAAAAGGGAGTGCAACAAATGCGGGGCAAGAGCAAGGGGGCAGCGCGTTTATCGCGGCCTCAAAGGGCTCAGAGGGTCAGGCCAGCCTTAACCTGCCGGTTTCGCGGGCGTGGTCATGATGATCCAGCTTGTGCCGAACCGATCCACACACATGCCAAAGCCCGGCGAAAAGAAGGAGGGGCCATATTCCATCGTTGGCACGCCGCCCTCGACCAAAGCGCCGAAAATGCGCCGCCCGTCGGCGACCGTGTCGGTGGAGACGGTGACGGAGACCGAAGATTGCGGTTTGGACGCGACATGTGGCGGGTCATCCGAGGCCATGAGATCGCCATAGGGCGACATCAGCGCGGCATGCATGATGGCTTCGGAATGGGCGTAGCCTTCGGGCGCCTCGGGCATCTCTTTGTAGCGCATGAGATCGAGATCGCCGCCCAGCACCTGTTGATAGCTGCGCATGGCCTCTTCGCAATGGCTTTCGAAATGCAAATACGGTGTGATCATGACAGCCTCCCCATCATTTCTCCTGACATTTCATCTGTCAGGATACGCCTGTTGCACGATTCCCGCAAAGCGCGGCTTGCGCGAGGCTGCGTTGGGCCTTAGACAGCCTAGGAATTTCGGACAAAGGAGGCCGCAATGGGCTTCAAGATGGGCATCGTCGGTCTGCCGAACGTGGGCAAATCGACGCTTTTCAATGCGCTGACCAAAACCGCCGCGGCGCAGGCGGCGAACTTTCCGTTCTGTACCATCGAGCCCAACGTGGGCGACGTGGCGGTGCCGGACCCGCGTTTGGACAAGCTGGCAGAGATTGCCGGCTCGAAACAGATCATCCCGACGCGCATGTCCTTCGTGGATATCGCGGGTCTGGTGAAAGGCGCCTCCAAAGGTGAGGGCCTCGGCAACCAGTTCCTCGCGAACATCCGTGAGTGCGACGCCATCGCCCATGTGGTGCGTTGTTTCGAGGACGGGGATGTGACCCACGTCGAGGGCCGCGTCGATCCGGTGGACGACGCGCAGGTGATCGAGATGGAGCTCATGCTCGCCGATCTGGAAAGCATCGCGAAACGTCGCGCCAACCTTGTCCGCAAGCTCAAGGGCAACGACAAAGAGGCGAAGCTTCAGGACGAGTTGCTGGCCCGTGCGCAGGCCGCACTTGAGGCCGACAAACCGGCCCGCACCGTCGAGATCACAGACGAAGAGCGCAAGCAGTGGAATATGCTGCAACTTCTGACGCAAAAGCCGATCCTTTACGTCTGCAACGTCGAGGAAGAGAATGCCGCCAAGGGCAACGCTTTCTCGGAGGCGGTCGCGAAAATGGCCGAGGAGCAGGGCGCAGGCACGGTGGTGATCTCCGCCAAGATCGAGGAAGAAATCTCCCAGCTCGAAGGCGACGAAGCCGAGATGTTCCTCGAAGAACTGGGTCTGCACGAGGCCGGTCTCGACCGTCTCATTCGCGCGGGCTACGAGCTGTTGCACCTCGAGACCTATTTCACCGTCGGCCCGAAAGAGGCCCGCGCCTGGACGATCACCAAAGGCACCGCTGCACCGGCCGCCGCCGGTGTGATTCATGGCGATTTCGAGCGTGGCTTTATCCGTGCCGAAACCATCGCCTATGACGATTTCATCGCCTGCAAGGGCGAAGCGGGCGCCAAAGATGCGGGCAAGATGCGCGCGGAAGGCAAAGGCTACATCGTGCAGGACGGCGATGTGATGCACTTCCTGTTCAACACCTGAGCGGCGTTGAAGCGAGATTTGGAAAGGCGGTCTTCGGGCCGCCTTTCTCGTTTAGAGCCGGTCGAACACCGACCCCATCCTTGGCGCAAACAGCCGCTCATAGGTCTTCAAAAGCGCTGCATCCGTCATGCTCGCCACATAGTCGCAGATCACCCGCAGATCGCCCTTAGTCTCCGCGTAGCGCTCCTGATGATCGCGGGGCAAAAGCCGCTCGGGATCGGAACAGAGCGCCTCAAAGACGGAGACCACCATCTGCTGGCCCTTGAATTCAAGCTGCTGCACGTTGGGGCTTTTGATCACCACTTTGAACACCAGATCTTTCAGCGCCTTCAACACCGCACGCCGTGCGGCAGGCAAGCTGGCGCGGTAGCGCAGGAGCGGTTCTGAGAACTCAGGCACTTCGGTGTATTCGACGGCGGTGATCAGATAATTTACAAACCGCGAAATGAAGCGTTTGCGGGTGTCGCGCCCGCCGAACAACCCGTCGAGCATCTGTCCATAGACGTCATTGCCGAATTGATCCGGGTATTTGCCTTTGAGCATGTCGAGAAAATCGCCGATCTGATCCGCCGACACATGCGCCACAAAGTCCTCGCGCGTCAAAAGCGTGAGCGCAATCGCGTCCTCCAGATCGTGCACCCCGTAGGCGATGTCATCGGCCAGATCCATGATGCTGCAATCAAAGGATTTATGCAGCGCTTTGCGATGCTTCCCGGCCTCCACCGGGCCCATGGCGCAGAACGCCGTGCGGTCTTCGGGGGAGAGCGGGGAGAGCACCCAATCGACCACGTCCAATTCGCTGTCGAGGTAACATTTCGGCGGCGTTGAGGCCTCTGTGTCGATGAGTTTGAGCGTGTCGGGGCCGTCGCTCAGTTTGGGCCTGAGCGCGGAATTGCGGGCCTGCGTGTAGGAGACCGGGTATTTCAACAGGCCCAAAAGGCTGCGCCGGGTGAGGTTTGCACCCGAGTTTTGGGAAAAGCTTTCCAGCCGGGACAGGATACGCAGGCTCTGGCCATTGCCCTCGAACCCGCCCGCTTCGCGCATGCAATAATTCAGCGCCACCTCGCCGCCATGACCAAAGGGCGGATGGCCCAGATCATGCGAACAGCCCACGGCATGGATCATCGAGCGATCCGGCAGATGGGCGGTGGCGGGATGTGTCGGAAAGCTTTGCTCCAACTGCCGCGCCAGACCTCCGGCGATCTGCGCCACTTCCAGCGAATGCGTCAGACGGGTGCGATAGAAATCGCTGTCGCCGAGATTGAGGATCTGCGTCTTGCCCTGAAGCCGCCGAAAGGAGGCGGAATGGATCACGCGGGCATAATCGACATCGCCCGCGCCGCGCGCGTCCTCGGAATGCCCGCTCCATGTCTCTCTGCGTTCAAGCCACATCTGCGCCTCCTCGTGGTTCGGGCGCACCATATGGGGCGCGATGCGGGAAGGCCAGATGGGGAAACCCCGGAGCAGCACGATGAGGAAAAGGCGCACCGCTCCGGGGTAGAGATTATTCCGCCTTCAAAAACTCGGCGACGTCCAAGAGGATCATCTCGTTGTCGTCAACACGGCCTTCTTGGCGGCCCGTCGAGAAGGGGTAGTTGTTGTCATTGGCGACGACGATGGTGGTCTCATCCACGCGATCCACATCCTCGATGGTGAAATAGGGGAAGGTGTAGACCCCATCCATCGTGCCACGCGGCGCGATGCCGACGGGGTCCTGAATGTCCATCAGGTCGATATAGGCGATTTTTTCCAAGACATTGTTCTCGTCCATCCGCTCCAGATCGATCAGGTAGATGCGTTTGAACATCGCGGGATTTTCGGACCAGCCCTCGCGCGGGTCGCCTTGGAAGTTGTCGCGCTCGATGATCAGGCCACGGGTGCCTTCGATCAGGTTGAAATCGCCGATGGCGTGGTTTTCGTCTTCAAGCGGGAAATAGCGCACCGTGTCACCCCATGCGCCGGTTTCGGTGGACAGCTCGAACATCGACAGAACCGGCTTGCCGCCGACATGTTTCTTTTCGCCGGTTTCCGGGTCATAGACCGGCTTTTCCAACAGCGGGTAGAGGGTTTTCATATCCTCGGACAGGGCCATGCCCTCATAGCCGCCGGAGCGGTAGGAGACGACCGTGTCCGGCAGGGCGCCGCCGGGGTTCGGCGTGGCGACAAAGAAGTTGTCCGGCGATTGGATCAACTCACCGCCCGGCTCGGTCGCCAGCACGCGGAGCACTTCGCCCGCGCCGTTCACTTCGATGATCCACGGACCGAATTCGTCGCCGATCCAGAAAGTCTCGCCCACCGGCTGAATGGATTCCAGATCGAAATCCGCGCCCGTGAGCGTGCGGGCCTCGGTGGCTTCGTTCATGATCGGGAAGGGGACGATGTGGTCCGGATCGGACAGTTGGACCGTTTTTTCGATGCCAACGCGACCGGTCTCCCAATCGACTTTGACGATGTTGAACATCAGGACGATGTCCGACGAATTGGCTTTCGTGCCAAAGCCATTGTCCGTCAGCACGAGGAAACGGTCGTCGCCCATGGACCGGATGCCGGAAAACCCCTGAAGCGGCTGGCCGGGGAACGGCAGCGCGAGGCCGGTGGCCTCTTGGAAATTGCTGTAAAGCGCCTCATTGCGCGCGCCATTGGTGAAGCGGCCGGAGGTGTTGTAATAGGCCGAGGCGCCTTCGGGGGCGGGGACGAAGGTATGGCCGGAAAGCTCGGCCTGCGCCTTGAGCGTGGCGGGGAAGGCCTCTTGGGCTTGGGCTGCGCCGGCAAGCATGAGGGTCGCAAGGGCTGCACCGTAAACGGTCTTGGTCATGTCACTGTCCTGTGTGTGATGCGTTTCTTTGCGCTCGGGCGCTGTGCGGCCCAAAGCGATGCGCGCAAAGAACCGAAGAAACGCAACGGATTTGCGACCGTTTGGTCAAAATCCCACAAAACTTGCGTGACAGCTTTACATCAGCTTGCGCATCATCCCCAAAGCGCGTTTGCGCCAGCCTTTGAAGGGCGGCTCGGCGATGGCCATGCCGTTGCGCTTGGCCTGACGCACCACGGGTTTCAGATGGCTGAAGGTCTCAAAGCCTGCGCGGCCATGATAGCTGCCCTGACCGGAGGCCCCGACGCCGCCAAAGGGAAGCGTGCCAAAACCCACATGGATCGCCACATCGTTCACCGTCACGCCGCCGGAGGTTGAGTGGTCGAGCCACAACTCCTGCTCTTTCTTGTTGTCCGAGAAGACATAAAGCGCCAGCGGATGGTCGCGGGCGGCGACGAAATCCAATGCCTCTTGCGGATCGTCATAGGGGACAAGCGGCAGGATCGGGCCAAAGATTTCTTCCTGCATCAGGGCGATGTCTTGCGGCGGGTCGAGCACCACGGTGGGGGCGAATTTGCGGGCATTTCCCGTGGCCCCCTCGAGGCGCAGGATTTGCGCACCTCGCGCCTCAGCCTCAGACAGCATGGCGGTCAGGCGGGCGTGATGGCGTTCGGAAATGATCGCGGCGTAGTCGTCGCTTTCGGGCCCATCCGGAAAGAAATGCATGAAACCACCCATGATCGCATCCGTCATCGGCAGCATCTTTTTGCGCGGCACCAAAACGTAATCGGGCGCGACACAGACCTGCCCGGCATTCATTGCCTTGCCCCAAGCAATCCGTCGTCCCGCGCGGTCGAGATCGGCGCCGGGCATGATCACGGCGGGGCTTTTGCCGCCCAATTCCAAAGTGACAGGCGTCAGATTGCGCGCCGCCGCCTCGGCCACTTTGCGCCCGACGGATGTGGAGCCGGTGAAAAACAGATGATCAAATGGGAGCGCGGAAAACGCCTGTGCGATCTGCGGCCCGCCGGTGACGGTCGCGACCTCTTCGGGGGCGAAGACGCTGGCAAGCATTTCGGCCAAAGCTGCAGAGGTGCGGGGCGTCAATTCAGAGGGTTTGAGCATCACGCGATTGCCCGCCGCCAAGGCCGCGACCATCGGCGCCAGCGCAAGCTGCACGGGGAAATTCCACGGTGAGATGAGGCCGACAACGCCCAGCGGTTGCGGTCGAATTTCGGCGCGGGCGGGTTTGTACACCAGCGGCACAGGCGCGCGACGGACCCGCATCCAGCGTTTCAAATGCCGCTTGGCCTGGCGAATCTCGCCCAGAACCAAGTCGATGTCGTAGAGACGGCTTTCCATCGCGGGGCGATGGGAAAAATCATCGGACATCGCCGCGATCAGTGTGGGTTCGGCCGAGAGCAGGGCCTCTTGCAGCCGCGTCAAACGGTCCAGCCGCACGTCTCGCTCGACAACGGGCTGACCGCGCTGGGCGGTCTTTTGGCGGTGGAACAGCGCAGTGAGTTCGGCAGTGGGTTCGGCTGAGGTGTGGGCGGTCATGTCGGCCTCTCGCATCGTTTCGGGCATTCAGCCAGAAAAGATGGGCAAGAAAAAGGCCGCCTGAGCGCTCAGACGCCGTTGCGGCTCAGGACGCGGCGTAACGTGGCGCGAAACCCGTTGCGCGATGGCTCCCACAAACAGCCCAGCACAAAGGCGAAAGGTCTAATCTCGGTCATGTCGCGGGTCCCCCAAACAACACACAGATGGCTCTGATGCGCTGGTAAGGACAAAATGTCTCAGACAGGTGACAGCTCTGCGAAAACGCTGTGACGCAACGGGGAACGGTATGCCGCCTTATGGTCAAGCTGCCTAAAAACTCTGCAAATAAAAGCACATTCCAACTGATCTCTGGATTACCGGAACCGCATCCATTAGCATGAGCCTGAAGAGAGTTGTGCAAGGGTTCAGGGATGAAGATTGCGGTTGCCGGGATCGGCTATGTGGGGATGTCGAACGCGGTTTTGCTCGCGCAGCATCATGAGGTTGTCGCGGTGGATATTTCCGAGAGCCGTGTTCAGATGGTCAACGCGAGCAAGTCGCCGATTGTCGATGCCGAGCTTGAGGATTTCCTCGCCCACAAAGAGCTGAACCTGTCGGCCACGACGGACGGGGCCTCGGCCTACACCGGCGCGGATTTCGTCATCGTGGCGACGCCCACGAATTACGATGAGAAGTCGAATTATTTCGACACCTCCTCTGTGGAAGCCGTGATCGCACAGGTCATCGCGGTGAACCCGACGGCGACCATCGTGGTGAAATCGACCATCCCCGTGGGCTTTGTCACCCGCGTGCGGGCAGAGATGGCCACCGATCAGGTGGTCTTTTCGCCGGAATTCCTGCGCGAAGGCCGCGCACTCTACGACAACCTGCACCCGTCGCGGATTATCGTCGGCGAACAATCCGAACGTGCCCGCACCTTTGCCGATCTCTTGGTCGAGGGCGCCGTGGACAAAGACGTGTCCGTGCTTTTCACCGACGCCGATGAGGCCGAAGCGATCAAGCTTTTTGCCAACACTTACCTCGCCATGCGCGTCGCGTTCTTCAACGAGTTGGACAGCTACGCCATGGCGCGCGGCATGGACACGCGCCAGATCATCGACGGCATCGGGTTGGACCCGCGCATCGGCAGCCATTACAACAACCCGTCCTTTGGCTACGGCGGCTATTGTCTTCCGAAAGACACCAAACAGTTGCTCGCCAACTATTCCGAAGTGCCGCAAAACCTGATCGCGGCCATCGTTGAGACCAACCGCACACGCAAGGACTTCCTCGCCGACCGGATCATCGCCAAAGGCCCGAAGGTCGTGGGCGTCTACCGCCTCGTGATGAAAGCGGGCTCGGACAATTTCCGCCAGTCGTCGATCCAAGGCATCATGAAGCGGATCAAGGCCAAGGGCATCGAGGTGATCGTCTATGAGCCGGTGCTCGAGGAGGATGATTTCTTTGGCTCGCGCGTGGTGCGAGATCTGGATGCGTTCAAATCGGAGGCCGATGTCATCATCGCCAACCGTATGACCGATGATGTTGAAGATGTTGCGGACAAGATCTTTACCCGCGACCTGTTCCACGCCGACTAAGGACTGCCCCCTATGCCCACCGCTCTCGTCACCGGCGCCGCCGGGTTCATTGGCTCTTTCGTCTGTCGCACTCTTTTGGAAGAGGGCTGGCGCGTCATCGGCCTCGACTGCCTGTCGGATTACTACGATGTGGCTTTGAAGGAACGCCGCGAAGAGACGCTTTCAGCCTATGAGGGCTACCGCTCCGTGCATGACAAGGTCGAAACCCCCGGCCTCTTGATGTCTTTGTTCGCAGAGGAAAAGCCCGATGTGGTGATCCACCTCGCGGCGCAGGCGGGGGTGCGCTATTCGATCGAAAACCCGCGGTCTTACCTTGAGAGCAACATCATCGGCACGTTTGAATTGCTGGAGGCCGCGCGGGCCTATCCGCCGAAGCACATGCTTTTGGCTTCGACCTCTTCGGCCTATGGCGCCAACACCGTGATGCCCTATCAGGAGGTGGTGAAAGCCGACCACCAGATGTCGTTTTATGCGGCCACGAAAAAATCGACCGAGAGCATGGCGCACAGCTACGCGCATCTTTTCGGCCTGCCGATCACCATGTTCCGCTTCTTCACGGTCTATGGCCCTTGGGGGCGGCCCGACATGGCGCTCTTTAAATTCACCAAGGCGATCCTCGAGGGTAAGCCCATCGACGTCTACAACTACGGCGATATGAAGCGCGATTTCACCTATGTCGAAGACCTCGTGCACGCCATCCGCCTGTTGATCGACGCGGTGCCCGTGCGGCCCGAAGACGGCGTGGTCGAAGAGGGCGACAGCCTCTCTCCGGTGGCGCCCTACCGTGTGGTGAACATCGGCAACTCGGACGCCGTGCAGCTCACCGATTTCATCAAAGCCATCGAGGCCGCGACCGGCCAGACCGCCGAGCGCAACCTGATGGAAATGCAGCCGGGCGATGTGCCCGCGACCTGGGCCGACGCCTCTTTGCTCAAACGCCTGACTGGCTACGCGCCGAAAACCTCCGTGCCCGAAGGCGTGGCCAATTTCGTGCGGTGGTATCGGCAATATTACAACGCCTGATCGCCGGCGCTTTTCAGTACGTTTTGACGTGAGATTTTGCCTTGTGTCTCTGTGACGGCTCCATTACACGGGTCGACGGAGACGTGGCCGAGTGGTCGAAGGCGCTCCCCTGCTAAGGGAGTAGGCCCGGAAGGGTCTCGAGGGTTCGAATCCCTTCGTCTCCGCCACTTACCATTTTCATTGAATGGCCTTGGGGCGCTTGATAGCGTATAAGTCTATGGACTTATGCGCTTATTCTCGTTCGTTGATTGCGTTCGCTTCACTTCGATTGCGCTCGGTTCTATTCGTTCCGTGGTATGAAAGGTGGTACGTCCGATGGCCTACACCTCCGGCAAACTGACGAAGAATCTCGTCCGCACCCTCGGCGCAGGGCGGCACGGCGACGGCAATGGCCTCTACCTCGTTGTAGACCCATCGGGTGCCCGCCGCTGGATCGTGCGCGTCACAGTGAAGGGGCAGCGCAATCGCCAGGGCAAGCCCAACCGAACGGACTTCGGTCTAGGCGGCGCTGACATCATCACCCTGACGGTCGCCCGCGAGCGAGCGCTTGAATACCGACGCCTCGCCAAGCAGGGGCTGAACCCGAAGTACCACCGCGACAAGGAAGTGCCGTGCTTCGAGGAGGTCGCACGCCAGGTCCATATCGAACGCCTACCGACCTGGAAGAACCCAAAGCACGGCCAGCAGTGGATCAACACACTCGCCGACTACGCCTTCCCCAAGATCGGCCGCTTGCCCGTCTCGGATATCGACCAGCCGGAAATCTTGCAGGTGCTGTCCCCAATCTGGACCGAGAAACACGAAACAGCGCGCAGGGTAGCGCAGCGGATGAAGGCGGTCCTCGATGTGGCGCGGTCGCGCGGTTACCGCGAGGGCGAAAACCCTGTGACGGTCGTTATGGACGCTCGCGTGCTGCCGCGCGTGAAGGCCAAGGTGAAGCACCACAATGCGATGCGCTGGCAAGACGTGCCCGCGTTCTACGCGCAGCTCTCACAGCAAAGCGGGATGGCGGCCAAGGCGCTGATGCTCACATGCTTGACTGGATGCCGAACCAGCGAGGTTCTGAGGGCTGTCTGGGGGGAGTTTGATTTCGATGACCTGATTTGGACGATCCCCGAAGAGCGCACCAAAACAGGGGCCGTGCACCGTGTTCCGCTTACGGATCAGATGCTGGGGATTATCGAACCACTGAAAGCCCTTCGCTCCCAATGTGTCTTTGAAGGCCAGCGTCGGCACACACCGCTGTCGAACATGTCGATGCTCATGCTGTTGCGCCGCATGGAGATCGAGGGTGTGACCGTTCACGGGTTCAGATCAGCATTTCGGGATTGGGCTTCCGAGGTAGGGAACCATCCGCGCGAGGTGGCGGAATTGAGCTTGGGTCACAAGGTGGGTTCGGAAGTGGAGCGGGCCTATGCGCGATCTGATCTTCTTTCCAGAAGGCGTGAACTGATGCGCGATTGGAACCTTTTTGCTTGTTCGCAATGTGGAGGTTGAACTGTGGTAGCTGAAATAGAACACGTCGCGGCAAGGATTTCCCACCTAACGTTCATTTCTGAATTTGACGCCGCGTGGCTCGCCATACGAGCCCTTCTAATCGCGACAAAGACGAAAGCCGACTTTTTGAAACTGCATACCGGGCTGCTGGAGATTCGAGCTCGGGATCAGTACCTGAAGACCGGTAGGCGGGACGCACTGTGGCCAACCCCTGGCTCTGATCCATTGTTGCTTGAAGGCGCTGTTCGATATGCAGTGAAACAATGCGCCTTGGGTCAGGATGAAATGTGCCAGGACGTCATGCGCCTAGGAGATGTGCTGCGCCGGATCGTCATTCATGGGTCATCCAAGGGAACGGCATATGCTGACGCACAGGGGTTTGCCCAGCAAGAATATAAGAGCGTGCTCGATACGAAAGGGATCGAAGTCGCACGGAACTACCTAGGGCGAAGTCCTCGATCACTACAGAAGCTATGGGCGCTCTACGAGCCGGTGCTGGCATATGTGTATTTAGACTACGCTCAAGCGCAACGACTCGCGGCGCGTGTCCCTGGTTTCGACCATTCGCACATTGTTCAGTTCCCATATCTGTTCCGAGATCTCCTGAACATGGCAACGCATACCAAACCAATCAAACAGAAAAGAATGCAAGTCATTGTTTTCAAGTAGAAAGATGTTGCTTTTTCGATTGCGCTAGGTCGTTTGCGGCAGGCTGGCCAATATGGATGCAGTCGAACGCAACCGAAGAAAGGCGATGTCGGAACAATGGAGATCTTTGAGAACGAACGTGTCTACGATGATGGTGACAAAGAGCTTGATCTTATCGCCCCTCGCGCGAAACGGGCGCAGTGGCGTCATCGGCGGGTGGGCCCGGCATGGGTCAAGTTCGGTCGGCGGGTGAAATACCTCGGGCGCGATCTGAACGCTTACGTCGAAGAGAACCGCGTCTCTCCTAGTGATGCGGCATAGGCTCTAAAACACAAAGCCCCGCACGGGGCGGGGCCTTGTCGTATTCGCGTGATCACCAAAATTCTAGGACAAACGCGCCCCAGATTTCAACCCCATGACAGATGCCGAACACCGGCAATCGCCAGCCCAACCGCAATTGGGTTGACGGGAAAGGTTTGCCCTATGGCGCGCAAGAAATTTGCAATGCTCAATGTCTCGCTGCTTAACTCAGCTGCTTTTCGCGGCCTTCGAAGCTGCACAGACAGAAACGTTTACTTCACCGCACATCTGAGTTCTCAGGCCGATTATTCCGGCTTGTTCAGATATCCACGCTCTCTCTTTGCATCCGAGGCAGGGATTACAGAGGAGCAGCTGCAAGTCTCGGTTCAGCGACTGAACGATGCGCAGTTGCTCGAATATGATTCAGAGGTCGAACTGCTCAGAATCTCTGGTTGGTTTCGGTCCATAAATTGTCCTGACAATCTCTCGCGCGTCCAGAACCTGGCGCAGGGTTATCTGTCCGGCGAACTGCCGACCACTGACATTTGTCGCCGCTCTATCGCTGAGTTCGTCCTGGGGTGCCTCGCTCGGGCGCAGCGTTTCAAAGCAGGCAGCGAGCACGGGCCGAAGATCGTCGATGAAATTCGCGCATTCCTGGCGACTGCGGGGGTCGTGTTTCGGAACCTGCGACCGTTTCTAGAGGAAGAGTTTCGGGAATACGGCGCGTCGGTTTCTCGCGAGTTCGAAGATGTGATGCTTGGCCTCGTAGAAGCGGAAGCCAAGATGCAGCGAGCAGCTGACAGAGTTCAGATGCAGGAGGCCATCAGGGTGGCGGCAGGGTGCGATCAGGGTGGGGACACCCTGCCGCCACAAGAGAAAAGAGAAGATTCAAAAAATACAAAAAAATATAAAATGGCCTTTGCGGATGACTTCACAGCCACTGGCGAGATTGACGGCAATCAGGCCGGGAAGAGTGCTCGCCCTTTAGCTGCGACCCTGAATAGTCCGTTGGTTCGCGCACTTCGCGCCTCGGCTTGATGTCGGGTGGGGTCATGAGTTCTGGTGAAGTGCAAAGAGCAAGGCGACCCGGTTCTAGGTCTTCGACCGTCGAACCGGGGCCTTGCGAGGGGCGGCAAGCCCCCCCTTCGAACCCCAACCGGACCGCGCGGGGCGCGGTCCCCTCGGAGAAGCAGGAAGCCGTGTTCTTCTACTGCTCCTCCGAGGAAAAGGCGCTGATCCGGCAGGCGGCTGCGGATCGCGGGCTATCCATGTCCGCCATGCTTCGGCAACTCGCCACCGGCGCGGCTCCGAAGCGGCGCAAGCCCGCGCCCCGTGTCGATCCCGCGCTCGTTCTGGCCGTGTCCCGCTATGGCGGGAACCTCAACCAGATTGCGCGGTGGCTGAACACGGCGACCCGCGCGGGCCGGGCCAGCGAGGTCGAGGCCCTGCGCGTGGCGGCGGCGCTGGTCGGCATCGAGCGGCGTTTGGCGGAGATCATCGCCCAGCACCGGAGGCCGCCCGGATGCTGATCAAGTTCTTCCCCAACGGCAAGGACGGCGGTGCGGGGCCGGTCGAATACCTGACCGCCCGCACCGTGCTTGCCTATGACGACAACCGCGATCTGATCCGCGATGCGTCTGGCCAGCCCATGACCGTGACGCGCGCGCCGCTGCCGGAGGTCGTGCGCGGCGATCCCCAGGGCATGATCGACCTGATCGACGCATGCCCTCACAAATGGACCTATCGCGCCGGTGTTGTCAGCTTCGCCCGCGAGGACGCCCCGACCGAGAACCAGCAGCAGGAGGTGATCGACCGTTTCGAGGAGATCGCCTTCGCCGGGCTCGATGCCGACCGCTACGCCTGCCTTTGGGTGCGCCACACCCATGAGGATCGCGTCGAGCTACATTTCTGCACGCCACGCATGGAGCTGCACAGCGGACGTAGCCTCAACATCGCCCCGCCTGGTTATGAACGTGCCTACGACAGTCTGCGCGATCTGATGAACAAGACCCACGGCTGGGCCGACCCCATGGACGTGGAGCGTGTGGCCGAGGTCAAGCCGGTCACGGAAACCCCGGACCGCGCCGCCGGGCGCGACGGGCTCCATGCCTGGATCGGTGATCAGATTTCCATGGGGCTGATCGAGGATCGGGCGGGAATGGTCGCCGCGCTCACCGATGCGGGATTCGAGGTGCCGCGTGCGGGCAAGAATTACCTGACCATCAAAGACCCCGAGACCGAAGAACGGTTTCGCCTGAAAGGAGAGATTTTCCATGAAGACTGGAGAGCCGAAGCAACGGCTGAGCGAGAAGCTGAACGCGGACATGGAGCGGATCAGGGCCGAGAACGCCGCCTCGATCGACACACAGTTGCAGAGCTTCAGGACCGATTTGAAGGGCATTGCCGAAAACGCTCTGGCTACAATCAAGACCGATACGGAAGGCTACCTGCTGCGCGTGAGGAAACACCTCATGACGCAGAGCGCGAACGCAGCGCGGCCGGAGTGGAAAGCCCTGATGTGGCCGACATTGGCAGCTTGCTGCCTGATGATCAGCACTGGGATTTCGACATGGTCGGTCATGACCTGGCTGATGCCGAGCTTGAACACGATGGGTCTGCGAGTGATCGACCGTCCCGAGGCGACATATCTGATCCCACGCGATGGCCGGGCGACGCTGGACCGCTGCCAATTGGCGGGGGAGCCGGTGGACTGTCTCGTTCTGCCGAAGGAGTGAGCGATGCATGGTCTGACAGCGTTAGAGCGCGAATTGCTGAGCTGCGTCGAGCGGTTGACGGAAGCCTCGAAGGCATCCGCACAGGAGTTAACAACCTACGGCGAGGACACACGCACGGAGCTGGATGGGTTACGCAACTCCGTGATCGCGTTGCTCAGATCACAGCTCTCCTTAGCCGCAGCGTTGAGCGCCTGGATGCCGGATTCCGCGCAACTCAACGACAGCATGGAACAGGCGCAGAGGGCGAAGAAGCACCTCGAGACGCGCTGAGCGAAGACAGGGAGGATACCCATGCACTCCGACACTAAACTGCGCTTTCCCGTGAACCCATGGCTGGCATGGCGTCCTGGCAGCGATCGCGCGTTCGACGCCTTGGAGCGTATCGGGGTGCTGATCCGTCGCGGGGCATGTTGGGACGACAGCTATGCCTTTGAACTGGGGGCTCAGGCCCGACGCTACGCCAACCAGTGCCCGAAGGGATTTCGCCACGGCCTGGAAATCGTGCTCAGCGAACACGGCAATCTAGCCGCCATCCAAGGCTGGCTCAGTGCGGCGCCGAGCCGCGACTTCACGCACATCGATCAATCACCTCGAAGCGCCGACTGACCGGAGGAAACCGACATGAAATTGCTCAACACGCTAATCCTGATCGCCTCAGCTGGCCCCGTCTACGCAGACACGGCCACGCCTTTACTTTCCGCCAGCTCCGCCCGAACAGATCGCTACGGCTGCACGGTCAGGCAGCGCCCGGATGGAATGACCTACAGTGGGTTCCGCGATGCATGGCGCAATACCGCCGCAGATGACCTTTATTCTCTTCGAAGACACCAGACAGCGCTAGAGGCGGGCGCATGTGCCTGCGATGCACTCTGGCCTGACTGGTCCAGCATCGAAGAGGAGTTCGAGGCGCTTGGCTTCGCTGATCCGCAGGCAACGGACAGCCTTCATGTCACTTGGGCCGCCGCCGAGTATTTCCCTGTCATTTCGAACCTTCGCGCAGCACTGCGGGAACAATGTCAGGAGGCTGATTGATGGGGATAGTTACATTCATCGTAGAGGCAGCCGACAAGGGCCTAGATACCGTCGCAACTTCGCAGTTCGCCGCCGTTGCAGAAATTTCCGGCACGATCATCATGGGGGCCGCGACCCTCGCGATTATCGCACTCTTCATCAACATGGCGTGGCAAATCCGGCCCATGGATGGTCGAGAAATGCTGGTGCTGCTCTTCAAAATCAGTCTAATCGAGGCGTTCGCGCTCAACTGGGCGAACTTCAATTTCGTAAGTCAGCATATGATTGACGGGCTAGATGAACTCGCCGGTAGCTTGATCGGCTCGGCGACCGGCGAGGATGCTGTCGGGTCGGCCTACTTTGCAGCGCGGTTTGATCTTCAAATGGATCGCCTGGCAGAGTACGGGAACGAAGCCGCCTCTCATATGTCGAGGGTCAGCAAGGCGCTGATGGGCGTCTTTTTCATGGCGTTGATCGCTTTGGTTGGAGGCCTGGCCGGAGCGGTACTAGTGCTCGCAAAGATGATGATCACACTCCTGATCGGTCTGGCGCCGATAATGATCCTTTGTTCGATGTTCGACGTGACCAAGGACTACTTCCACCGCTGGGTATCCTCGCTGGCAAGCTTCGCCCTCTACCCAGTTGTTATCGCAGGTGTATTTTCCATGGTGTTCGGCTTGGTGACGTTGCTGGTCAGCGACCTAGGCTCGGTTGATACTGCTGACAAAGCCGGAAAGATGGTGCCCTTTCTGGGTGTGGTGATCCTTTCGCTTGTCATGGTTGTCGCCATTCCTGTGATCGTGCCGATGATATCTGGCAATCTGCAGGCCGGCTGGCCAGCGACTTCGTTGAGAGGAAATTTTCAAAACCTACTCTTAATGCGTAACCGTCCCAGCCAGCGAGGTAGCCAGATCAACCTTGCTCGCCCACGTAACCTGCGGGAGCACGAGCAAATGGAACCCTCCAGCCCGGCGCAAAACACGCCATCGTCTACCGGCACGGGCACGGGCACCGGAGCGAAGATGCAACGCATGATTGACAGAGGTGAACGTCTCAAAAAGTAAGCACGAAGTGCATTACAAACGTTCACGAGCATCAACTTGGAAGATGACAATCACCTAGGGCGATAGGTCCGATCGAATAGGACTGGATCCACATATGCGAGAGCACAAGAAAAATACGCCAGCGATGCCGCCGCACCACCCCGATCAGCATGAACTTATCGATTGGGCAATGTACGGCCCTAAAGACCGCCGCATCGAACACTTGGTTCGGCAACTTGCGTTTGAGCACGGCCTCCGTCTCCGAGACATCGAAACTTGGATCGTGACTGCGCTTGAAGAGAAGTTAGTGGAACTGAACCGAAACGATTGATAAGGAGGGGCTTTCATCCTAACATCTGAGGCATGCGAAGTAGACCAAAACTTCCCGCTCTCAAAGGTGAGTGGAACTCACCAGCGCCTCATGCACACTGTGGCGAAGCTGTTCGGCATGAATGGTCTCGTCGGCGATGCTGGCGGACCTTTGGTCTTGGATAAACCCCATCTACAAAACGACTTAATGGCTTTCTGTGTCCACACACTAAGCTTGGTGTCAATGTGGAAGCAGTAATAGGTGCGCCGTGCCGCGTAAGAAAAAAAAAGTTAAGACCCAAAGCTCTGAGATGAAGAACTTTGCGCGCGGACAGCGAGGTTCAATGACATCGGCGACAGTTCTCAAGGAGGTGTCGTCCCGGATGCATCTGCCCGGCGTGGCGGTATGGTTCTCAAAGGCGTTTCCTCTCGGCGCATTCAGCAAACATGCGACACCTCGGCAGCCAAGTTCTATCCCCGGCATAAGTAAGGGTATCGCCACGACCCTCGAACGCGAGATCATTTGGGCTGTCGCGATACTCCAATCCAATTCAAGTAAATTGAGAGAATATATAAGGGCAAGACAAAGAATCGAAGGCAAGCTAGCACACGGTGAATTTTCTGACGCAGAGCGTTTGCTGGACGAGCTCACTAGCAAAGTATGCTGGTCACATAGCGGCCTTGCGCTGAAGCTCTTCCTTGTTTCGAACCTAAAAGGCTTGGAGGCGCAAAAGAACTGGCTCGTTGAGAACATCCTTGATCGGACCAATTCTCCTGCTGCATTCTTTGGATACTGGCTAGGAGTGAGACAGGAGCCAGAGGCTGACCCACAAGACTTTGAAGCGCATATCGTACAAGCCGTTCCCAATCTTTACAATGCAAGTGAAGATAACGCATTCTTGCAACATATATTGATGGCACGAGCCGCTTCTCCTGAGGAGGAGGCTAGCCTCGTGCAGCAGCTACAAGCTCAATCCATTATAGATATGTACGAGGGCTTAGTCTCACAACTAATCGATACTGCCGCCAAAGGCCAAAATAGCTGCGAATATTACCTTAGCCACTTAGTACCGCTTATGGAGAAAATAGGGGATTGGCGGCATGAAGGTGTCAAGTCACTTCTAAGCGGTGGCTCTGAAATCAAAATCCGAGACTGCGACACAGCTTGGTCTGCAAGTCGGTTTATTGATACTCTCCGACGAGGAGAGGAAAGTACACTGAGCGGCGCACCCGCCGCATATGGGCAAGCCCTCGGCGCGTCAGTTGATATGACACGCCCAGATCGCGAGAATCGTACAATTTTGGGAAGCCTCGCATACTCCGATGTATGGAGCGACATGTGTATTTTTCTGAGAGCAACGTACAATCTAAAGTTTGCACGAAGCTCCGAAGAAATTGTCCTGCTTAATAGGATTCGATTTATAGTCGACAAGAGGCCGTCGCCATATTTGTCGGGATATGTGCAAGAGGCATACGAAGACAACCCGCACAATGAAGAATTCCAAATGGGCGTGTCTGACAGGGACTATTTTGACCTGGCACACTCCGTGCGGTCGGGTAATTATCAGAACGCGAAGTCAATACTGTCCAAAGTTGAAGAGCGCCGAGTCCAAGAAGACCCTGAACTACTGCGCCTCCAGACGGTTCTAGCGCTTGAAAATCAGGACTGGCCATATCTGACCAAGCGCCTGAATGCAGCCACATTAGAAAATAGGGAGCGCCTTCAATGGGTGCCCTATCCCGACATATCTAGCGCGATTTCCGATAATGTAATTGAATCCAACTCAGAAGACCCGGAGCTTTCAATACTACTCTCGAGACTGGCGCCTCTAATGGGTGAGCAAGTAAGATCTCAACTCATTTTCGCATCAGAGCTTCACTTAAACAATCTCGGCTGGGATAGACCATCCGAGATACCCGAAGAAATCCTATCCTCTGACGTCGCTCTCCAAGAGTTCGTATTTTCATGCTTCACCCCAGAAACCATGGCATTGTCTCTGAGCTACGTTGATGCCGAAGAAATGCAGGAGGAGCGCATTATTCACCTCGCCCTGCTCGCAAACGCTTCACCCGCATTTCGAGACAAGTGCGAGGATGAGTCCGAGCAGATCATTCGATCGCAAGAAATCTCAAAAGCAATGTCAACTGTTGCTGAGAGCAAGATAGATTGCGACGAGGGAGGCCTTAGGAGTTGGGCAAAGGAGAAGCTTTCTGCAAAGTATGAACGCTTCAGGGCTTTTGTTGACGCAGGCATTCTTCCAGCATCGGCGGAAAATTCGAAAGAGCTCCTAGTTGCGGTCAGGGAAGGAGATCTGGGTTCAAAAACATTTGAAATCCCTAGCAACGAAGCCACTAGCATTCTTCGAGAAATAGTAAATGAGTTAACCCGAGCCTACAGTTTAGACCCATACTTCGGTCTTAACAGCTATCTAAGTCTTCGTGTTCGCCATGGTACGGTGGCAGGGCAACTCCGACGCGGCTGCGCAGAGGAGCGACTCCTGACGACTGCGGACAGCGATGGAGACAGATACGATTTGAACCAGCATTGGTTTGATATTCTTCGAGAAACCGGTCGTATCGATGTTGCTGCCGTTGTCGCAGAGCGGCTAGGCGATTTTTCGAAATCTCTCGATGCGATAATCTCCGATTTCTCCGATAATAACCTCCAGATTCTGACCGAAGAGAAGCCGGGCGGCTTAGTTGCGACTGCCTTCTCCGAACAACTGTTGTTTGGCTTCTTCGGCGATGCAATTGCACTAGATAATATCGACGATTTTCTAAATGCATTCAGCGATCTATTCTGGAGCAATCTTGAAGTCAACTTGAGCAAAGCCAGAGAGTTCATAAAGACTGACTTCCGCAGAAAGATGATGGAGCTATTCGACAACTTAGAGGCGGGCGTAAAAGATGATGCAAATGCTCCCAGCCTCCCGCCGATTTCAGATGCGATCGTCCGCGCCAGGACAATGACGAACCAGTCAATAGACGAAGTATCGCAGTGGTTCTCCACCTCGAAGAGTTCAGAAAGTGACGTATTTAGCATTCCGGACCTTGGCCGCATCAGCCTTGAAATAGCCAAAAGGCTAAATCCGGATTTCAAGCCGAGTGTAGAATTTAAAGGAGAGGACTCCCTCCCGATATACTACGGACTCGTCACCTTTACGGATGTTTTTGGCGTCCTTTTCGATAACGTCGCCAAACACTCTGGCGTCATATCACCAAGGATAATAATTTCATCGGACACCTCGGATGCGGACGTAATAAAAATTCAGTTTTCTAGCGACTGCGTTGATGTAGATCGTGCAGTTGCAGCAGCGGAAAGGGCAAACTCAAAATTCTTGAACGGAAACTACTCATCCGACCTCACAGCAGAAGGCGGCACAGGCTTGGCTAAATTGTCAAAGATCATGCGCGGATCAGCATCGTCGCAACCCTTCTTCGTAGCTGTCGACGAGGAAAGTAGAACTTTCAACGTCAACCTTGAATTCACATATGTTACGCTAGGGGGCAGTTGATGAGCGATGTTGACCATTCACTCCGCGTACTTCTTGTGGAAGACGACGAGAATAAGAAACAAAGAATTCTATCTTTCTACGAGTCATCCTTCCCTCAAGACACGGTATTTTGGGCGCCAGCTCTTGTTCCCGGTCTTCGGAAGGCGAAGGAGATTTCTCCTGACTTCATTATCTTAGACATGACACTTCCTAACTACGAACAATATGGGTCAAACGGCTATAACCCGATGCGGCCATTTGGCGGTCGGGAGTTTTTGCGGCAGGCAGCTCGGCTTCGCTTGAACAGCAAGATTGTTGTGGTAACGCAGTTTGAAACATTCGGCGCCGCCCCAAACGTAGTAGACTTGGAAAGTCTAGATCATCAACTCAGGAGTATTTTCCCTGAGCACTACCTAGGCGCAATATACTATCACGCCTCGATGTCGGCGTGGCAAAAGAAACTAAGTGATGCAAGACAAAGGTGTGAAGGCTCTTCGCAATGAAAGTACTAATAGTCGATGATAGTAACGATAAAGTTCGAGATATACTTGCCGTACTCATCTCTGCTGGACTTAGTGAGGATGAAGACATTGACGTTGCCTCGAGCGCTCAGGCTGCAGCGCGCTTTCTGAAAGACCACGACTACGGCTTAATGATTCTCGACCTTCACCTCCCTATGCGCTTGTCGGAAGAACCGCGAATAGATGGGGGTGCATATCTCTTGAAAGAGATTGGTCGCCGGAAGGAGCTTCGACGCCCAGAGCATATCCTTGGTTTAACCGCACACGATGAGGCAAAAGCTAATGCGGAACCAGAGTTCAATAAAGGGCTTTGGTCTATCGCCAAGGCCTCGAGTGACAGCTCGGAATGGAAAGAGGCGATACTCGAAAAAGTTCGGTACCTTCTAGCGAGAAACGCCGCACAGGACGCACCCTCACAGGTAAAGTGCGATGTTCTCTTTATCTGCGCGTTGAGAAAGCCTGAACTGACGCAGCTGAAGAAAGCAATTGGTACGGAGTGGGAGGAAATCACTCTTCCGGGAGATGCAACAGCTTACTTCCGTACGGTTGTGCCGTCGAAAGAGGGTCAAGGGTTGAACGTTGTCTGCTGTTCCGCGCCAAGTATGGGGATGGCCGCATCAGCGACATTGGCGACTAAGGCTGGATTGAAATTTAAACCCCGAGTCGTGGCTATGACTGGCATATGCGCAGGGCGGGAAGACGAAATTGATCTTGGTGCATGCTTGGTTGCGTCGAAAACTTGGGACTATGGAAGTGGGAAGTTCTATGGGGAGACTGACACGGATTCGGCTCGATTTGCTGCAAGCCCCCATCAGCTTGTTGTAGACCCGATCGTGCAGACCGCTACTGAAGCGATAATGGCGGATCAAACTTTGCTCGATAGCTTTCATAGCCAATTCCCAGGAAACCGTCCTGATCGGCGACTCTCTGTGACCTTTGCCCCGATGGCGAGTGGTGCGGCTGTGCAAGCTGATAGTCAGTTCTTTAGTTCGATTGAACGGCAGGACCGAAAGGTAGTCGGGATCGATATGGAAGCCTTCGGTGTGTGCTGGGCTGCGCGCGAGACATTTGAGCCGCGCCCCTCCTTCTTTGTCTGCAAGGGGGTTTCAGATTTCGCAAACGAGGAGAAGGCGGATGGCATTCAAGAATACTGCGCCTACACATCTGCACGCGTTGGAATGGAGATCGCAACGAAGATCCTAACGCGTGGCTAACGCGATAAGCAGTGGCCTTAAAGTTCTTGGGCACTGCGTCCAGCAGTGTGGTATAAAAGGTGGTAGGGCCGAAAGGGGCGCATAAGTTTTCTGTTAATTAACATATGCTTATCGTGAATTCGGCGTCTCCTTCGTCTCCGCCATTAGGCTCTTTTGCGTGGCAAAAGATGCCGACACTCTACCTGCAACAGAAGAGTTGGCTTTGCTTTCCTGCCCCGAGGTGCTCAAGGGGTGGCAATCGGCGTGGCTTTTGGCTTGACCGGCCTCAAAGGCTTCACTGGTTCCCGAAGCAGGCGGCGAGACTAGACTAAATGGTCAATTTTCGCGTCTTAGAGCTATCGGAACCAGACCTGACGCGGTAAATGAAAGTCCGACAGTCCCGCAAAGACACAAGACATTCATTGCCGTAGGAAAATATTCGTGTCCGAGAGCCTCGCATACGCCGAACTGATCGCCGTTCTCGTCGCTGTGACGGACAATGAACCGCGTGTCATGACGATTGATGCTGGGGAGGCCTTGCCGTCAGGGCCGTTCGAGACGAGCCATCGCACGCTGCAAAGTGGTCTGCGCGCCTGGGTGGAAAGCCAGACCGGGCACCCCGTCGGATATCTGGAACAACTCTACACCTTTGCGGATCGTGACCGTGCGCTTGATGCCGGGGCCGGTGCGGCGCAAACGCGACATATTTCGATTGGATATCTGGGGCTTGTCCGCGAACAGGTGGCCCTCGGCGCCGGGCGCCCGGAGTGGCACAGCTGGTATGAGTATTTCCCGTGGGAAGATCACCGGGAGGGCCGCCCCGATCTGCTCGTGGCTCTTTCTGAGCGGTTTTTGGACTGGGCGGGCGATCATGAGGTTCGCAGGCAAAGGGTCGACTTTCTTTTCGGGCTCAATGGTCAGCTCTGGAACGAAGATCTGGTGTTGCAACGCTATGAGTTGATCTATGAGGCCGCGCTTGAGAAAGAGGTGGGGTTCGGTCGTCAAATGGCGAGCGATCATCGGCGCATTCTGGCCACCGGGATCACGCGGCTCAGGGCCAAGATCAAATATTACCCCGTGGTCTTCGAGTTGATGCCCGATAGCTTCACGCTCTTGGATCTTCAGCGGATGACCGAGGCCTTGGCGGGGGTGAGGCTGCATAAATCGAACTTCCGTCGGCAGATAGATCAGCAGAACCTGATCGAGGAAACCGGTGAGATGTCGAGCGAGACGGGTGGGCGGCCTGCCAAGCTGTTCCGTTACCGGCCCGCCGTCGTCGAAGCGAGCTCGCTTTCGGGCGCACGCCTCCCTTATTCACGACACTGAATTCAAGACACTGACTGTCATGGCCTTGACATAAACTCAGATGGAGAATAAGTCATGCCTCGGATGTACTCAAATCGAGTACAAGGAGGATCCTATGACAACCATGCGCTTGCCGGAGCTTTACGACCGCGTTTCCAAAATCATTCCGCACCCGGATTGGATGCTGTTTGAGGATGACATCGCGGCCATTCTCGAGCTTAAAAAACAGAAAAACGCGGTCATCCTCGCGCATAATTATCAGACCCCCGAAATCTTTCACGGGGTGGCGGACATTGTGGGCGACAGTCTGGCGCTTGCTCGTAAAGCCGTGGATGTCGAGGCGGATGTCATCGTGCTGGCAGGCGTGCATTTCATGGCGGAAACGGCCAAGCTCTTGAACCCGGAAAAGACCGTGCTGATCCCGGACATGCGCGCCGGATGTTCTTTGGCGGATTCGATCACGCCGGAAGACATCGCGCTTTTGCGGGCCGCGCATCCGGATGTGCCGGTCGTCACCTATGTGAACACCTCCGCCGCCGTCAAAGCTGCCTCCGATATTTGCTGCACCTCCGGCAACGCAAAGCAGGTCGTCGAATCCCTCGGTGTGCCGAAGGTTCTGATGCTGCCGGACGAATACTTGGCCCAAAACGTCGCGCGAGACACGGATGTCGAACTGATCGCGTGGAAGGGCCACTGCGAAGTCCACGAACTGTTCACCCCGCAAGATGTGCGCAGCATGCGCGAGGCCTATCCCGGCGTGACCATTCTGGCGCATCCCGAATGCCCGCCCGAGGTCGTCGCAGAGGCGGATTTCTCCGGCTCGACGGCGGTGATGTCGAATTATGTCGGGGAGGAGAAGCCCGCGCGCGTGCTGCTTTTGACCGAGTGTTCGATGAGCGACAATGTGGCGGTGAACCACCCGGATGTGGAGTTCGTGCGGCCCTGTAACCTCTGTCCGCATATGAAACGGATCAGCCTGCGCAACATCCGCGAGACGCTTGAGACCGGGCTGCATGAGGTGACCATCGACCCGGCCATCGCCGATGATGCGCGCCGCGCCGTCGAACGTATGCTCGCAGTGTGATGCAGCCGCTTGATCCTCTGGCGGGTCAGATCGCCATTGTCGGGAGCGGCATTGCCGGTCTGATCACCGCGCTCGAATTGGCGCCTCGGCCCGTGGTGCTGGTCACCCGCGCCGAACTTGGTCGCGAAAGCTCAAGTCTCTGGGCGCAGGGTGGCATTGCCGCAAGCCTTGGGCCCGATGACGATCCCGACCTGCATCTTGCCGATACGCTCGCGGCCGGGGCGGGGCTTTGCGATCAGGACGTGGCGCGAGGGCTTCTCTCGGACGCGGGCGATGCAATCGCGACCCTCGAACACTACGGCGTGCGGTTCGACCGCAAGCCCGATGGAACCTTTTCCCTCGGTCTCGAGGCGGCCCATGGGCGGCGCCGCATCCTTCATGCAGGTGGCGACGGATCGGGCGCCGCGATCACATTGGCCTTGGCCGAAGCCGTGCGCCGGACGCCTTCGATCACGCTGTTGACCGGGGTGGAGGCGCGCCGTGTGCTCACGGATGAGGGACGTGTCTCCGGGCTTTTGCTTCAGACGGAGACAGAGGCGGGCATTCTGCCCACGACGCAGGTGGTGCTGGCGACCGGCGGTCTTGGCGGTCTCTTCGATGCCACGACAAACCCCTCCGGCAATGTCGGGCAGGGCGTCATGATGGCCGCCCGCGCTGGCGCGCTTCTGACCGATATGGAGTTTGTGCAGTTCCATCCCACAGCGCTCGATGTCCCGCGCATGCCGCTGGCCCTCGTCAGCGAAGCGGTTCGGGGCGAGGGGGCGTGGCTGCTCAATGGGGCTGGCGCGCGGTTTATGCTGGACACCGAAGGGGCCGAGCTTGCTCCGCGTGACGTGGTGGCCCGTGCGATCCATGCTCAGATCGCGCAAGGGCAGCGCGTGTATCTCGATGCGTCCCGCGTGTTGGGCGCGCGCTTTGCCACGGTCTTTCCCACCATCGACCGCCTGTGCCGTGAGGCGGGGATTGATCCCGCGCGAGACCCGATCCCGGTCCGCCCGGCGGCGCATTATCACATGGGCGGGGTGGCTGCGGACGCCTTTGGTCGCAGCAGTCTTATGGGCCTCTGGGCGGTTGGAGAATGCGCCGCAACGGGGCTGCACGGCGCGAACCGGCTCGCCAGCAACTCTCTCTTGGAGGCGGTGGTCATGGCGCGCCGTGCGGCGAAGGCTTTAGGCGAAACTCCGGCTTCCGCGACCAAAGGGGCTCTGCGCACAGCTCTGGCCCAGCCCTTGCCCCGCACCGACGTGGGCGCTGTTCGTCCGATTGTCTCAAACCATCTCGGGCTGATCCGTGACAAGGCGGGGATTGACGAAGCCATCCGCCGTTTGCGCCCGCTGGTCTTGGGCGACGGCCCGGCGTCTGATCCCGCCCTTGTCGCGCTCTCGATCGCATGCTTTGCCGCGCTGCGTCTGGAAACGCGGGGCGGACATGCGCGACGTGATTTACCAAACCTTCTGAGCCATGCCATCCGGCATCGGATGACCCTTGATGACATTCTGGCTGCGACCGCTGATCTGGGTCCGGCCAAGCCCCACCTCGTTTCGGAGTATATGACGTGACCCTTTCTCCTCTGCCTCACCTGATGATTGAACCCGTCGTGCGCCGCGCACTTGAAGAGGATCTCGGCCTTGCCGGGGACATCACGTCGATGGGGGCAATCCCCGCCGGGCATCGCTCGGTCGTCACCGCCGTGTCCCGCACGGAAGGGGTCATTGCTGGCCTCGATTGTGCTGAGATTGCCTGTCATCTCGTCGATCCGAAGATCAAATTCACCCGCCTTGTCGAAGATGGCGCGCCCGTGTCGCCCGGCACCCATATCGCCACGTTTGAGGGCCCGTCGCGGAGTTTGCTGACTGCCGAGCGCACGGCGCTCAATTTCATGGGGCATCTGTCCGGCATTGCCTCTGTCACGGCGGGGCTGGTGCGCGCGGTCGCGGGCACGACGGCGGCGATCACCTGTACGCGCAAGACCACGCCCGGATTGCGGGCGTTGGAGAAATATGCGGTGCGCGCGGGCGGGGGGATGAACCACCGCTACTCTCTCGCCGACGCGGTTCTGATCAAGGACAACCATATCGCGCTGGCCGGTGGCATTCGCCCGGCGCTTGAAGGCGTGCGGGCTGTGGCGGGGCATCTTGTGAAGATTGAGATCGAGGTGGACACGCTGGAGCAGTTGGCTCAAGTGCTCGAGATCGGCGCGGACGCCGTGTTGCTGGACAACATGTCCCCCGAGATGTTGCGCGAGGCCGTGGCCATGGTGGATGGGCGCGCGATCACCGAAGCTTCGGGCGGCATCACGCCGGAAACGGCGGCCTCCGTGGCGGCCTCTGGCGTGGATTTGATCTCTCTGGGCTGGATCACCCACAGCGCGCCGGTGCTGGATATCGGTCTGGACTTCATGCCGGAATAAAGGATGGCGTAGGCCAGCAACGCCGCCCACCATGATGGTTGTGAAAGAAATCGGGTTGTTCGTCGGTTTGGGCGTGAAGGCGTGCCCTTCGCCGCCGTCGCGGTTCAGTCGGGACTAGCCCCGACTTTTCGGCAATTCTCTCCGAAATTATATCGAACTGCGGCCCCTTGAGGGCGCGCTTTGCCCCCTTCGTCACCCGGTTCTGCCGTGGGGGGGCTAAGGGGCGTGTTTGGATTCTTCCCAAAATGCCACTTTTTCCACCTCTGAATGTATACAAAATGTCCTGGGTCAATACAAAGCCTAGCCTGTTTTCACTAAAAAAATGGTGAACATGTTCAAAAACAGCATTGATCGGCGCTAAGAATCAAATCATTGTATACATATGAGCCAAGAGAAAACCGTCTATAGCAAATTGCGCAGCATGATCCTGAATGGCGCCTTCGACGCCGGGGAGAGGCTAACTGAACTGAAGGTCTGCGAGGCACTGGGTGTGTCGCGGACGCCGGTCAGGGCCGCTCTGTTGCAATTGGCGTCTCAAAATCTGGTCATTGGTCAAAGCAATCGGGGGTACACCGTGCGCGGTATCACCGTCGAAGACGTGTGGGGCGCAAATGTTGTGCGCTCGGTCCTCGAGGGGGCCGCCGCCGGTATGGTGGCGCGCGAGGGGGTGGACGGCGATGTGCGTGACACGCTTGAGCAAAGCCTGAAGGACTATGG
This sequence comes from Celeribacter sp., assembly GCF_048270365.1. Lineage (NCBI taxonomy): Bacteria > Pseudomonadati > Pseudomonadota > Alphaproteobacteria > Rhodobacterales > Roseobacteraceae > Celeribacter > Celeribacter sp. The sequence continues at coordinate 163,871 of NZ_JBLWTA010000005.1, forward strand.
CCAGCTCGCGCGGCATGTCGAACTGTCGGATGATTTCCTAAATAACCATTCGGCCGCGAACCGGGTTTTTCACGAAACAATCGTGTCCGCCTCCAAAAATGAAAGCCTTTTTCGGTCGATTGAGACGCTGGCCTATATGCCCGTCCAGATCAACCGCGTGGTCTTCGCGTCGGATCGCGACTTTGCCATTCAGACCGTGCAATCCGGGTTGGCGGAGCATCAGAGCGTCTTGGCCGCGATGCTGTCGGGGGACGGAATGGCGGCGGAATTGCTGATGCGCACGCACAGCCAAAAAGCGTTGCGCGGCATCGAACATGTGCAGGGGGTGCTCGGGCTGGGGCCTGAATACCGCCAGATGCCATTTCACAAGTTCATCGGGGGCCTCGGGATTTCCGTGGTCGCCGCAGAATAAAAGCTAAATTGGAGGAAAAATGCCTGAAGCTGCAGTGAACGAGTTTTGGAAAGATATCAAACCCATCGCAGAGGTGTTCAAACCGGACGCCGGTCGCGATGTCTACATGAGCGATGTGGCTGACGCGGACGAAAAATATTTCGTGCCCTTCACCGACACGGTGTTTTCCCGGCCGCTCTGGATTTCGCCGAGCCAAAACAAATGGTGCGATATCCTGATGGCGAAAGAGGCGGGGCTTGTGAACCGTCACTATCACCCGCACGAAGTGTTCGCCTATACGCTCAGCGGCAAGTGGGGCTATCTCGAACACGATTGGACCGCGACCGCAGGGGATTTCATCTACGAGTCTCCGGGCGAGGGGCACACGCTTGTGGCCTATGACCACCCGGATCCGATGCGCGCGTTTTTCATCGTGAAGGGGCCGTTGCTTTGGCTCGACGAAGACGGCGAAGTTGACGGCTATATGGATGTCCACGACTACCTGAAAATGTGCCGTGATCATTACGAGAAAATCGGGATCGGCGCAGATTACATCGATGGCCTCATCCGGTGAGCCATCTCGCCCTTCAATGGCATGGGCGGCGGGATTTGCGGGTGGAGGCGCGTGAGCGTCCTCCGCTTGCACGGGATGAGGTGCGTTTGTCCGTGGCCTATTGCGGGATTTGCGGAAGCGACCTGCATGAATATGCGCAGGGGCCGCAGGCCATCCCGACGGTCACACCGCACCGTCTCTCCGGCGTGAAAGCGCCGCTTGTGATCGGACATGAGTTTTGCGGAACTGTCATTGAGGTCGGGTCTGATGTGCCGTCTGTCGCGCTCGGTGATCGCGTTGCGGTCGAGCCGGAATATCGGTGCGGTGTCTGCACAGCCTGCGTGCGCGGGGATTATCATCTGTGCGACGATTGGGGCTTTGCGGGGCTGATGGGGCATGGCGGCATGGCCCAAGAAGCCGTCGTTCCCGGCTATATGTTGCACAGATTGCCGGACGGGGTGTCCTTCGAGGACGCTGCACTTTTAGAGCCGGCTGCGGTCGCGCGCCACGCGATCAACCGTGCAGGGGAAGTTTACGGTGCACGCTGTGCTGTGGTTGGGGCAGGGCCGATTGGTCTGCTTTTGGTCCAGCTTCTAAAGCTGTTCGGCGCGTCCGAGATCGTGGCAACCGACATGTCCGAGGCCCGTTGTGCCAAGGCATTGGCATTGGGGGCGGACAGGGCGTTCTCACCGCGCGACGACGCTCTTACGCCCAACCACTTCGACGTGGTGTTCGAGGCGGTGGGCGTGCAATCGGCTCTGGATGCCGCACTCACGGCGACGCGGAAAGGCGGCAAAGTTATTCTCGCTGGCCTCTTCGTTGAAACGGCCCAGATGAACCTCTTCGACATGGTCAATCGGGAAGTGAGCCTGTTGACGACGCTCGGGTATCGTGACTGCTACCCGGACCTCATGGAACACATCGCGACGGGCCGGTTCGCGCCTGCGCAGATCGTCACCCGAAAGGTGCCGTTGGACAGAGCCGTGGAGGACGGCTTCGAGGCGCTTTTGGGGCGACCGGAAGAAATCAAGATTTTGGTGCAGCCGAACGGCTGAAACCGAACAGGAGGAACTATGCAAAGCACACTTTTTGACGTGACGGGACGCGTTGCGGTGGTCACCGGCGGTGCGTCGGGCATCGGTTTGGGGATCGCGACTGCGCTGGCCCGCGCAGGTGCAAATGTGGTCATCGCGGACCTGAACGGCACCGAGGCAGAGGCCGTGGCGCAGAGATTGGCGACCGAAACGTCATCGGAAACGATGGGGCTTGCTGTCGATGTGACATCAACCGAGCAGGCCGAGGCCCTGATGGCCAAGACGCTTGAGCGCTTTGGGCGGCTGGACATTCTGGTGAACAACGCGGGCATCGGCATTCACTGTCGGCCCGAAGAGATGACCATGGAACAATGGGATCTCAACGTCGCCGTGAACCTTCGCAGCGTCTTCCATCTCTCAAAACTGGCCTATGACAGCCTGCGCGAGGGCGGTGGAAAGATCATCAATATCGGCTCCATGTATTCCATTTTCGGTGCGGGCGAAGTCCCCGCCTATGCCGCCAGCAAAGGGGGCGTGGTGCAACTGACCAAGAGCCTCGCCGTGGCCTGGGCCGAACAAGACATTCAAGTCAATGCGATCTTGCCCGGGTGGATCAACACGGGCCTCGGCGCGCAAGGGCGTCGTGAGATGGAGGGTCTGAACGAACGGGTGTTGGCACGCACACCAGCCGCCCGTTGGGGAGAGCCCGAAGATCTTGCCGGGGTGGCGGTCTTTCTGGCCTCCGACGCATCAAAATACATCACTGGCGTCAGTATCCCCGTGGATGGAGGCTACTCGGTTGCTTGATTGAAGACGCAATACCCGGCCGGAGGAGACCGGGAAACCAAGAGAGGAGAAAACTATGAATAAAAAAACGCACAACATAGCTCAGCTAAATCGCAGAGGATTTCTGAAAGCAGGGGCGGCCTCTGCGGCAGCGGTGGGTCTTTACAGCCCAGCCTTTGCAGCGGAGCGGACCATCAAAATCGGCATGGTCATGCCGCAGACCGGGCCCTTGGCCTTTTTCTCTGAGCACGTCGATTTCGTGCTCGAACAGGTGCAAAAGGCAACAGGCGGGCAACTGACCATCGACGGACGCCAGATCCCTTTTGAAATTCTTTTGCGGGACAGCCAGTCGAACCCGAACAGGGCGTCCGAAGTCGCGGCCCAACTGATCCTCGATGAGGGCGTCGATCTGATGATCGCCGCCGCGACCCCCGAAACCACCGTGCCGGTTTCGGATATGTGCGAGTTGAATGGTGTGCCCTGTGTGACCAACGACACGCCGCTTGAACCCTATTTCCAGGCGCGTGGCGGTGATCCCGACGCCGGCTTTGAATGGACGAACCATTTCTTCTTTTCCGGCACGCAATCGGCGGGCACGAACCTCAACATGTTCGGTCAGATTGCGTCCGACAAGATGGTCGGCGCGCTCTGGCCCAACGACGGCGACGGCAATGCCTTCGCGCAGAGCTATCCGCCGCTGTTCGACAGCCTCGGATACGGTCTCTCGGACCCGGGCCGGTTTGATATGCCGCTGAGTTCCTATGCCGCAGCGGTCTCGCAGTTCAAAGCCGACGGCGTCGATCTGATCTACGGTGTCATTCCGCCGCCCGAATTCACGACCTTCTGGAACGAAGCCGCTCAGCAGAAATTCCAGCCGAAATTGGTCTATGCCGGGAAGACTGTTCAATTCCCGGCCGCGATCGAACCCTTTGGGGCGCGTGCCGAAGGGCTGATCACCGAGGTGTGGTGGGCGCCGAGCTATCCCTATGCTTCGACCATGACAGGGCAGAGTTCTCAGGAGTTGGCGGATGAGTATGAGGCGGCCTCCGGGCGCCAATGGTCGATGCCGCTCGCCTATCGCCACTCGCTGTTCGAGGTGATTTTCGACGGTCTCAAGCGGGTGCAGGACCTTGACGATCCGGCCTCGATCCAGGCTGCCTTTAACGAGACCGATATGGTGTCCGTCGTGGGGCCGATCAACTTCCAGACGGGGCCGCTTCCGAACACCTGCATGACACCTACGGCGGGGGGACAATGGGTCAAGGGGGACAAGTTCCCGCTGAATCTGGTCATTTGCGACAATGAGTTTGCGCCAGAGGTTCCCGTTCAAGGCGAAGTGCAGCCTTTGACGTATTGAGTCTCTCCCTCAATCCGCAGGGCGGGTTGAGGGGCCTCTTTCCAACGCGATGGAGAAAATCTTGAAACCACTTCTCGAACTTCGAGGGGTCTCGAAAGCCTTTGGCGGCATCGAGGTCTTCAATGATGTCAGCCTCACGCTCGAACCGGGGGCCCGTTTGGGCATTCTCGGCCCAAATGGTGCGGGCAAGAGCACGATGTTCAACCTGATCTCCGGCCTGCATCGTCCAACCGGCGGTGAAATGCTCTACGAAGGTCACAATCTGGGTCAAATGAAGCCTTGGAACGCCTGTCGGCGTGGCATCGGGCGCACCTTTCAAATCCCGCAACCCTTTGGCGACATGACGGTCGCCGAAAACGTGATTGTCGGATGCACATCTGGCGCTGGCTTGGGCCTGCATGAGGCGCGTGATCGCGCGCATGACATTCTGGAGATGACCGGGCTCGGGAATCACCGGGACAAGTTGGCCAAGTCTTTGGCCTTGTTGGACCTCAAACGTCTGGAACTCGCAAAAGCGGCGGCGATGAAGCCCAAGCTTTTGTTGCTTGATGAGATCGCGGGCGGGTTGACCGAGGCGGAATGCGACACCCTTCTCGACATCTTGCAAAAGGTCGTGCGGCGCGACACGGCCGTGATCTGGATCGAACATGTCGTGCATGCGCTCACGCGGTTTGTCGACGAAGTCGCAGTGCTCGCCGACAAGCAGATTGTCGTGCGGGGACAGATTGATGAGGTTTTGGAGAACGCCGAAGTGCGCCGCCTCTATTTCGGAGCGGAGGCAGAGGTATGAGCGCGTTGTTGAGCATTCGGGATCTTCATCTGAACTACGGTCAGTTCGCCGCCTTGCACGGCATGGACATCGACATCGATGCCGGTGAAATCGTCGCCGTCATCGGGGCGAACGGGGCGGGCAAAAGTTCGCTGATCCGGGGCATTTGTGGCACCGAAGGTGAGGCGACAGGCAGCATCACCCTGGACGGGCGCGAGCTTTTGGGGCTGACGCCCCCCGACATCGTTCATGCCGGGATTGGTCTCGTGCCGGAGGGGCGGCGTATTTTTCCGTCGCTGAGCGTCGAAGAGAATATCCTTTTGGGCGGGCAACTGGGACAGCTCCACGGCAAAGACCCGTGGACGCTTGAGCGAATCTATGAACTCTTCCCGGACCTCGTGCCCAAACGCCACATTTCCGGGACGATGCTCTCGGGTGGCCAGCAACAGATGATCGCGATCGCGCGCGCGTTGATGACCAACCCGCGTGTGCTTTTGTGCGACGAGATCAGCCTCGGCCTCGCCCCGACCATCATCGGGCGCCTCTACGAACAGTTGATCAAACTTGCGTCCGAAGGTTTGGCGATCCTCGTGGTCGAACAGGCCATGCGCAAAGCGTTGGAAATTTCCGACCGGTACTACTGCCTGCTCGAAGGTCATGTGTCTTTGTCCGGCGCCTCCGATGAGGCGAATGAGACGCGTGTCGCGCAAGCTTATTTTGGGAGATAGACGTGGAACTGGTAAATACTCTTGTGCAGGGCACGCTTTTGGGCGGCCTTTTCGCGCTCTACGCGCTGGGCCTGAGCCTGGTGTTTGGCGTGATGCGGATCGTGAATATCGCGCATGGCGACTTGATCGTTCTCTTGGCCTACGTCGGTCTGACGGTGACCGATTTTTTCGGGGTTTCCATCGTCTTGGCCGCGCCTGCGGTGCTGCTTTTGGCGGCGGGTGCGGGGTGGTTTCTTCAGCGGGGACTTTTCGAATTCGTGCCGCGGCACGATCCGCTGATCCCGCTTCTTGTCGCCTTCGGTCTGTCGATCATCTTGCAGAACTTGATGCTGCTCGGATTTGGCGCCGACCCACAAAAACTCAGCATCGGGCGGCTCGAGCAAGCCAGCGTTGAAATCCTTCCCGATCTGCATGTCGGCGTCTTCTCGCTGTTGATCTTCGGGGCCGCTGTGGCCCTCATCGGAGGGTTGCAGCTGATGATCTACCGCACCTCTTTCGGGCGCGCACTGCGGGCTGTGTCGGACAACGAAGCGAATGCCGCCATGCTGGGTCTGGATACGCGTGCGGTGTTTCGAAAGGCCTTTGTCATCGTGATGGTGACCGTTGCCATCGCGGCAATGCTCATGTCCGTGCGCGGGAACTTTGATCCGGCCAGCGGTCCGACGCGCCTGTTGACCGCCTTCGAGGCCATCGTGATCGGCGGCCTCGGCTCCATGTGGGGCACCTTGGTTGGCGGCGTCATCATTGGCATTGCGCAAATGGTGGGCGCGCAGATCGATGCCTCATGGCAGGTGCTGTCCGGCCATTTGGTCTTTCTGATCCTTCTCATCCTGCGCCCGCGCGGCCTCTTTCCCAAAAATGACGGGTGACATCATGACTTCTGGATCCCAAAAGCTTCCTCTCGCAGTTCTCGGTCTTTCCGTGGCTGTCATGGTCCCGCTTCCGTTCTTTGTGGACAATGGCACCATGCGCTATTTGACCGACCTGTTTATCATCATGTCCGTCGCTCAATTGTGGAACCTGTTGGCCGGGTTCGGCGGTGTTGTGTCGATCGGTCAGCACGCCTTTGTCGGCGCTGGAGGCTATGCCTTCTTTGGCCTGACAACGCATCTGGGGCTGAACCCGTTCCTGAGCATGGCGCTGACGCTGCCCTTCGGCGCGTTGCTGTCGCTTCCGGTCTTTGCAATCCTAAGCCGCATGCGCGTCGCCTATTTTGCCATCGGCAGTTGGGTGTTGGCGGAGGTCTTCATGTTGGTGGCCGGCAAACTGCCGGGCTTTGGCGGCGGCTCAGGCATCAGCTTACGTCCGCAGATTGTAAAGGCCTTCGGGGCCAGCACCTCGTCGCGGGTTGAGAACATCTATTGGCTCAGCTTTGCCATTCTGGTTCTCGTGATCTTCCTGATCATCCTCGTGATGCACTCGCGCCGTGGCTATTCGCTCCGTGCGATGCGGGACAATGAAACGGCGGCCATGGCGCTCGGCGTCAATCCGAATGCGGTCAAGGCGATGCTCTTTGTGGTCTCCGGCGCGTTCCTGTCGCTTCTCGGTGCCGTGAATACGCTGCAAAAACTGCGGGTGAATCCGAGCGGCTCTTTCAGCCTGACCGACTGGACGGTGTTCATCATCTTCATGGTCGTGATCGGCGGCATGGGGCGGATCATCGGGCCGATCATTGGCGCTGTTCTCTTTGTGCTCCTTAGGGAAAACCTCTCGGGTTACGGGCCGATCTATATGATCATCCTCGGCGCAGCTGCGATTGGGATGATGCTCTTTGAGCCCGGCGGCATCGCGGTGCTGGTGCAGCGCTGGAACTTGAAAAAGACCAGGACACAGGAGGTGGAGGAGGCTTGAGAGCTTTAGTCCCAGTCCTTCCCAGACACGAAGACTGACCGACAAAGAGTGGGGGAGCGTTTTGGGTCTTTTGCGATGACCAAATGCTCCCCCTTTGGCGACAGGGCGTTCATGGAATGCCCGCGCCGGATCGTCTCATTCGCCATATGCGCCAAAACCGGGCGGCATTTCCTATTGCGTCCCAGTGTCTTGCCTGACACGCTTAGGCACCGGAGGCGATCAGATGACGAATATTTCCTCTCGACTGGGTGATGAGCTAAAGCCCGGCTTCGATGACGCGGCGTGGGTCGATGTGCTCGACGCTGTGGACAAGACCTATGCCGAGTTGGTCGATTATCAGGAACAGCTGGAAGCCAGAAACACGGAACTTTCCACGCTGCGCAGCTTCCTTCGGTCGATCATGACCTCGATCTCCGATTATCTCGTCGTGACGGACAAGGACGGGTTTGTCGCCGATCTCAGCCAATCCTTTTGTGCCGCCATTGGTGGCGATAAGGACGCGTTGATCGGGCGGCCCGTCGTAGGGTTCTTCGAAGGCGAAATGCGTGATCGCATGAGTGCGGCCATGTCCGAAGTCGCGCGCGAGAAGGTGGAACAGACCTTTGAAGTCGATCTCGAAACCTTGAACGGGGCGAGCCCGGTGGACTTTCGCGTCGCGCCCCGGCTGGACCGGCGCAAACGGATCAGCGGGTTTATCCTGACCGGTCGGCCGCTTGGCGAATTGCGTCAGGCCTATCATGAGCTTGAAAGCAGCCATGAGGAGTTGAAACAGGCGCAGACCCAATTGGTGCGCACCGAAAAACTGGCTTCTTTGGGGCGATTGCTTGCGGGTGTGGCGCATGAGTTGAACAACCCGATTTCCTTTGTCTATGCCAACACCCACAGCCTGCAAAAATACCTCGACCGCTTTGAATCCTATTTCGAACAGGTGCAATCGGGGGCGAGCCGCGAAGAGCTTGTCGCCTTGCGCGCGGAGCTTAAACTCGAACGTGATCTCAAAAACCTGCGTGTCGCCATCGAGGGCGCGCGGGACGGGGCAGAGCGGGTGCGCGATATCGTCGAAGACCTGCGCCGACTGTCCGCCGAAGGATCGGGAGAGGTGGCGCCCTTCGATGTGACGCAAACCGCCAAGATCGGTGCGCAATGGGTGCAGCGCGGCCTGAAACGTCAGATGAAAATTACGGTGACGGGCGAAAGCTCCTGCATGGCTTTGGGGCGTTCGGGCCATGTCCAGCAGGTGATCATGAATTTGGTTCAGAATGCCGCCGACGCGATGGAGGCCATCGAGGCCCCGGAGATTCAGGTGCGGCTGTCTTACGAAGGCGATATGGCCGTCATGCAAGTCTGCGACAACGGGCCGGGCGTGCCCGAAGACTTGCGTGCCGCGATTTTCGACCCGTTTTTCACCACGAAAGCGGTGGGGCGTGGCACGGGGCTCGGTCTTTCGATTTCTCAAAAGATCGTCGAAGAACATGGCGGGACGCTCAGCTATGTGCAGGGGGGCGCCAAAGGTGCCTGTTTCCGCCTCGCGCTCAAGAGAGGGGATCAGCGTTGAATATCCTCTGGCTGCAATCGGGGGGCTGCGGTGGCTGCACCATGTCGCTGCTCTGTGCCGAAAGCCCCAATCTCATGGACCTCTTTGATGCTGCGGGACTTGAGTTCCTGTGGCACCCCTCGCTCTCTGAGGCGAGCGGGGCGGAGGTGCGTGATCTGTTGCAGGCCATCGAAGACGGGGCCCAGACGCTCGACATTCTCTGTATCGAAGGCTCGATCATTCACGGGCCAAAAGGCACGGGGCGCTACCACATGCTCGGGGGCACCGGGCGCTCGATGCTCGATTGGGTGCAAAGCCTCGCGCCGAAAGCCGCCCATGTCGTGGCCGTCGGCACCTGTGCGACCTATGGCGGGGTGACCTCTGCGGGGGACAATCCGTCCGATGCCACGGGCGTGCAATACGACGGACGTCACAGCGGCGCGGCCTTGCCTGCGACGTTTCGGTCCCGCGCGGGTCTGCCCGTCATCAATATCTCCGGCTGTCCGACCCATCCCGATTGGGTGACCGAAACCTTGATGCTTTTGGCCAGCGACGCCTTGGGCGCGGAGGATCTCGACAGCTACGCCAGACCGCGCTTTTTCGCGGACAATCTGGTGCACCATGCCTGCACCAAGAACGAATTCTACGAATACAAAGCCTCGGCTGAAGAACTGAGCCAGATGGGCTGTATGATGGAGCATCTCGGCTGTATCGGCACGCAGGCGGTGGGCGATTGCAACATCCGGCTCTGGAACGGCGAAGGCAGCTGCACGCGGGCGGGCTACCCTTGCATCAACTGCACAGCGCCAGAATTCGAAGAACCGGGGCATGGCTTTACTGAGACCCCGAAATTCGCGGGCATCCCTGTGGGACTGCCGACCGATATGCCGAAAGCCTGGTTCATGGCGCTGGCCTCTCTGTCGAAACGTGCGACCCCGGAGCGTGTCGCGCGGAACGCGACCGCCGACCGTATCCTCGTTCCTCCCTCCGTGAAGAGCCGCAAGAATGACTGACAATACGACCCTTCTGGTTGGCCCTTTCAATCGTGTTGAGGGCGATCTTGAGCTTCGTCTCGACGTGCAGCATGGCCGGGTCGCGGCAGCCTATGCCAATTCGCCGCTGTTTCGCGGGTTTGAACGCATCATGGAGGGCAAAGGTCCGATGGATGCGCTCACCATCGTGCCGCGCATCTGTGGCATCTGTTCGATCAGCCAATCCATGGCGGCGGCGATGGCGCTTGCGGATTTTGCGGGCAAAACGCCCAGCCCGGACGGCGCGAAGGTCGCCCAGCTTTTGCATATGGTCGAAAACGTGTCCGACCATCTTATGCATTTCAATCTCTTCTTCATGCCGGATTTCGCGCGCCCTGTGTATGCCGACCGGCCTTGGCACGGGCGCGCGGTGGACCGCTTTACGGCGGCCAAAGGATCAGCGCTGAAACGCGCGACGGAGGCTCGCGCCGGGCTGTTGCATATCGTGGGGCTTTTGGGCGGCAAGTGGCCACACACCTTGGCGATCCAGCCGGGTGGCGTGACGCGCGCGCCCTCTGCCCGTGACAAGGTGCGCCTGTCGGCCGATCTCGCCGCCTTTCGCAGCTATCTCGAAGAGGTGATGTTCGGTGCGCCTTTGGAACGGTTTCTGGAGTTGGAGACCCTCGATCAGGTGAGCGGATGGGAGACAGGCGATGTCGCGCTGTTTCTGAGCATCGCGCAGGATTTGTCGCTCGAAGGCTCGGGGCTTGGGTCCGGGCGCTATCTCTCTTTTGGGGCCTATCCCTCGCCCAATGGCACGGTGTTTGAACGTGGCACTCTTGTGGACGGCCTCTCCGGTCCCTTGCATCCCGAACAGATCGTCGAGGAGATTTCGCACAGCTGGATGCTGGGCGAGGCGGCACATCCGTCGAACGGCATGACCCGCCCGGATGAAGAGATGCGCGATGAGGCCTATAGCTGGTGCAAGGCGCCACGTCTTGCCGGGTTGACCTATGAAACCGGGGCGCTCGCGCGGCAGGCGATCGATGGCCATCCTTTGGCAAAGGCGCTGGCGCGGGAGGGCTCCGTGCGGGCGCGCGTTCTGGGCCGCGCTTTGGAACTGGCCCGGACACAGGTCGAGATGGAGCGCCTTCTGGCCTCCATCGATCCGCGCGCGCCGTTTATGCGGCATGTCAAACTGCCGAGTGACGGCGAAGGCGTCGGTCTGGTCGAGGCGGCGCGTGGCGCCTTGGGGCATTGGATGCGTGTCGAGGGCGGGCGTGTGACCTCGTATCAGATCATCGCGCCAACGACGTGGAATTTCTCGCCCAGAGACGAAAGAGGTGTGCCGGGGCCCGTCGAGGCGGCTCTGGTCGGCGCGCCGGTTCGGGCGGGCGAGGACACGCCCATTTCGGTGCAGCATATCGTGCGGTCCTTTGACCCCTGTATGGTCTGCACGGTTCATTGAGGACCCGCGCACGAAGGAACTGAGTATTTGGGCAGCAAAGGAAACCAGAGCGGATTGGAAATCCGGGTGCGCGGTCAGGTGCAGGGCGTGGGCTTTAGGCCCTTTGTCTGGCGGCTGGCGCGTGAGATGGGGCTGACCGGAGATGTGCGCAACGATGCGGAAGGTGTGTTGATCCGCCTGTTCGGTGAGGCGAAAGGCTTTGAAGAGCGGTTGCGCGCGGAGAGGCCGCCGCTAGCGCGGATCGACGCGGTCGAGTGTCGTGACATTCAAGGCGGGGTGGAGGGGTTCGAGATTGTGGCCTCCCAAACCGGCGCCGCCCGCACCCGTGTGGCGCCCGATGCGGCGACCTGCGAGGCCTGTCGCCAAGAGGTCTTTGATCTCAATGAACGCCGGGCCGGATATGCGTTCACCAACTGCACCCATTGCGGACCGCGGTTCACCATTGTCGAACGCTTGCCCTATGATCGCGGCCACACGACCATGGCGCCTTTCGAGATGTGCGCGGCGTGCCGTGCGGAATACGACAGCCCCGAAGATCGCCGCTTTCACGCCCAGCCGGTGGCTTGCCCGGACTGCGGGCCTCAGCTGTGGCTTGAGCCCAAGGGCGAAGGGGACCCGCTTGCTCAGGCGGCGCGCTTGCTGCGTGACGGGGACATCCTCGCTGTGAAGGGCTTGGGCGGGTTTCATCTGGCCTGTGACGCGCGGAACGCCGAGGCGGTTGCGCGGCTCAGACAGCGCAAACATCGCCCGGCCAAGCCCTTTGCCCTGATGGGCACCATGGACATGATCCGCGACTGGTGTGACATGAGCGCGTCTGAAGAGGCGCTTTTGCGCGATCCGGCGGCGCCCGTCGTCTTGTTGACCGCGCGGCGGATGCCCGAGGGGATCGCGCCGGGGCAGGCCACATTGGGCTGGATGCTGCCCTATACGCCTCTGCATCACCTGTTGATTGCGGCGGTGGGCGGGCCTTTGGTGATGACCTCGGGCAATCTTTCGGGAGAGCCGCAGGTGATCGGCAATGCGGAAGCCTTGGAAAAACTCTCCGGCTTTGCCGATGCCTTTTTGATGCATGACCGCGACATCGCCCGGCGGATGGACGACTCGGTCGAGCGGATCACCCCGCACGGTCCAATGGTCCTGCGGCGTGCCCGTGGGCGGGTGCCGGGGACTTTGCCCTTGCCCAAAGGGTTTGAGGCCGCACCACAGATTGCCGCCTATGGGGGCCAGATGAAGGGCGCGATTTGCCTGATCAAAGACGGGCAGGCGCTTTTGGGGCATCACCTTGGCGATCTCGATGACGCGCTGTGTTATGAGGCGTTCCTCAAGGCGGACGCGGATTATGCCGAGCTGTTCGATCATCATCCGGAGGTCGTGGCCTGCGATCTCCACCCGGAGTTTCGCGCCTCGATCCATGCGCAATCGAAAAAACTGCCGGTCGAAGAGGTGCAGCACCACCATGCGCATTTGGCGGCCTGTTTGGGCGAGAATGGCTGGCCTTTGGGCGGCGGCAAGGTGGTTGGCGTTATTTTGGATGGCACGGGGTTTGGCGCCGATGGCACGGTCTGGGGCGGCGAAATCCTACTTGGCGATTATCGTGAGTTTGAACGCAAGGCCTGGCTCAAACCTGCGCCCTTGATCGGGGGCGATATGGCGGCGAAAGAGCCGTGGCGCAATGCTCTGGCGCGGCTGGATCAGGCCGGGCTGTCGGAGTGGGCCGATGAGGCATTTTCCGACAAACCTCTGGCGATGGCGCGGATGGCGGTCGAAAAGGGCGTGAATTGCCCGATGTCGTCGAGCGTTGGGCGCCTTTTCGATGCGGTCGCGGCCATTCTTGGGATGTGCGTCGATCGTCAAAGCTATGAGGGCGAGGCCGCAATGCGGCTTGAGGCTTTGGCGCGGACCTCCGGTGGTTTGTCGCGATACAGTCTTGCGATTGGGGTGCCGGTCGCGTCCATGGTGGGGGGCGCGCTCGATCCCTCAGAGATGATCCGGCATTTTGTCGCCAAGCGTGACGCGGGCGCTCGCGTTGCCGATTTGGCCTTCGCATTTCACCTGTGGCTCGTGCGGTGCTTTGAGGGGGCTGTGCTCTCGGCCATGGCCGGGACGGAAGCGCAGGCGGTGGCCTTGTCGGGGGGATGTTTCCAGAATGCTTTGCTTTTGGACCTGACACTCAGTTCGTTGAGCGACGCTCTGCCGGATACCCCCGTTCTGATCCATAGCAAAACCCCCGCCAATGACGGTGGTCTGGCGCTTGGGCAGGCTCTTGTCGCTGCGGCGCGGCGCCTTTGAGCAAGCGGCAAGTACCTTTCCGCTTCGGCGGTCTGGCGGTTAGTCGCTTCCCGCCACTTTAGAGCTCACTTTTGGTATCTTTTTGAAACTCATGAAAAAATAAGGCACGACAGTTTGTCGCGCTCTGTTTGTTTTGCGCCCCTCTCCGGGCGAGACTGAGGATCGAGGCATTGTATGCCGTCGCATTCGCACGTGGCCACAAGGCCCGATCACTCGCCGAAGGAGGGACGCATTTTGACCGATTTTTCGGAGACCAGTACCGCAGGGCAGGCCACAGCTCAGATTGAGACGTTCTACGACGTCATGCGCCGACAAGGGATCACGCGCCGGTCTTTCATGAAATATTGTTCGCTGACAGCGGCCGCGCTGGGCCTGTCGCCCGCCTTCGTGCCGAAGATCGCGCATGCGATGGAAACCAAACCGCGCACGCCGGTGATCTGGGTCCACGGGCTGGAATGCACCTGTTGCTCTGAGAGCTTCATTCGCTCCGCGCATCCGCTTGCGAAAGACGTGGTGCTGTCGATGATCTCTCTGGACTACGACGACACGTTGATGGCCGCCGCCGGGCATCAGGCCGAAGCGGCGCTGGAAGAGACCATCGAGAAATACAAAGGCAACTACATCCTGGCTGTTGAGGGCAACCCGCCGCTCAATGAGGACGGGATGTATTGCATCATCGGCGGCAAACCCTTTGTGGATCAACTCACCCATGCCGCCAAACATGCGAAAGCGATCATCAGCTGGGGGGCCTGCGCGTCCTATGGCTGTGTGCAGGCCGCGAAACCAAACCCGACGCGCGCCACGCCGGTCCATAAGGTCATCACCGACAAACCGATCATCAAGGTGCCCGGCTGTCCGCCGATTGCCGAGGTTATGACCGGCGTGATCACCTATATGCTGACCTTTGATCGACTTCCGACACTCGACCGCCAGGGGCGGCCGGCGATGTTTTATTCCCAGCGGATTCATGACAAGTGCTATCGCCGGCCACATTTCGATGCGGGCCAATTTGTCGAAACCTGGGACGACGAAAACGCGCGCAAAGGCTACTGCCTCTACAAAATGGGCTGCAAGGGCCCGACCACCTACAACGCCTGTTCGACCGTGCGCTGGAACGAAGGCGTGTCCTTCCCGATCCAATCGGGCCACGGCTGTATCGGCTGTTCCGAGGACGGATTCTGGGATCAGGGGTCTTTCTATGACCGGGTGACCGATCTCACGCAATTCGGCGTCGAAGCCAATGCCGACAAGGTCGGTCTCGCCGCCGCCGGTGTGGTGGGCGCAGGTGTTGCCGCCCATGCCGCCGTCTCCGCGCTGAAAACCGCGCAACGCAAAGTCCAAGACTCGAAAAAGAAAGAGGAGGCGTAAACCATGGTCAGCACTCCCAACGGTTTCAACATCGACAATTCCGGCCAGCGGATCGTCGTCGACCCGGTGACACGGATCGAAGGTCACATGCGCTGTGAGGTGAACGTCGATGAGAATGGCGTGATCCGCAATGCGGTCTCTACAGGCACCATGTGGCGCGGTCTCGAAGTGATCCTCAAAGGCCGCGATCCGCGCGACGCTTGGGCCTTTACCGAGCGCATTTGCGGTGTCTGCACCGGCACCCATGCGCTGACATCCGTGCGTGCGGTGGAGGATGCGCTGGGGATTATGATCCCGGACAACGCCAACTCGATCCGCAACCTGATGCAGCTGGCGCTGCAAATCCACGATCACATCGTGCACTTCTACCATCTGCATGCTCTCGACTGGGTGAACCCGGTGAACGCCCTCAAGGCGGACCCAAAAGCCACCTCCGAGCTGCAGCAGGCGGTCTCTCCGTCGCACCCGCTTTCCTCCCCCGGGTACTTCCGTGACGTGCAGAACCGCCTGAAAAAATTCATTGAAAGCGGCCAATTGGGCCTTTTCAAGAATGGCTATTGGGACAACCCGGCCTATAAACTGCCGCCCGAAGCGGATCTGATGGCGACGACCCACTATCTGGAGGCGCTCGATCTTCAGAAGGAAATCGTCAAGGTCCACACGATCTTTGGCGGCAAGAACCCGCATCCGAACTGGTTGGTGGGCGGCGTGCCGTGCCCGATCAATGTCGATGGGGTCGGCGGTGTCGGCGCGATCAATATGGAACGTCTGAACATGGTTCAGTCGATCATCCAGCAAACGCTCGAGTTCAACCGCAACGTCTATATTCCGGATGTCATCGCGATCGGCGGCTTTTATCGCAACTGGCTCTATGGCGGCGGTCTCGCGTCCAAAGCCTGTCTGGCTTACGGCGATATTCCCGAGCATCCGAATGACTTCTCGCCGGAACAGCTCCACATGCCGCGCGGTGCGATCATCAATGGCGATCTCTCGACCGTCTACGATGTCGATCCGCGCGACCCGGAGCAGGTTCAGGAATTCGTGGACCACAGCTGGTACACCTATGGCGAACCGGGCAAGGGGCTGCATCCTTGGGACGGGATCACCGAGCCGAAATACGAGCTCGGGCCGAATGCCAAGGGCACGCGCACCAATATTCAGGAGTTGGACGAGGCCGCGAAATACAGCTGGATCAAGGCGCCGCGTTGGAAAGGCCATGCGATGGAGGTGGGTCCGCTCGCGCGCTACATCATCGGCTATGCCAAGGGCCACGAGGACATCACAGGGCAGGTCGACGGCTTGCTCAAGACGATGGACCTGCCGTTCGATGCGCTGTTCTCGACGCTGGGCCGCACGGCGGCACGCGCGCTCGAATCCGAATACTGCTCGCGTCTGCAACAGCACTTCTTCGACAAGCTGGTGACCAACATCAAGAACGGCGACAGCTCGACCGCGAATGTCGAGAAATGGGACCCGAGCACCTGGCCCGCCGAGGCGAAAGGCGTCGGCATGACCGAAGCGCCGCGTGGGGCCCTTGGCCATTGGATCAAGATCAAGGACGGTCGCATCGAGAACTATCAATGCGTCGTGCCGACCACTTGGAACGGCAGCCCGCGCGACACCGCGGGCAATATCGGCGCCTTCGAGGCTTCGCTTTTGGACACGCCGATGGAACGTCCGGAAGAGCCGGTGGAAATTCTGCGCACGTTGCACAGTTTCGACCCGTGTCTGGCCTGTTCGACTCACGTCATGTCGCCGGATGGTGATGAGCTGACCACGGTCAAAGTGCGTTAAGGGAGGAGAATATCATGAAACTTGGTTTTGCAATCGCATCCATCACTGCGGCGCTGGCCGCCCCTGCGCTGGCCCATGAGGGCCACGCCACCCTGCCGGGGCCTGAGGGCCACACCGAGGCGCATATTGTCATGGTCGGCGTGGCGGCTGTGGTCGTTTGGCTGATCGTCAACACGGTGAAAGCGCGGGCGTCCAAGCGCAAGGAGGAGTGACGATGGCGGATCATGACTCCATTCACCATCCGAACCCCAACATGCCGCTGCCGATGGAGGCCTCGCGGCTGACCGGGGACGCACGGGACGAGGATATCGAGAGCATCCGCAATCAGACCTCGGTTTTCGTCTATGAGTGGCCGGTTCGGGTTTGGCATTGGGTCAATGCGCTGGCGATCACCATCCTGTGCATCACCGGGTGGTTCATCGCCTCGCCCCTGCCGTCGATGCAGATCGCCGAAGCCACGCATCAATTCGTCATGGGCTACATCCGCTTTGCGCATTTCGCGGCGGGGATGATCGTGACTGTGGGCTTCTTTGGGCGTATCTATTGGGCGTTTGTGGGCAACCATCACGCCAAACAGCTGTTCTATCTTCCGGTCTGGAAAAAACGCTGGTGGCAGGAAGTTGTGTTCGAACTGAAATGGTACGCCTTCCTTGAGAAGGAGCCGAAGAAATATGTGGGCCACAACCCTCTGGCGCAGACGGCCATGTTCTTTTTCATGACGCTGGGGCTGACTTTCATGATCCTGACTGGATGGGCGCTTTATTCCGAAGGCACGGGGCAGGGCAGTTTTGCGGATCATGCTGCGGGCTGGGTTCTCACGCTCTTCGGCAACAGCCAGATCGTGCATTCTGTGCATCATCTCGGCATGTGGTTCATCGTGGTTTTCATGATCATCCACATCTACGCCGCGATCCGCGAAGATATCCTGTCGCGCCAGTCCATGGTCTCGACGATGATCTCAGGCACCCGGACCTTCAAGGACACGCGCCCCGAATAAGGCGGCGAGTCAGGCGAGCATACAGGAAAGGCGGGGCAATGCTCCGCCTTTCCTGTATTGTCAGTTTCCGTTTTTTTCACAAACTGGAAAGTAAGATTCCATTTCCTTTCGATGGGGTGAGCTGAGTGGATGAAATCTTCGAGTGTTTTTCAGGACTTAACAGTATTCCATAGTATTCTGAAATTTCGGTGAAGGCGAAAATCAGAAAGCCTATGATCGGTGAACGCAAATATCGGAAATAAACCATCCACTTTTGAAAGACGCGAAACGCGCGATGAGAGCGGTGGATGAGACGGGAGGGAGAGCAGATGACTGCAAAGGTTCTTGTTCTTGGGATCGGAAATGTCCTGTGGGCGGACGAGGGGTTCGGCGTGCGCTGCGTCGAAACTCTGGCGGAAAGCTATGCCTTCGGGCCGGAGGTGCGGCTGCTCGATGGCGGCACGCAGGGTCTCTACCTTTTGCCGTTTCTCGAAGAGGTCGACACGCTTTTGGTGTTCGACGCCGTGGATTACGGCCTGACGCCGGGCACGTTGAAAATCGTCGAAGACGACGAGGTTCCGGCCTTTATGGGCGCCAAGAAAATGTCCCTGCACCAGACAGGGTTCCAGGATGTCATCGCGACGGCCCAACTCATGGGCTATTGCCCGGAAAAACTGATCCTGATCGGCTGTCAGCCCGAAGAGCTCGAAGATTACGGTGGCGGGCTTCGCGATGTTGTCGCCGCCCAGATTGCCCCCGCGCTTGCCATCGCGGTCGAGAAACTGCGCGCGTTCGGCATCGAGGTGCGCGAAGGTCGGACCGAAAGCAATGATCTCGCCGATCCGTCGATCCTGCGCGGGGCCTACGAAGAGGGGCGCCCCTCCGAGGACGAGGCCTGCCGTGTCGGAGACGACCGTTTCCTGCCACAAGGCGCCTGACATGTGCGTCGGTGTTCCTATGCAAATCCTCTTTCGCGAGGACCTTGCCGCGACCGCGTTTGACGGCACGCATAAACACTTGATCGATCTCGCCCTCACGGGACCGGTCGAACCGGGCACTTGGATTCTGACCTTTCTCGGAACCGCCCGCGAGGTGATTTCGGAAGAGGAAGCCCTCAAAATTCAAAAGGCTCTGGGCGGATTGGCCGCCCTGATGGAAGGGCGTGATCTGGGCGATGCTTTCGCCGATCTCGACAACCGTGAACCACAATTGCCGCCGCATCTGCAGGCCGCACTCGCCAAAGGGGAGACCACCGCATGAGCCACCCGCTGATTGATCGCCTGACCGCTGAGATGGGCTGGTCGCTTTTGGAGACGGACCAGGATGTCGCCGAATTCACCAACCGTCCGGGCGTGCATGTCCTGTTCATTCCGGGAGACGCGAAACGCAATCTGGAAACGGCCGATGTGGCGGTGATCCTGCCGGAGCTTAAACTGACTTTTCAGGGCAGGTTCGACTGTGCCGTTGTGGCCGATCCGATTGAGGCAAAGCTGCGCGAGGCGACCCGTGTGCTGAAAACCCCGTCTCTGTTGTTCTACCGCGAAGGCGTCTTTCTCGCGGGCATTCCCAAGGTGCGGGACTGGGACGATTACGTGAGCCGCATCGCGCAAATCCTTGCGATGCCGACACCAGAAACCGCTTGAGCCAGAGCGCCTGAGGGAGACACAGATGGTCAATAATTTCCAATTGCCGCCCATGGGGTATGGTCCCGGATCGCAACCGTCCGAAGAGGATGGAACCGAGCTTGAATACATGCAGATGCCTCAGGACATGCGGACCTATACAACGCATTATCCGGAAGTGGAGCTCGGCGATGAGCTGAAGCCGGCGCTCGATCTGCTTGCCCGCCTGTCGGAGGCCTGCGGTCAGGTGGCTGAGGGCGCCGATGTCGACCCTTTCGATCTCTCGACACTCGACGCGCCGAACCGCGCCCTGATCGCCGAAACGATGGGGTCGGGCGAGGTGGCGATGAAAGTGCGGGGTCTGCCGTCGATCAAGGTTCAGGAAAGTGTCTTCGCCGGTGTCTGGATGCTTCAGGCTGCGGGGCTTGATGTGATCGAAGTCGGGAGCGTGCCGCGCATTGCGCGCACCTCGGCTTTCAAACCGATGCGGGCCGGGCAGGGCGCAGATGCGCCGCGCAATCCGGCGGTGGTCAACGCGCCGCCGCTTCTGGTCGAGCTTGAGGACAAATCCAAAGCCTATATGCCCGGCGCGGAGGCGCATGTGATCAACCTGACGCTTTTGCCGCATACCGAAGAGGACCTTGTTTGGCTCGATGTCGCCTTGGGACAGGGCGCGACCGACATTCTGTCGCGGGGCTACGGCAATTGCCGGGTGTCAGCGACGGCCTTGCCGCATGTGTGGCGGGTGCAGTTCTTCAATTCGATGGACACGCTCATTCTCGACACCTTCGAGGTCACCGAGATGCCCGAAGTGGCGCTGGCGGCCAATGAGGATCTGATCGACAGTGGCGAGCGTCTTCGCGAAGTGTTGGAGGCCATCCAATGAACGGGATTGGGACGACAATCGGGTTCGAGGGGTCCTTTCTCGGGGCCAATGACAAAATCTCCGATCAGGCGATCATGGAGTGCAAAATTTGCTGGACGCCCTACGATCCGGCAGAGGGGGACGACACGCGGCAAGTGCTCCCCGGCACCCCGTTTCTCGCCTTGCCAGACGATTGGAAATGCCCCAATTGCGATGCGCCCAAGGAACAATTTCTCGTTTCCGAAGACCCCGGTTCGGACGCGATGCAGGCCGCGGCACGGCTGGCGCGGCGCACCGAAGCCTTGGTGCGGGATTTCACCGAGGTTTGGCACGCCAAGATGCGCGACGTTCCGATCGTCAACAAGGTGCTGCATGTGCAGGCCGTGGGGTTCATGGAATATGAAGGCCGGCCTCTGGGCGTTCTGATTTCGCCGTGGTTCATGAATCTCGTTCTCTTGCCGGGCGAAGGCGAGGATTGGGAGGGCCTCAAGGCGGGCGAAAAAGAGGTCTTGTCTTTTCCCTCCGGGGACTATGAATTCATCCACAACACGCGCGAACAAACGGGCGGATATAAGGCCTGTTCCCTGTTCTCTCCCATGGGGGATTTTAAAACACAGGCGCAGGCCGTCGATGTTGGCAACGCGGTGATGGTCGCCCTGTTTCAGGAAGAACACCGGGCTGAGACGGATCGCAGCGCGGACATCCGGGCGGCACGCGAAGAGGAGCTGGCCGCCGCCGAGGCGGCTGAACGCGAGGCCGCTGAGCGTGAAAATCGCGCAGAGGGGATGTCCGACGCACCGACGCGCCGCCAGATTTTGACCGCCGGGCTGAGCGAAACATCTGAGCCCAAAGACGTGATTGCCTCCGAGGAGACCGAATAAACCATGTCTGTCACCGCGTTCGACACAGGCGATTTGCGCGCGACGCTGCCCCCGGCATTGCCGGTGGCCAAGCTCGTGATCGGCAAACCTGTCGAAGAGGTGGCGGCCTTGGTGCCTCGGGTGTTCAACCTGTGCCGGAGCGCTCAGGAGCTCGCCGTGAATATGGCGCTGGTCCTGCCGGTCAGTGCGGATATGACGGCCCATTTGGCGCAGGATTTTGCGCGCGATCATCTGGTGCGCCTGGGGATCATCTTGCCCCGGCACCTCGGGCTGGACCCGCTGCCGATCGCACAGGGGGCCGACGCCCTGTTGCCGGAACGCCTTCCTGAGACCTCCGAGGAGTTCGACGCATTTCTGCAAAGTGACAAGGGACTCGGGACTGTTTTGCGCCGCCTCAAAGGCCTTTTCGACCCCGGAGAGGCTGCGGCGCAGGTCGGGGCTGTGTCCGACCAAAACGTGACACAGGCCGGCGCCTGCGAAAACTCCGTGGCGGCTCGCCAGTCCAGGCATCCGCTGATGCAGGCTCTTGAGGCGTCGCAGGGGCGCGGTCCCTTGTGGCGGACCGTGGCGCGGGTGTTGGATCTGGCGGCCTCTGCGCGCGGCGATGTGCCTGCGCCGAAGAGACTCGCCGAGGGGTGGGTCGTCGTTCCGGCCTCGCGCGGCACCTATGCCATGCGGGCGCGCGTCGAGGCGGGTGTCGTCACGCAGTTCGAACGCGTCACCCCGACCGACCACATGATGGCACCGGGCGGGATTATGGCGCAGTCTTTGGCCAGCCTGCCCGAGACGAAACACGCGTTGGCGCCGCTTGTGGTCGATGTGCTCGATCCGTGCAGCCCGGTGAGTTTGAGCGGAGGGCGTATGCATGCATGAGATGTCGCTTTGCGAAGGCATCCGCTCGGTGATCGAGGATGCTGCCGTGAAAAACAAATTCAGCGGTGTGAAAACCGTGCGCGTCGAGATCGGCAAATTCGCGGGGGTGGAAAAGCCCGCGCTTGAGTTTGCATTTGAGGTGGTGATGCGCGGCTCTGTCGCCGAAGGTGCGATCTTGGAGATGATCGACCTGCCGGGGGCTGCGATGTGCTACGACTGTATGAAGCAGGTTGAAATCGAGAACCGGCTCGACCTCTGCCCGACTTGTGGCGGCGGCAAGCTGATGCCCATCGGGGGCGATGAAATGAGGATCAAGGACTTGGAGGTGCTCTGATGTGTACTGTATGCGGATGCGGAACGGCGAGTGTGGAGGGCCACGGTCACCATCATGATCACCATCATGATCTCGGTCATCCCCATGATCACTCGCATGATCACACCCATAGCCACGGCCACGCTCATGACCACCATCACCACCATCACGGGGATGACATGCATTTCGGACAGGGGCCTGCGGGCGTCGAAGTGCCCGGCATGACGCAAGAGCGGCTGATCGAGATCGAGACGGATATTCTCGCGAAGAACGACCGCTACGCCGAAGCGAACCGCGCGGCACTCTCTGCTCTGGGCAGCTTTGCAATCAATCTCGTCTCCTCGCCGGGATCGGGCAAAACCACGCTGTTGTGCAAGACCATCGAGATGCTGGGCGACCAGCCTCTGGCCGTCATCGAAGGCGATCAGCAAACCGCCAACGATGCCGAACGCATCCGCGCGACAGGTGCCAAGGCGGTTCAGGTCAACACCGGCAAGGGCTGTCATCTCGACGGGCATATGGTCGGACATGCGATGGAGCACCTGTCGCTGGAACAAAACGCCATGCTCTTTATCGAGAACGTCGGCAATCTCGTCTGCCCGGCCGGGTTCGATTTGGGCGAAGACTGCAAAGTGGCGGTGATTTCGGTCACCGAGGGCGAGGATAAGCCCCTGAAATATCCTGATATGTTCACCGTCTCCGAGATCGCGCTGCTCAATAAGGTCGATCTTGCCCCCTATTGCGATGTCGATCTCGATCTCTACGAGGCGAACCTGCGGCGCGTTAATCCGGGCATCGACATTCTGCGCATCTCGGCCAAGACCGGTGAAGGCATGGAGGCTTGGGTCCAATGGCTGCGTGATCGTCTTGCGGCGAAACCGACCGCAGCATCGGTCGCGCAGGGCTGATCATGTCGGACCCGTTGCCCACGATCCTCTTGGTTGACGACGAGGAACACAGCCTCGCCGCGATGCGCATGGCGCTCGAAGACGACTTCGAATGTCTGACCGCCATGAGTGCCGAAGAGGCGCGTGGCCTGATGCAAGAACATTTCGTGCAGGTGATCTTTTGCGATCACCGCATGCCCGGCACGACCGGCGTCGAGTTTCTGACCGAAGTGCGGGAACACTGGCCCGAAACCGTGCGGATCATCATCACGGGTTATACGGAAACCGGCGACATGATCTCCGCGATCAACGATGCGGGGATCTATCAGTTCCTGACGAAACCGTGGCACCCGGATCATCTGATGATGGTGGCCAAAAACGCGACGGACCTGTTCCGTTTGACGCGTGACCATGATCGCATGTCCTTGGAAATGCGGTATCTGTCGCGTTCTGTCGAAGCCAAGATTGAGGAACAGCGCAAAGCCCTGCGCGAGGGGCTTGGGTTCGAGGCGGTTCTGCGCGCGGTCAATTCGCCGATGAATGCCGTCATCGAACAGGCGCGCCAATTCGCGACCTTCGATGTGCCCGTGGTGATCACCGGCGAAAACGGCACGGGCAAAGGCCAGCTGGCCTGCGCGATGCATTATAGTTCCCTGCGCTCCGAGAAACCCTATTTCGAATTCGATTGCTCCTCCGTCGATGACGACATTCTGGAGATTGAACTTTTTGGCGCGCGGCGCGGCGCCTTGCCCGGGCTGACCAGCCACAAGACGGGGCTGTTCCAAAAGGTGGACAGGGGCACGCTCTATCTTTCCGGCGTTTCCAACCTGTCGCCACGCTTGCAGCTCTTGCTCTTGCGCGCCGTGCGCGATGGGGCGTTTCGTCCCGTGGGTGGCCATGAGTTGCGGCATTCTCAAGTGCGGCTTTTGGCGGGAACGGAGCGCGATCTGCGGATCGAGGTCGCGGAAGGCCGCTTTAATTCCGAGCTTTACTATGCCTTGGCGAAGGCGGGATTGAGCGTGCCGCCGCTGCGCGACCGTGTCGGGGATCTTGCGATTTTGGCGCAAACCCTTTTGTTCGAAATGGCCGAGAAACATGGCAAACCGGTCAGCGGTCTCTCGGACGATGCGCTGCAATTCCTGTCGGAATACGACTGGCCCGGCAACATGCGCGAGCTTGAAAACGAGATCGTGCGAATGTTGATCTTTTCGCAAGACGCGCTTTTGGGACCGGAACTGATTTCGCGTCATATCCTTCAGGCGAGCCCTGGGGCCGATGCGGAAACGGAAACATCCGTTGACCGGGTTTTGATCGGAACCGGCACGTTGAAAGACCGGGTTGAGCAAATCGAAATGCGCATTCTGCGCGAGACGCTGACGCGTTTGAAATGGAACAAAAGCCGCGCTGCCAATGAGCTGGGCCTGTCGCGTGTGGGCCTTCGGGCCAAAATCGAACGCTACGGGTTGGTGGACCAGAAGCGTCATTCTGAGCCAACTTCGAGCGAGGAGGAGTAAGCCATGTGTCTGGGAATTCCGGGACAGATCGTCAAGATCACCGATGAGACGCGCCTGATGGCCTTGGCCGATGTGTCCGGCGTGAAACGTGAGGTCAACATCGCGCCGGTTCTGACCGGGGCCATCGAGGCGTTGATCGGTAAATGGGCCTTGATCCATGTCGGTTTCGCGATGGCGATCATCGACGAAGAGGAGGCCGCAGCCACCTTGAAGGCGCTTCATGATCTGGGAGAGACCCAAGAGGCGCATGAGGCGATGGCCGCAGGGGATCGCGCATTGGAGGTCGGGGCATGAAATACGCTGAGGAATTTCGCGATCCGAAAGCCGCGAAAGCGCTTTTGGCACGGATCGCAGAGCTGACGGATGAGATCGGTGCGACCAAGGAAAAGCCGGTCTACATCATGGAGATTTGCGGCGGCCATACCCATGCGATCTTTCGCTATGGCCTTGATAAGCTGACACCCGAAGGCGTCGAGTTTATCCACGGTCCGGGCTGTCCGGTCTGTGTCCTGCCGATGGCACGGGTCGATGAATGTGTCGAGATTGCCGAGCGCCCGGAGGTGATTTTTACCACCTTCGGGGACGCGATGCGTGTGCCCGGACAGAAGAATTCGCTCATGCAGGCCAAAGCCGCCGGCGCCGACATCCGCATGGTCTATTCGCCTTTGGACGCGCTGGAACTGGCGCGCCGCAACCCGGACCGCGAAGTGGTGTTCTTTGGGCTGGGCTTCGAGACGACGACGCCCTCGACAGCTCTGTCGATCCAGCAGGCGGCGCGCGAAGACCTCACCAATTTCTCGATTTTCTGCAATCACATCACTGTCCCGCCGCCGATCAAGGCGCTTTTGGATGACCCACATATGATGCTCGACGGTTTTGTTGGGCCGGGCCATGTGTCCATGGTGATCGGCACGCATCCCTATGATTTTATCGCCGAAGACTACGGCAAACCCATCGTGGTGGCGGGCTTTGAGCCGCTTGATTTGCTGCAATCGGTGATGATGGTGCTCGAACAAATCCGCGACGGACGGGCGGAGGTCGAAAACCAATACGCGCGGGTTGTGCCGGAACACGGCAACCCGGTGTCGATCGCGGCAATCGCGGATGTCTATGAAATGCGGCCCTCGTTTGAGTGGCGTGGTCTGGGGGAAATTGATCATTCCGGCCTGAAAATCCGTGAAAAATACCGTGCATTTGATGCCGAAGAGAAATTCGGTATCGGCTATGCGGCGGGCCAGCGCTCGGTGCAAGAACCCGAGGGATGCGCCTGTGGGGCGGTGATGACGGGGCGGCTCAAGCCGACGGGATGCCCGCAATTTGGCAAAGGCTGCTCGCCCGAAATGCCTCTGGGCGCTTTGATGGTCAGCTCCGAAGGCGCTTGTGCGGCTTATTATCAATATGGTGGGGCCCGCGCGGCGGATGCCGCGCAATAAGGCATGCGCGGCGGAAGCCGCGCAATAAGGCATGTGCGGCGGATGCCGCGCAATAAGGCATGTGCGGCGGAAGCCGCGGAATAAGACCTGCGCGGCGGACGCCGCAGAATGAGTATTTGAGCCAAGAAGAAAGACGAGACATGGCGCTTAGAGATCAACACGTCACGCTCGCCCATGGAGGCGGCGGCAAAGCGATGCGCGATCTGATCGGAGAGGTGTTCACCTCCGTCTTCGAGCCCGAAAGCTCTGAGGATCAGGCGCGCCTCATGACGGATGCTCTGCAGCAGCCGGGCGCGCGGCTTGCCTTCACGACCGACAGCTTCGTGGTGGATCCGGTCGAATTTCCCGGCGGCAACATCGGCAAGATCGCGGTCTGTGGCACGGTGAACGATCTGGCCGTGGGGGGCGCGACGCCTCTGTGGTTGTCGGCGGCCTTCATCATCGAAGAGGGCACCGACATCGATCTGTTGCGCCGCATCGTCTCTGCGATGAAAGAGGAGGCCGACAAGGCCGGGGTCAAGATCGTCACGGGCGACACGAAAGTCGTCGGGCGCGGTTCTGCGGATAAGGTCTTTGTCACGACCTCCGGCGTGGGCGTGATCCCGCCCGGTCTCGATCTGGGGGCGACGCATGTGCAGCCGGGCGATGTGGCCATTGTGAACCACGTGCTGGGCGATCACGGTGCTGCGATTTTGGCGGCGCGGGGGGACATGGCCTTGAGCGCCGACATTCAATCCGATTGTGCAAGCCTCGGTCACCTCATGGCGGCGGTCTCGGCGGCCTGCCCCTCTCTGCGCTGTGCGCGGGACGCGACCCGTGGCGGCCTCGCGTCTACTCTGAACGAGATCGCGGGGGATGCGGATGTTGCCATTGAAATCTCTGAAGAGACCCTGCCGATCCGGGCGGAAGTCAAAGGTATGTGTGAAATCCTCGGGCTTGATCCGCTTTATCTTGCCAACGAAGGCACTCTGGTGGTGTTCGTCGCGCCAGAGGAGGTCGACGCCGCCCTGTCTGCCATGCGATCCGTCCCGGAGGGAGAAGGTGCTGTTGTGATCGGTCAGGCGAAAGTTGCCGGAGCGGGGCCAAGAGTGACGATGCGGACCCTGTTCGGCGGGGGGCGCATCGTTGATATGTTGGTCGGAGAACAGCTGCCGCGCATTTGTTGACGGCGGCTGCGACGTCTCACGTAAATTGTAGGTAAGACGGGAAATCGGATGGCGGTGGCAGGATCGCGGTGATCTTGAGCTGGGCAATCGTGCGGTCGCGTGCCTTTTTCAAATGCATCGCCAACATGCTTTCCGCAGCCCTGATAGAACCCGCGAGCGCCAGTTCGATCACCTGAGCCAGCTCAAGGATGGATTGCGTGTCGGGCGGCAGGCCCAGCGAGAAGAACGCAGCCTGACAGGCCTCCAATGCCAGTCGGTTGTTGGTGGCGTAATTCGCCAAATCTTCGTTCGGCGTGGTCAGCACCACCATTTCGAAAAACCGTCGATCCACCGAGAACCATTGCGCAGGCGTCGGGGCGCTCTGTGCGGAGAGGGCGCGAATTTCCTCGGCCAATTCCCGCAGTTGCTCGGTCGGAAGTTTCGCCGAAGACAGCGCTGCCACCTCCAAAATGCCGCGCAATTCGTATTTGTCTTTGATCTTCTTTGACGTCAGGGGTTCAACGATCCAGCGCGACGTGCGGCTTTTGTGGATCAGGCCGCGCTCCTGAAGACGGCCCAGCACATCGCGGACGATGGTGCGGGATACGCCATACTCCTCCGCCATTTGCCCCTCAAAGATACGGTAGCCGCCGAACACCGGACAACGTGTGACGTAATAGGCAACATCATCGTAGACCCGCAGCCAGCTTGGCTTTCCGGCGCTGCCGTCGAGCGTGGTCAGGTCAAGCTCAATCTGGCGCAGGTCCTCGCGCTTCGGGATATTTTGCTTCCCGGGTAAAGGGTTAGAGACCACAAAGCCGCGGCCGGAAAACCGCGCGACGCCGCCTTCGTCCTCAATGATCTCCAAGGCGCGTTTGACCGTCGCGCGTGACATGTCGAGCCGCTCGGACAGCGCGCTCTCTTGCAGGACGAGGCCGGGATAGAGGTAGCCCTGGGCGATATTGTTGCGAATGAGTTCGGCCGCCAGTTCGAAAAGAGGCGCGCGCTTGTCACTGTCGTCGCTGGTGCGGGACGTGGCTTCGGTAACGGTCATCATAGCCTCTTTCCGTGAATCTTCTCCTGACAATAGGTGGCTGCTGGAATGGTTGGAAGCAATTTGTTTTTGAATACAGAAAGTCGATAAATTTAAAATCTCGTCTTCTTAAATTTTCCTTCTGATCAAAAAAATAGCTAAATTGTCTAATTATAGGGCAAAAATCTGAAATCCCTATCGCGCGATGCGTGTAAAAAATGATTTTTGGAATGCAAAAGTCATTTTTTACTTTGCCGACTCGAGTGAATTGATGTTTGTATCAAGAAAATCGAAAAACTCGACGCGGGGAATATTCAGTGCTGACTCTCAATCAGGTAAGTCGCCGATATGGCGGTGCGACGGCCTTGGATGGCGTGGACTTCGTCGTTCCGGAAAACACCTACATGGCCCTGTTGGGGGCGTCCGGGGCAGGTAAGACGACGTTGTTGCGTCTCATCGCGGGGTTCGAAGAGCCGGATCAGGGCACGATTTCTCTGAATGGCGCGCGCATCGACGGCCAGCCTTCGCATCTGCGTGACATTGGTTTCGTGTTTCAGAACTTCGCGCTGTTTCCGCATCTGACTGTGGCGGAGAACGTCGCTTTCGGTCTGCGGCATCGCGCCCATGCGCCCCTGACCAATGAGACCGAGATCAAAGACCGCACCGATGCCGCTCTGGAGTTGGTCGGTCTAACCGGCTTTGGCCATCGCGGCGTGAGCGCGATTTCCGGCGGTCAAAGACAACGCGTCGCGCTGGCCCGCACCTTGGTGTGTGAGCCGAGGATCGTTCTGCTCGATGAGCCACTCGGCGCGCTTGATGCCAACCTGCGCGCGCGGATGTGCGACGAGTTGAAGGCGATCCGCGAACGGCTTGGCGTCAGCTTCCTGCATGTCACCGGCTCCGAGACCGAAGCGCTCACCATGGGCGATCAGGTTGCCGTGCTCGCCAATGGGCGGATCATGCAATCCGACGCGCCGGACATGTTGTTCAGCCATCCCGGCAATGCCGAGGCCGCGCGCCACCTCAATGCGTGGAATATTTTCGATGCCAGTCTTTGTCGTGGTGACTTGGGGCAGGGACCGATCGCAGTGCGGTTCGATCAGATCGATGTGAGCGCCGAAACGGCCGCCCCGTCCGAGCGCCCATCGTTGCACGCCACCTATCTCACCGGCGAATTCAACGGGCCGACCGCCTTGTCATTCTTCCGCGCCGCAGACGGCACCCTCTTGCAGGTCGTCGATCACCTCAGCCAGCCGCGCCTTCCCGATCTGGTCGAAGGCCAAGGCTATGACCTTCATTTCGCAGCCGATGCCCTGCGCCAATTCCACGGAGCCGACTGATGACTGCCCTCACGACGGACACCCCGTCCACCACCCCCCATTCCCCCGCCGAGCTTCGCGAGAAAAAGGACCGTCGCCGCGCCATCGCGCTTTTGTCGCCGGGGCTTTTGTGGATGACACTTTTCATGGTCCTGCCGATGGCCATGGTGATCTATGTGTCCTTCTGGACCCAGACCACCTTCTCTGTAAACTCGACCCTGACCACGGCCAGCTGGGAGCGGTTCTTGAGTTCCGCGACCTATCTGGGCGCGATCTGGACCACGCTGCGGATTTGGCTCATCGTTCTGATTGCGACCATCGTCGTTGGCTATCCGGTGGCTTTGTTCATCGGGCTTTTCGTGCGCAACAAGACGCTTCAGACCGCGCTCTTAGTCGCCTGTGTGATCCCGTTCTGGACCTCGTTTCTGATCCGCGTCATCGCATGGCGTCCGATGTTGGGCACCGAAGGGGCGATCAACATGATCCTGATGAAACTCGGGATCATCTCTGAACCGCTGACCTTTTTGCTGTTCTCTGAATTCTCCGTCCTCGTTGGTATGACCCAGATTTACTGCGTGTTCATGGTCGGGCCGATCACCTTCATGCTGGGCCGGATCGACATCTCCGTGATCGAAGCTGCGCGGGATCTCGGCGCCTCTTTCGGGACGATTTTCCGCCGCATCATCCTGCCTCTGTCGCTGCCGGGGGTCATGGTCGGGTCGATCTTTGTCTCTGTCATGGTGCTGGGCGAGTTTGCCACCGCCGCCTCGCTGTCTGGCCGTAAGACCAACCTCTTGGGCAACATCATCGTGAGCCAGGTGGGCTCTCTCAAATGGGCCTTCGCCGCCGTCGCCGGTGTGGTTCTCACCATCATCATCACCGCCGTGATCGCGCTCGCGCTGCGTCTCGTCGATCTGCGAAAGGAAATGTGAGCCATGGAATCCCGTATCCTGCGTCCGACGCTCGCCCTTTATACCGTCCTCTTTCTGCTGTTTCTTTATGGTCCGATGATCGTTCTCACGATCCTGTCGTTCCAAAGCGCCGATGGCGGTCCGCAATTCCCGATCCGCGAGTGGTCCGTCTACTGGTATGAGCACCTCTTGGGCTTTGCCGAAACCTCCCGCGTGTCGCAGCTTCCGGTGGGCGATAGCCTGCTGCGCTCGATCGTGCTGGCCTTCATGACCACCGTGGTCTCGACCGTTCTGGGCGTCATGAGCGCCGAAGCCTTCCGCACCCGGTTCAAGGGCTCGGGGCCGGCGTTTTACCTGATCATCCTCGGCATGATGGTGCCCGGCGTTTTGGTGGGGCTTGGCATGGCGCTTTTGTCCAACACTCTGGGCATTGCCCGGGCGTGGTGGGGCACCTCTTTCGTGCTGCATGTGGTCTACACCTATCCCTTCGCCTTCCTTGTGATGCTGGCCATCTTCAACCGGTTCGACCGCACCGTCGAAGAAGCCTCGCTCTCATTGGGTGTAAGCCCGGCGCAGACCTTCCGCCGCGTGACCTTCCCGATCATCTTCCCGGGCGTGCTCTCCGCCATGCTGTTCTCCTTCACGCTCAGCTATGACGAATTCGCCCGCACGCTCTTTACGGCCGGTCGCGATCTGACGCTGCCACTGGCGATCTACGGGACGTTCTCGGTGGAGATCTATCCCAACATCTTCGCCTTCGGGGTGCTGACCACGCTGTTCAGCTTCACGCTTCTGGTGATCTACGGCCTCTTGATGAAACGCTTCACCTCAAAGGCCTCCCGTTATTCTGGTCAGGAGGACGCATGATGATTGCTCTCGTCACGGGCGCAGGCTCAGGCATCGGTGCGGCCATCGCGCTTCGCCTTGCCGCCGACGGCCACAGGGTTGCCGTCAACGATCTCTCGCTTGAGGCCGCCAAGGCGACCGTCGAGAAAATCCACGCAGCCGGCGGTGTCGCAGGTGCCTATGCAGCCGATGTCAGCGATGAGGTCGCCGTCACAGAGATGGTCGAACTGATCACCGAAGATTTCGGCGCGCCGGAGATTTTGGTCAATAACGCGGGCTTTGGCCATCAGGCGCGGTTCACCGAGATCGAGCTCGCCATGTTCGACAAAATTTTTGCCGTCCATGTGCGGGGCAACTACCTTTGTACCCGTGCTTGTTTGCCCGCGATGCTGGCAAAGGGGCAGGGGCATATCGTCAATATCGCCTCGCAGCTCGGTCAAATCGGTGGGGTGGAACTGGTTCATTACGCCGGTGCCAAGGCCGCCGTGATCGGCATGACGAAATCACTTGCCCGCGAGGTTTCGACCCAGGGCGTGCGTGTCAATGCCGTGGCGCCCGGACCGATCAACACGCCGCTCGTCGAGGCGCTTTCCGAGGATTGGAAGACCGCGAAACGCGCGGAACTGCCGCTCGGGCGCTTTGGCTCTCCGGCAGAGATCGGCGGTGTCGTCTCCTTCCTCGTCTCTGACGATGCCGCTCTGTTCGTCGGGCAAACGCTCGGGCCGAACTCCGGCGACGTCATGTTGTGATCCCAGAAAATGGAAAGCTCTCAAATGGATAAACGTATTGTTCTCGTCACCGGTGCGGGCATCGGCATCGGTCGCGCAGCCGCTCTGGCCTTTGCGGCCAAGGGCGATCATGTGATCGTCACCGATGTGCTCGAAGACAAAGGTCAAGCGGTCGTAGCTGAGATCGAAGCCGCGGGCGGCAGTGCCGAGTTTCACGCGCTGAACGTGCGCTCGACCGAGGCGGCGGATGCGCTGGTTGGTGGTCTCAACGAACGCTTCGGCGGCATCGACGTGATTGTCGCCAACGCCGGGATCGCCCTGCGTGTGCCGATGGCGGAAATGACCGATGAGACCTGGCACGAAACGCTCGACGTCGATCTTTACGGCATGATGCGGGTGATCCGCCCGGCGCTTCCGGCGATGAAAGAAGGCGCGTCGATCATCTGCCTCTCCTCGATCATGGGCACCAACTACGGTTGGGACGAGCATGTGCATTACTCCACCGCCAAATCCGGTGTGATCGGTCTCATTCGCGGCCTCGCCGTCGAATTTGCCGCCAAAGGCATTCGCGTCAACGGTGTCGCCCCCGGCTATATCCGCACCGCGCAACTGCTCAATCCCGGCCACAGCCTTGGCCCGGACGCGGCCGAGATCGCCTCGCCCTACATTCCGATGAAGCGTCTGGGCGAGCCCGCCGAGATCGCCAATGTCATCACTTTTCTCGCCTCCTCCGATGCCTCTTACCTCACTGGTCAGGTCATCACCGTGGACGGGGGGCTGACCCCCGGCCGCTACTGAGGTCGCCAACGAGGGGCGACGAACGCCCCCGCACCAACACTCAATGTCACCACGTCATCATCAACAGGGAAAGACACCATGACTTTGACACCCAATCGCCGTAGCTTTTTGAAATACGGGGCCGCCGCGGGCGCTGCCGCCCTCGGCTCGGGTCTGCACCCGTGGTCGCGCATGGCCTATGCCGCCAATCTTTCGGAGCAGGAATTGCGCACCACCGGTCTCTCGACCACCGTGCAAGACCGTATTCTCGAGATGTTCAAGGCCGCGTCCGGCGTCGGCACCACCTCCGGCACACCATCCACCTACCCGGATGCGCAGACCAAAATCCTCTCCGGCTCGTCCGATTACGACTGCTGGGAAATCATCGGCGAACGTCTTCCGGCGCTGATCGCGACCGACAACGTCGAACCCATTCCGGCGGCTGAGCTGCCGAACTGGGCCTCGATCCGCGACACCTTCACCACCACCAATCCGAAATGGGATGCGCGCGCGCAAATCTCCGGTCAGATCTGGGCGGATGATGCCAAAACCCAGCTCTACATGGTGCCGGCGGTCTACAACTTTGACTCCATCGGCTATAATCCCGAGGTCCTCACCGACGAGGAAGCCAACACCTGGACCGCGCTGTTCGATGAGAAATGGAAGGGCAAATCCGGTCTGAACGTCGACCCGCTCATCGCCATCGGTCAGGCCATCCTCGCCATGAACTCGCTCGGTCTGCTGGAGGCCAAGAACCCCGGCAACCCGACGATGGACGAGATCGAC
This sequence comes from Celeribacter sp., assembly GCF_048270365.1. Lineage (NCBI taxonomy): Bacteria > Pseudomonadati > Pseudomonadota > Alphaproteobacteria > Rhodobacterales > Roseobacteraceae > Celeribacter > Celeribacter sp. Next base: position 197,673 of record NZ_JBLWTA010000005.1, read on the forward strand.
GAAGCGGCGAAGTTCCTGATCTCCAAAAAGAAAGACGGTCAGTTCCGTGCGCTTTGGGGCGACTTCGGCGAGCTCGTCAACCTGATGGCCTCCGGCGAAATGGTCGTCTGCGACGCATGGCAGCCCGCCGTCATGGCCGTCAAAGCCCAAGGTAAGCCCGCCAAATACGCGACGCCGAAAGAAGGCACGCGCGGTTGGGCGATCGGGCCGTCGATGCTCAAAGGCACGCCGAACCGCGAAGCCGTCATCGCCTATGCCAACTTCTGGCTGTCGGGCGAGCCGGGCATCGCGGTCACCGAACAGGGCTACTACTCGCCCTCGACCAGCATCAAAGAGGCGATGGACCCCGACGCCTATGCCTTCTGGTACGAAGGTGCGCCGTGGAAAGGCGAAGCCGAGCGCGGCATCAACCCGGGCGATCTGCGCGATGGCGGCTCTCTCGAAGAGCGCGCGTCCAACGTCGCTTACTGGCACCAGTGGCCGGATGAATACGACCATCTGATCATGCGTTGGGACGAATTCCTGAACGCCTGATCCGAGCAGGCGGGCGGCCCTCTTCCCCTCTTCAGGGTCGCCCGCCCATGTCCTGCACTTCAAACACGAAAGCTGATCGCATGATCTACGATCTCGAGCTGATTTCCGTCGGCAAAACCTATTCCGATGGCACCGTTGCTGTTTCCGACTTCGATCTGAAGGTGGAAAAGGGCGAATTCGTGGCCTTTCTCGGCCCGTCGGGCTGCGGCAAATCCACCACGCTGCGGATGATCGCCGGGTTCGAGGACATCACCAATGGCGAGGTCATGATGATGGGTCAGAATGTGACCCACATCCCGCCGGAAAAGCGTCCGACCTCGATGATTTTCCAAAACTACGCGCTTTTTCCGCATATGACGGTGCGCGAGAATGTCGCCTTTGGCCTCGACGTCAAAGGCACGCCCAAGGCAGAGCGCAACCGCAAGGTGGATCGCATCCTCGACATGTTCGATCTGGAGCAATTCGCGGATCGCAAGGCCGACAAACTGTCGGGCGGTCAGCGTCAGCGGATTGCACTGGCGCGGGGGCTCGTGGTTGAACCCGAGATCCTGTTGCTCGACGAGCCTCTGGGCGCGCTCGACGCCAACCTGCGTCGGATCATCCAGAACGAATTGAAACTGTTGCAGCGCGAGCTGGGCATCACATTTATCTTTGTGACCCACGCGCAATCCGAGGCTTTGGGCCTGTCGGACCGTGTCGTCGTCATGTCGAACGGTGTGGTCGAACAAATCTCCGCCCCGCGCGAGCTGTACCGCCGCCCCCAAACGCCCTTTGTCGCGGATTTCATCGGCTCGAACACGGTGTTCGAAGGCACGGCCAAAGGCGCGGCGGGCACAGGTTTCGGTATGATCGAGACCCCCTACGGCATGATGAAAGGCGTGGGCCAGGGCGATGAGACCCTCGCGGTCGTTCCCGCCGAAGCCTTCCGCATCGCGCCGCAGAACTCGCCGGACGAGATTCGCATCGACGGCGTTCTGGCCGAACGTCATCTCGTCGGCGCGGTTGGGCATCTTAAGGTGCGCCTGCCGGGCGAGCGCGACGTCGCCGTCGAAGTCAGTGCGGATCGTCCCGAAGTGCGCGCCCTGACGCTTGGGGCGCCGGTCACCCTCGGGATCGACCCGGCCTCCATCACCCTCATTCACGCTTAATTATCCAACAGGAGACTTATCCAATGGCAAAAGAAATTCTCGTCGGTTTCGGGATTGATGTGGACGCCGTGGCCGGCTGGCTCGGCTCCTACGGCGGCGAAGACAGCCCGGACGATATTTCCCGCGGCATGTTCGCGGGCGAGGTCGGTTCGATCCGTCTGCTCGATCTCTTCGACAAGCTCGGCATCAAAACCACCTGGTTCATCCCCGGTCACTCCGCCGAAACCTTCCCGGAGCAGATGAAAGAGGTCGCCAAGCGCGGTCACGAGATCGGCATTCACGGCTACAGCCACGAAAACCCGATCGCCATGACTCCGGAACAGGAAGAGGCCGTTCTGGACAAATGTATCGATCTGATCACCGAGCTGTCCGGCAAACGTCCGACCGGTTATGTGGCGCCGTGGTGGGAATTCTCGCCGGTGTCCAACGAGCTGCTTTTGAAAAAAGGCATCAAGTATGACCACTCTCTGATGCACAAAGATTTCGAACCCTACCGTGTGCGCGTGGGCGACAGCTGGACCAAGATCGACTACGCGGGCAAGCCGGAAGACTGGATGAAGCCCTTGGAGCGTGGCGAGGAAACCGATCTGATCGAGATCCCGGCCAACTGGTATCTCGACGACCTGCCGCCGATGATGTTCATCAAGAAATCGCCGAACTCGCATGGTTTCGTGAACCCGCGCGACATTGAGCAGATGTGGCAGGACCAGTTCGACTGGGTCTATGAAAACATGGATTACGCGGTTTTCCCGATCACCATCCACCCTGACGTCTCCGGTCGTCCGCAGGTGCTTTTGATGCTCGAACGTCTGTTCAAGCACATGGCCTCGCATGAGGGCGTCAAATTTGTCACCATGAACGAGATGGCGGACAATTACGACGCGAAATTCCCACGCGGCTGACTCCTCGTGGGGTCACTGGGCGGACGGCCACCCCTGTGCCGTCCGTCTTTTTCGACGGATTTGAGAGGAGCGGAGCATGTGTTCCCTGTGCGGTATTCTCGGGTGTGACGATCACTGGACCAACGCGATTGCGCGGCCGGGCGTCTACACACGCAACCACGATATGCCCGCCCGTCGGGCCGAGGCCGCGCGCCGCATGAAAGCTGCGAATGACATTCTCTCTTACCGCCGTGTCAAACTCGATGTCTGGCAGGGGCGGTCCTATGTCGTAACCTCTCCGACCGGGGCGTCGAGCGTGTTTGAGGCGCTGTCGCATCTCTGGCCCGAGGCCGAAGCCCTCGCGGGCCGCGACTTTGATCCGCTTGATGATGCGTTGATTTCCTGGATGGAAGCGCGAGGTGACGCATGACGCCTGTTGTTCTGCTCACCGGGTTTCTGGGCTCCGGCAAAACCACGCTGTTGCAACGCCTGTTGCAAGACCCGTCGATGGCGGGGGCGGCGGTGTTGATCAACGAATTCGGCGAGGTGGGGCTTGATCACCACCTGCTCGACCGCATCGACGACAATGTCGTCTTGCTCAAATCCGGCTGTATTTGTTGCACCGTGCGTGGCGAGGTGGCCGACGCTCTCTCCAATCTCGACAGCCTGCGCGCCCGCGGCGAGATTGCCTTTGACCGCGTGGTGATCGAGACCACCGGGCTGGCCGATCCATATCCGGTGTTGCAGACCCTGACCGCGCATCCGGTGCTGCGCTCGCATTTCACCAATGGCGGGGTGCTGACCACGGTCGATGCCGTCAACGCGCGGCTTCAGGTCGAGCATCGCGCCGAAGCCGTGCGCCAGATCGCGGCGGCGGATCGCATTGTGTTGACCAAAACCGATCTAGCTGAGCCGGGCGAGGATCAGGCCCTGCGCGACCGTTTGGCCCGGATCAACCCGGCGGCGCGGATCATGACCACGCAGGAGCCGGTCGAGACCATCCTCGGTGGCTTTGGCCCTGCCGCCTTTGCCGCGGCTTTGGTGACGCAGGAAGCGCATTCGTGCGGGCCTGCCTGTGATCATGAGGGGCACGACCATCATCACCATCATCACCATGCGCACAGCCATCACAACGCGGCACATCACGACGAAGCCCTAGGCGTGACAAGCTTTTCCCTCGTCATTGAGGGTGAGATCGATTGGACTATGTTCGGAACCTGGCTTACACTCTTGCTGCATAAGCATGGTGATAGGATTTTCAGGGTGAAGGGTATTTTGGCGCTCAAAGGCGAAGACAAACCGATCGCGATTCACGGCGTGCAGCATCTCGTGCACGCGCCCACACACATGACGCATTGGCCAGATGGCCCGCGCCAGTCGCGCATCGTCTTTATTCTCGAAGGGCTCTCGCCCGAACAAATCCGCCGCAGCTTTGCCGCGTTCACGGGGCTCTCCGGCGTCCGGGCCGCCGCCTGATGACGGAGCCGCTTCGTATTCTCACCACGGAAATTCAACCCTGGCGCTTTCTCAAGGATCGCGCCGAGGCGGATCTGGGGTTTTCGCTCGAATTCATCGAGATGGATTTCAACAGCGCGCAACGCACCGCCGCGCTCGATCCGTCCAGCTATGACATCTACGATCAGTGTTTCCACAACCTCGACATCGTCTGGTATTGGCGGGCCGTGCAGGCCATCGACACCCGCCGGATCACCCATTGGGACGATCTCGACGAGCTGTCGCGGATCATGGGGACAAGCGGGCGTCAGGCCCTGGGCGACGTGCCCGCCTCGCGGCTTTTCGTGCAGCATGACATGACGCTCTCGGACAGTCCGAGCGGTCAGATTTCCATGCTGCCGACCTTTTACAACTTCGACAGTTTTGGGGTGGAGACCGAGGGGCTGGATGTGGATCGCGACATCCGAAGCTGGGCGGCGCTTTTGGACCCGCAATGGGCAGGACGGGTGTCTTTGGTCGATGAGCCTGCCATTGGTCTCTTCGATCTGGCGCTGGCGCTGTCGGCCTCGGGGCAGATCGAATTCGAGAACATGGGCAACATGTCCGTGGCGGAAATCGACGCCCTTATCGATCATGGCAAGAGCCTCATTCATGCGGGTCATCTGAGCCCCTTCTGGCTGCGCGCCGATGAACCGGTCGAGCGGTTTATGAGCGGCGAGTTGAAACTCGCTTCGATCTGGTCGCCGACGATTGTGGAAATGAAACGCCGCGGCATTCACGTGCGCCAAGCCCGCCCGCTCGAAGGCTACCGCGCCTGGCATGGCGGCATGTGCCTGTCGCGCCTGTTGAAAGACGACAAACTCGACCGGGCCTATGACTGGCTGAACTGGTATCTCGATGGTTACGCGGGGTCCGTCGTGGCGCGTCAGGGCTATTACATGTCCGTGCCGGACCGCGTGAAAGCGCATATGTCCGAGGCCGAATGGGACTATTGGTACGAGGGCCTTCCTGCGTCGCAAGAACTCGTTGACGTGGCCGGGCGTCCGGCGATCCGTCCGGGCGAAACCCGCTCCGGTGGGTCGCGCAGGGACCGTGCGCACCACATCGCGATCTGGAACTCGACCATGGACGAACACAATTACGCCGTGCGCCGTTGGAGCGAGTTGGTCGATCTTGCCGCCGCGAAAGGCCGCGCACAACGGCGCGCCAGTTAGGGCCGTTCTCTTGAAATTGTTGAACACGGAAAGACACCGATGAAACATGTCGTCTTGATCGCCACGGGCGGAACCATCGCCTCCGCCGCCGATAAAACCGCCGGTGCTGTCAATGCCGGGCTGAGCGGTGAGAGCCTGCTCGCGAGCCTGCATCAGCCGCTGGGCGGCATCACGGTCACCGTCGAGAATTTCGAAGCGGCAGGCAGCTATGCACTTGATCTTGCGACCATTCACCGGCTCTGCGCCCGGATCGACGAGGTTCTGGCCGGGGATGACGTGGACGGCGTTGTCGTCACCCATGGCACCGACACGATGGAGGAAAGCGCGTTTCTCGCCTGGCTTTTGGTCAAAAGCGACAAGCCCGTGGTCTTCACCGGCGCGCAGCGTCATGCCGGTCAGCCCGACACCGACGGTCCGCGCAACATTCATGACGCGATCTGTGCCGCCGCCAGTGCCGATCTGACGGGCGTTGGCGCCGTGATCCTCTTTGAGGGCGACATCCACGGCGCACGCTATGTGACGAAGGCGCATACCTCGCGGGTCGACACCTTCCGCTCCGTGGGCCTCGGTAAATTCGGCGAGGTCGATCACGGTACAGTCCATCTCTACACTCGCCCGGCCAAGGCCCGCGTGGCGCTGGACACCCCTGCGCTCGATCAGAATGTCGAGTTGATCGGCGTGGGCCTCGGCTCGACGCCGCGTCTGATGGAACTGGCGGGGCAGGCGGGCGCGACGGGGATCGTTTTGTCGGCTTTCGGCCGTGGCAACGCGCCCAAAGGCTTTGCCAACGCCACCGCGCGCCTCATCGCTTCGGGGTGCCCGGTCGTGGTGGCGTCCCGCTGTCACGAGGGCCGCACGCAGGCGATCTATGGCAAGGACAGCGGCGGCGTGACTTTGGTGGAAAACGGCGCACTCCTTGCGGGAGACCTCTCGGCGGTCAAAGCGCGGCTGCTGCTTTCGGCCCTTTTGGGCAAAGGCTTGCGCGACGCCGATCTGGCCAAGGCCTTGGCCGCCTACGCCTAAGGGCTGCGGCCTCTCCAAATGACCTCTTCTGGCGGGATTTCACCCTGTGAAATCCTCCGGGAATCTTCCTATGTGACCTCCGGCAAACCCCGCATAGTGGGCGCACCGGGTGACGTGACTAAATCGCGTCAGGGAGGCCCGGAACAATCAAGGCGCGCCAAGCGCCTCAGGGAGGAACTCATGACACATTCGAAACGCCCCCGCGCCGGCGGGGTCTCAAGACGTGCCTTTGCCGCAGGGCTTGCGAGCCTGCCTTTGCTTACCGCCGCGCGCGGGCTTATGGCCGCCGATGGCGCACCGATCCGCATCGGTTTCATCTCGCCGCGCTCCGGACCGCTGGCCGCCTTTGGCGAGGCCGATCCCTTTATCCTCGATCTGGTGCGCAAGGCTGTCGCCGGAGGCGTCTCGATGGACGGTGAAACGCGCGAGGTCGAAATCCTCGACCGCGACACGCAATCCGACCCGGCCCGTGCGGCCCAGCTTGCGAGCGATCTGATCAATGGCGAAGGCGTCCAGATCATCCTCGCCTCTTGCACGCCTGAGACCATCAACCCGGTGGCAGACGCCTGCGAGGCGGCGGGTGTGCCCTGTGTCTCGACCGTGATGCCGTGGGAAGCATTCTATTTTGGCCGTGGTGCAAAACCCGGTGAACCCAGCCCGTTCAAATATTCCTACCATTTCGGCTTTGGCGTCGATGAATTCGCTGAGGCCTATATCTCGCAGTGGAACGCGCTCGACACCAACAATAAGGTCGGCGTGCTCTATCCGAACGATGCCGATGGCAATGCCGTGCGCGCCATGCTCGCGCCGCAACTTCAGGCCGCGGGGTTCGAAGTGTTCGATCCGGGCGCGTTTGAGAGCTTTACCTCCGATTACACCACGCAAATCCGCTATTTCCGCGAGAACGGCGTGGAGATCATCAATTCCTTCGCCCTGCCGCCCGATTTTGCCACCTTCTGGCGCCAGTCCGCGCAACAGGGGCTGAGCCGTCAGGTCAAGATCGTGCAGGTCGCCAAGACCGGCCTGTTCCAATCCGACATTGAGGCCATGGGCTCGCTCGGGCCGAGACTCGCCTCCGCCGTCTATTGGCACCGCGATATGCCCTATAGCTCGCCCACCACGGGGCACAGCGCCGAGGCGCTCGCCGCCGCCTATGAGACCGAAACCGGGCGGCAATGGATGCTGCAACTCGGGGCCTCTCTGGCGCTGTTTGACGTCGCCTTGGCCGCGCTCGATCAAAGCGGCGCGCCGATGGAGCGTGACGCCATCGCGACCGCGATCTCGCAGCTCAACGTCGAGACGGTGAACGGCAGGGTCGATTTCACCTCCGGCCCGGTGCCCAATGTGGCGCATGGCCCGATCCTCGGCTCGCAATGGCAGCCGGTCGCGGGCAGTGGCTTTCCACTCAGCCAGGTGCTGACCGAAAACGCCACCGATCCGAACGTGCCGGTGGCGGGCACGTTGATGCCCTACAACGGGTGAGCGGGATGACACAGTCTATGACGACAGAGGGGGCGCAGTCTGCGCCTCCCATCCTCTCCGTGTCCGGGCTCGGCAAATCCTTTGGTGCGGTGCATGCGCTCTCGCAGGTGAGTTTCGATCTCAGGGCGGGCGAGGCGGTGGGCATTGTCGGTCCCAACGGGGCGGGAAAATCGACCTTTCTCGCCGCGCTCACAGGGGCTTTCGCGCCCTCGACCGGGACGATTTTGCTCGATGGGACCGACGTGACCGGCACCCCCGCCGAGATCATGTGTCAGCGCGGCGTGGTGCGCACGCATCAAATCCCGCGACCCTTCGGGGGGCTGACGGTGTTCGAAAACGCCCGTCTGGCGGCGAGTTTTGGCGGGCCTGAAAATGGCGATGCCGATGCGTTGGCATATGACGCGCTCAAGCTTTGCCGGATGTTGCCGCTGGCCAACACGCAGGCGGATCGGCTCGGGCTTTTGGATCGCAAACGTCTGGAAATGGCGCGCGCTCTGGCGACCTCGCCGCGTGTGATCCTGTTGGACGAGGTGGGCGGCGGGCTGACGGATGCCGAGGCCGAGGTGCTCGTTGAGATCATCCGAGAAATCCGCGCTTCGGGCTGTGCCATCGTCTGGATCGAACACATCGTGCATGTGCTGTTGCAGGTCTCCGAGCGGCTGATCTGCATGGATATGGGCCGGATCATCGCCGATGGCGAGCCACAAGCGGTGATGCGCGATCCGGCTGTGATGGAAGCCTATCTGGGGCAGGGGGTGACATGAGCGTTCTTGAAATTTCCGATCTGACGGCCTGCCACGGGCTTTTGACCGCCGTCAAAGGCGTGTCCTTTGCCGTCGCGCCGGGCGAAGTGGTGGCTTTGGTCGGCGCCAATGGCGCGGGCAAATCCACGCTCTTGCGCTCCATCGCCGGCGCCCATCAGGACCAAGGCGGCAGGGTCACGCTCAAGGGCGAAGACCTCACCGGATGCGACGCCCACAAACGGGTGCAGCGCGGTCTGGCTCTGGTGCCCGAGGGGCGTAAGCTCTTCAGCCAGATGAACGTTTGGGAAAACCTCTGTCTCGGCGCACAGGTCGGGCGGCCCGGAGATTGGACGCCGGAGCGGGTTTTCGAGGTTTTCGACAATCTGAACAAGCGACGTTATTCCGCCTGCACGCATCTCTCGGGCGGTGAACAACAGGCGGTGGCCATTGGCCGGGCGCTGGTGAGCAACCCCGATGTCATCATGCTCGATGAGGTCTCTCTGGGCCTGTCTCCGGCCATCGTCGACCGCGTCTATGCCGTTCTGCCGGAGCTGCGCGCCTCGGGCACCGGTGTCATTGTCGTCGAACAGGATCTCGGCCGCGCCATGTCGGTGGCGGATCGGGTGATTTGTATGCTCGAGGGCGAGATCGTCCTCGAAGGCCGCGCTGACAGCCTCTCCCGCGAGGAGATCATCGGTGCATATTTCGGTCTTCCGCCCGGAGCACAGGGGTCTGAAGACCATACCAATCCTGCCATGGGAGCCATGACATGATCGATATTTTGCTACAGGGCGTCCTTCTGGGCGGCTACTATGCGCTTTTGGCCGTGGGCCTCGCGTTTCTCTATTCCATCATGGGGATCATCAATCTCGCGCATGGCTCTTTTGCCGTGCTGGCGGCCTATCTCGTCTTGGCGATGACCGACAGTCTGGGGATCAATGTCTGGCTTGCGGTGCTGGCCGTCTTGCCGATCATGGCCGTGATCGGCGCGCTGGTGGATCGGTTGATATTCGAGCCGGTGCAAAAGGGCGGACAGCTTTTGTCGGTGCTGGCGACCTTTGGGCTTTCGGTGGTGATCGACAATCTGATCTTTCAAATCTGGGGCGCCAACACGCGCACGCTGGCCAATGCTCTGGGCGATCTCGCCTGGGCGTCTTGGGAGATCGGCGGGCTCTGGGTGGGCAAGGTCTCGGTCTATATCCTCTTGGCCGCAGTCGGGCTTTTGACCGGGCTGACGCTGTTGATCGCGCGCACGCCTTTGGGCCGGGCGATCCGGGCCACCGCGACAGATCCGGACACGGCGGGGCTTGTGGGCGTCGATGCCCGGCGCGCCCGCACCATTGCCTCGGCGCTGGCCTTTGTCGCCATCGGCGTTGCGGGGGCGGCGCTTGGCATGCGCACGACGTTCACGCCCTACGCCGGTGTCACCCAGCTTTTGTTTGCCTTTCAGGCGGCCGTCATCGGTGGGTCGACCTCCGTGCGCGGCACGCTCTTTGGCGGCATCACCTTGGGCCTCGCCCAGACCTTGGGCGCGACCATTCACACCCAAGGCTTTCTCATCGGCGGGCATCTCGTGTTCTTCGCGGCGCTGTTCCTGCGTCTGCAATTCGGCACGCTGCGCCTGCCCAAGTTGCGGAGGGCTTCGGTATGAGCCTCTCCTCTCCTTTTTCCTCTGCCTCCACGGAGTTCTCGCACATGGCTGATACACCCACCCCCGCCTACCGCGTCCGCCGCTGGACACCGCGGGCCAAGCTCACCGTGCTCATCTTTGCCGTCGCCGTTGCTGCCTTGGCGCTGGCCCCGGCGGTCACCGGCGCGGCCTTTATGGACCGGGCGGTGGCGCTCTTTGTCTACATCCTCTTGGCCGTAACTTGGAACGCGCTGGCGGGCTATGCCGGGCAGGTGTCTGTCGGGCAACAGGGCTTCTTCGGCCTAGGGGCCTATGTCACCATTCGGCTCTCGGATGCGGGGCTCCCGGTCTTTCCCTCGCTCGTTGTCGCGGCCCTCGTCGTGGGGGCCATCGCGCTTCCGGTGAGTTTCGTCATGCTGCGGCTTAAGGAGGGCGAATTTGCCATCGGCATGTGGGTGCTCGCCACCCTGTTTCACCTCCTCGTCAATCTCGATCCGCTTATTCAGGGCGAGACCGGCGTGTCGCTCATCGCGCTCAATGCCGTGCCCGCCGAGACCCGCAATCTTGTGATCTACCTCATGGCGCTGGTCTCCGCCGTCGCTGTGATCTCCGCCATGTTCCTTTTGCTGCGCTCGCGCATCGGGGCGGCGCTTCAAGCGATCCGCGATGACGAGGCGGCGGCGCATTCCGTGGGCGTCAATGTGGTCCGCACCAAACAGGTGATCTTTGTCTTTGCGGCCTTCGGCGCGGCGCTTGCCGGTGCGCTTTGGCTCGCGGGCAATGTGAGCTTTCAGCCCAAAGCCTATTTCTCCGTGCAATGGATGGCCTATACGATTTTCATGGTCATCGTCGGCGGCATCGGCACCTTTGAAGGTGCGATTTTGGGCGCCGTGGTTTTTTTCCTCCTCGAAACCTTTCTGGGCGGCTACGGTGTCTGGTATCTTCTGGTGCTCGGGGCCTCGGCCATCGTCATGGCGCTTGGATTTCCACAGGGCATCTGGGGCTATCTCAAATCGCGGCATGGCCTGTCTTTGGTGATGGTCGGGCGGCATCTTGAGGCGCCTGAGACCAAGAAGAGCGGGGCAGGATCGGGATGGAGCGCGGACGGGTGAAACAGGTTCAGGTGAAATCCATTGAATCGCTCGCGCGCGGGCTGGAGGTGTTGCAACTCATCCAGGCCGCGGGCGCCGTCAGCCTGCACGATCTGCACCGCATGTCGGGCATTCCGAAGGCCTCGCTCTTGCGCATCCTGAAAACCTTGGCCGAGCGCGGCATGATCTGGCAACGCATTTTGGACGACCATTACATCCCGTCCTATTCGCTCTCGGAACTGGCCAATCGGGTTGACCGCGAAACCCGTCTGGTCGAGGTCGCCTCGCCGGTTCTTGAGGCGCTGACGGGCGAGGTGAAGTGGCCCTCTGTTCTGGCGGCGCCGCGTCTCACCTGTATGGAGGTGATTGAGGCCAACACGCCGCGCAGCTATTTCCACCACATCCCCCTCGGGCCTTTGGGGTTTAAGATCAATATGTTGCGCTCCGCCACGGGGCGCGCCTACATCGCCTATTGCGAGGACGCCAAACGCGAGGCAATCCTCGATGCGCTGCGCCGCACTGGCCGCAAGGGCGATCTCATGGCCGCCGTGCCGGAGATGGTCGCCGAGGCCATCGCCATTACGCGTGAGCAAGGCTTTGGCCTGCGCGATGCCGATTTCGGCGGCTCTTATGACGAGGGCCGCGCCAGCCATGATGACGGCCGCGATTCCGTCGGTGTGCCGATTGTCGTCGGCTATTCCACCGTCGGCGCGATCAATATCACATGGGCCAAAAAAGTGCTGCCACGTGCCCAGGCCATCGAACGCTTCGTCGGCCCGTTGCAAGAGGCGGCGCGTGAGATATCCGAAGGCCTGATGGAGGCCCAGAACAGCTTTACGCAGCAAAGCGCGGGCCAGAAGAAAATCGCGCCATAAGGTTTCAGCGTGAAAATTTCACCGTGAGAAACGTCAGGCCATAAAAATTTCACAGGGTGAAACTTTGGCCGCACGCGATTGATGGGGCGGGGCACAGCGCCTAGCCTCAAACTGTAAGAAGACCCGCTGTGAAACGCACATCGCACAACGCGGGTCTCGATTGGGAGGATGACCGAATGACCGCATTGAACACGCAATTTGCGTGCATGGCCACGCTGTGCCTGAACGCCCGTTTTGTGACGGAGGCCGGGGCATGAGCGCGCTGACACGACAAGACATCAACGACATTCTCGCGCTGGTCGATCAGTCCGATTTCGACGAGCTGCGCCTTGAGATCGGTGACACGAAGATCGAGCTGCGCCGTCGTGGGGCGGGTCCATCCGGGGCTGCCGCGCCTGTGTCCGAGGCCCCTGCGCCGCAAGTCGCAACCGCTCCAGAATCCTCTGAAACCACCCCGGTCGCGGCCCCTGTCGTCGCCTCGGGAGGCGGTTCCGAAGTGCCCGCGCCGCTTTTGGGCACCTATTATTCCGCGCCCAAACCGGGCGCTGAGCCTTTCGTCAAAGTTGGCGATCGTGTCGAGCCGGACACGGTGATCGGCATTATCGAGGTGATGAAGCTGATGAATTCGGTGACCGCCGATGTGGCCGGCATCGTCACCGCGATCCATGCCGAAGACGGCGTGCTGGTCGAACATGGTCAGGCGCTGATCTCCGTTCAGCCGGAGTGAAACGATGACCCCGATCAAACGAATTTTCATCGCCAACCGCGGCGAGATCGCCGTGCGTGTGATCAAGACCTGCCGCGCTTTGGGCATCGAAACTGTGCTGGGCGTCTCGGAGGCGGATCGCGACACGTTGGGCGCAAAATTGGCCACCCGCGCTGTCTGTCTGGGGCCCGCGCGGGCCACGGAAAGCTATCTCTCTGTCGGCACTGTTGTGGAGGCCGCGAAGGGTACGGGCTGTGACGCCATCCATCCGGGCTACGGCTTTCTCTCTGAGAACCGAGCGCTGGCCGAAGCCTGCGCTGAGGAGGGCATCATCTTCATCGGTCCTGACCTGCCGCATCTCGATGCCGTGGGCGACAAACTTACCGCGCGCAGTCATGCCGAAGCCGCCCAGGTGCCGCTGGTGCCGGGCGGCGCGGCGGAGACCGTGGAGGACGCCCGAAAGATCGCCGAAGAAATCGGATTTCCCTTGCTGATCAAAGCCGTCTCCGGCGGTGGCGGACGCGGGATGAAACGGGTCGACCGGATGGAAGATCTGGAAAGCCAGCTTGATCTCGCGACCTCCGAGGCGGCCGCGGCCTTTGGCGACGGGCGGGTTTATCTCGAACGGTTCGTGACGGTCGGTCGCCATGTCGAGGTGCAAATTCTCTCCGATGGCGAAACGGTTTTGCACGTCGGCGAACGCGATTGTTCGGTGCAGCGCCGCTATCAAAAGGTGATCGAGGAAGCCCCCGCGCCGGAACTGCCGAAGGCGCTCAGAGACGGGCTTTTGGCGGCGGCGGTGAAATTCGCGCGTCACCTTGACTATCGCTCGCTCGGCACCGTCGAATTCCTCGTCGATATGGAGCGGCAGAGCTTTTATTTTCTCGAAATGAACGCCCGGATTCAGGTCGAACATCCGGTGACGGAAATGATCTCCGGCCTCGATCTCGTGGCGCAGCAAATTGCGGTGGCTGAGGGCAAACCTCTGACACTCACGCAAGACGACATTCGGCTCACCGGCCATGCCATCGAATGTCGTCTCAATGCCGAAGACCTCGCCCATGAGTTTCGCCCCGCACCGGGACGCGTCACCATGGCGTGGTTCCCGCCGATGGAGGGCCTTCGGGTCGACACCCATATGATGCCCGGCGCGATGATCTCGCCCTATTACGATTCCATGATTGCCAAGTTGATCGTCCATGCCGCGACCCGCGAAGAGGCGATGGACCGGATGCTCAGGGCGCTCGATGTCTGTGTGCTCGAAGGCGTCAAAACCAACGCGCAGCTGCACCACGCGATCCTCTCCGAGGATGAATTCCGCGCCGGTGGGGTCGATACGACCTACCTGCCGCGTTTCCTTGAAATCCATGGCGCGGAGGTCTGCCAATGAGCCTGTCCCTGATCGATACCACGCTGCGCGACGGCAACCAGAGCCTCTGGGGCGCCACCGGCCTCGATACCGCGCAGATGCTGCAAATCGCGCCGGTCATGGACCGCGTCGGCTATGAGGCGATTGATTTCTCGACCTCGACCCATATGGCCGTCGCCGTGCGGTTCACCAAAGAAGACCCTTGGGAGCGTCTGTCCCTGATGCGCGAGGCCATGCCGGAGACGCCGCTGTCGTTTTTGACGACGGGGATGCGGTTCATCTCTTGGGAGGTCGCCAGTCATGAGTTGATGGAATTTGCCTTCCGTCTCCTGGTCAATCGCGGCATCCGGCGGTTTGCCGTCATGGACCCGATGAACAACATCTCTGCCATGACCACCATGGCCGATCTGACGCGCAAGGCCGGGGGGGAAAGCATCGTCGCGGCGCTGACCTTTACGCTCTCGCCGCTGCATGACGATGCGCATTTCGCCAAAGCTGCCGAGGCGCTGGCGAACTCCGGCAAGTTTGACCGGCTTTACCTCAAAGATCCCGGCGGGCTTGTCTCCGCCGAGCGTGCCGCGACGCTGTTCCCGGCGCTGCGCAAGGCGGTCGGTCAGATGCCTTTGGAATTTCATTCGCATTCGACCATCGCGCTGGCGCAGTTCTCCTATCTGGAGTCCGCGGGGCAGGGCGTTGATTGCCTGCACACGGCATCGGCGGCGGCGGCCAACGGGACGTCGCAACCCGCCGTCGCCTCGACGTTGCGCAACCTGCGCGACATGGGGGTGCGCGTCGATGTGGATAATGAGGCCATCGCCGAGATCGACACTTATTTCAGCGCTCTGGCGCAGGCCGAGGGGCTGAGCCACGGTCAGCCGCAGGAATTCGACCGCAGCTATTTCCGCCACCAGATGCCCGGCGGCATGATGGGGACGCTGAAACGGCAACTCTCGGAGACCAAACGCCTGCATCTTTTGCCGCAGGTGCTCGAAGAGGTCGAACGCGTCCGCGCCGATCTGGGCTATCCGATCATGGTCACGCCGTTTTCGCAGGTGGTCGGCACGCAGGCGCTTTTGAACGTCATCGGCGGCGAGCGCTATGCGACCATCCCCGACGAGGTGGTGCGCTACGCTTTGGGGCGCTTCGGGCAACCGGCGATGCCGATGGACAGCGCGTTGGAGGACCGGATCAAAAGCTCGAAACGCGCGAAAGAACTGACCGAAGAGCCGCATATGGCCTCGCTCGACGAGCTGCGCGCCAAGATCGGCAAGGACCTGTCGGATGAGGAATTCCTGCTCCGCGCCGTGATGCCCGCCGATCAGGTCGACGCCATGAAGGCCGCCGGACCCGCGCGCCGGGGCTATGACCCGAAAACCCGACCCACGGTCGATCTGATCCGCGAGTTGACGGCGCGGCGCGATTTGGGGGAGGTGAAATTGTCCAAACCCGGTCTCACTCTTGAACTGAAAGGAGGCCGCTGATGGACGGTCGTTCTCTGAATGTCGCGGTCTTCGACATCGACGGCACGCTGGCGATGATGGACAAGGCGAAAGGCACCTATGAGGCTTTGCCCGGTGCGATCCGCGCGATGGAGATTTGTCGCGAGGCGGGCATGGATGTCTGGGCCTACACCAACGGGACGTTTTTCACGCCGGAGCATTATTACCCGCGTCTGGCCGATGCCGGGATCGTGTTGGACGAGGGCCGCGTGATGACGCCCGCCAGTGTCGCGGCGCATCATCTGCACCAGACCGGGCACAAACGTGTGATGGTTCTGGGCGCCGAAGGCACGGTGGAGCCGATGCGTCAGGCGGGGTTTGATGTGGTACTCGCCGGAGAAGAGACCGGAGACGAGGCGCGTGATGTGGATGCCGTTCTGGTCGGCTGGGCGCGGGATTTCAACCTCGCGCAGCTCACCTCCATGGTCGAAGCGGTCTGGGACGGCGCGATGCCCTATTCCGTCTCGGACGCCCCCTATTTCGCGGGAGCCAAGGGCCGTGTGTTGGGCGTCTCCGGCTCGGTCGGGGCGATGATCGCCCACACCAGCGGCGTTGAGCCCACGGTGATCGGGAAACCCGCGCCTTGGGGGCTTGAGATGATCGCCGAGCAAACCGGCGTCGCCGCACGCAACATGGTGGTGATCGGCGACGATCCGAAACTTGAAATTCGCATGGGCCGGGTCGGGGGCGCCATCACCGTGGGCGTCACCACCGGGATCGCACAGCGCCACGATTTCCTTGCTGCCCCGCCCGACTGGCGCGCCGACATCGTTTTGAAAAACCTTGAAGAATTCGACGCGCAGGACTGGCTCTTTGCGCAAGAGGAGAGCCTGACATGACCACGCAGACCGATATTCTCTGGACCGCGCCGGCGGCCCGTCATGCCGCAGCCAATGCCACGAAACTCTTGGGGTGGCTGGCGAAGCAAGGTCTGGCCTTCGATGATTACGATGCCATGCTTGCATGGTCGATTGACGAACCAGAGGCCTTTTGGCGACATCTTTGGGCTTATTTTGATGTGATCCATGATGGTGAGATGGCCGAAGTCATGAGCGCCGATCCGATGCCCGACACGCGCTGGTTCACCGGCACCAAGCTCAACTACGCCGAACATGTGCTGCGGCTCGAAGAAGCGGGCGACCCGGCCCGCGTGATGCTGCATCACTCGTCCGAGTTGCGGCCTCATGCGACGATGAGCTGGGGTGAGGTCGGTGCCGCTGTGCGCAAACTGGCGACCAAACTGCGCGGCATGGGCCTCGGCGAGGGCGATTGCGTCGCCGCTTATATGCCCAACATCCCGGAGGCGGTGATCGCCATGCTCGCGACCACGTCCATTGGCGCCACATGGTCCTCTGCTGCGCCCGAGTTCGGCGCGCAGACGGTGATTGACCGCTTCGGTCAGATCGCGCCGAAACTGGTGTTCGCGGCCAATGGCTATCGCTACGGCGGCAAGGATTTCGACCGCACCGAGGACCTCGCGATGATCCTCGCGGCGCTGCCCGAGGCGCGCGATCTGGTGATGCTTGATTACCAACCGACGGCGGCCAAGGCTCCGGCGTTTGGTGGCAATATCCACACGTGGGACGACATGCTCTCCGGCGCGGAGGTGGCGCGCGAGGCCTTCACCTACACCCGCGTGGCCTCCGATCATCCGCTTTGGGTGCTGTTCTCCTCGGGCACAACCGGCCTGCCGAAACCCATCGTGCATGGGCATCATGGCATCGTGGTCGAACACCTGAAATCCGCGGCGGTGCATTTCGATCTGAAGCCTTCTGATACGCTGTTTTTCTATTCCACCACCGGTTGGATGATGTGGAACACGCTGATGTGGGGGCCGCTCATGGGCGCGTCCGCCGTGCTCTATGACGGGCACCCGGCCTTCCCCGAAATCACCTCGCTCTTTGAACTGGCCGAGACCACTGGCGCCACTGTCTTCGGCACCAACCCGACGTTTTTGCAAATCGTCAAACAGCAAGGCATCGTGCCGAAAGAGCGCTTTGATCTTTCAGCCCTGCAATCCGTCATGCTGGTCGGCTCGCCCGCCACGCCGGAGGTCTTTGAGTGGGTCTACGCCAACGTCAAATCCGATCTCTGGGTCACCTCGCAATCGGGTGGCACGGAGTTCTGTTCCGGCATTCTCGCCGGTGCCCCGATCCAGCCGGTGCGCGCGGGCGTGATCCAGTCGCGCGGCCTCGCCACCGATGCGCAGGCCTTTTCCGAGGCGGGAGAGCCGCTCACCGACGAGGTCGGCGAATTGGTGATCCGCAAACCGATGCCCTCGATGCCGCTGTTCTTTTGGGGGGACGAGGGCAATGCGCGCTACCGGTCGAGCTATTTCGAGCGCTTCCCCGGGGTCTGGACCCATGGCGACCGGGTGGTATTCCATGAGGATGGCACGTGTTTGGTGCACGGGCGCTCGGACGCGACGCTCAACCGCTTTGGCGTGCGCATCGGCTCGGCGGAGATTTACCGCACCGTCGACAGTTTCGAGGGCGTCAAGGACAGCCTCATCGTCTGTGTCGAGGACGGGCAGGGCGGGTATTTCATGCCGTTGTTTTTGGAGCTGGCCGAGGGCGTGGCGCTGAGTGACGAGCTGATCGGCGCGATCCGCACGACGCTGCGCAAGGATCGCAGCCCGCGCCATGTGCCGGATGTGATTTTGCAAGCGCCGGAAATCCCGCTGACGCTGACGGGCAAGAAAATGGAAGTGCCGGTGCGCAAACTGCTCTTGGGCGCGGCGATGGAGGATGTGGCGAGCGAAGGCGCGACCCGCAATCCCCACGCCCTGCGCTGGTTCGCGGACTATGCCGCCGACTGGCGCGAAACCCAATCACGCGAGGAGGAACGCGCATGACAACCGCTCAGAAGATTTTCGATGTCACCGACAAGGTGGCCTTTATCACCGGCGCGGGCTCCGGCCTTGGCCGCGCGATGGCCGAGGTGCTGGCCGCCAATGGGGCCAAGCTTGTTCTGTTCGACATCAATGCGGACGGCCTCAAGGCAACGGCGGAGGGCCTCACGGGCGTCGAAGTGGAAACGGTCACGGGCGATGTGTCGGATGAGGCCGCCGTCGAGGGCGCCATCGCCACCTGTGTCTCTCGCTTTGGACGTCTCGACATCGCCTGCGCCAATGCGGGCATCGCCGATCCGGAGCCCGCGCGGCTGGATGGTTACAAAAGCGCGAACTGGCACAAAACCGTCGGGATCAACCTCGACGGCGTGTTCTATGTGAACCGTGCTGCGATCCGCGAGATGCTCAAAACGGGCGGCGGCAAGGTGATCAACACCGCCTCCATGTGGGGGCTTGCGGGGGCGGCAGCCGTTGCGCCGCTTCCGGCCTATACGGCGACGAAAGGTGCGGTGGTCAACCTGACGCGGGAGCTGGGTCTGGAGTACGCGAAAGACAACGTGCAGGTGAACGCGATCTGTCCGGGCTTTTTCGACACCGCCATTGGCGATCCGAACGACCCGGAGTTTGCCAAGGCGACCGTCGCGTTCACCCCCATGGGCCGCACCGCCAAGGCGGAGGAGATCATGGGATCTGTGCTCTATCTCGCCTCCTCTGCGTCGGATTTCGTCACGGGCACCAGCCTCGTGATCGACGGCGGCTGCGCGGCACGTTGAGGGAGGATGAGATGACATTCGAAAACAAATCCGTCTTCATCAGCGGTGCCGCGACCGGCATCGGGCGGGCGACGGCTCTGGCCTTTGCCTCCGAGGGCGCGAAGGTTCTGATCGCGGACGTGGACAAACGCGCCGCTGACGTGGTGGCCGAAATCACGGGGGCGGGCGGTGTGGCACAATTTGCCCAATGCGATGTCACCGACGCCGCACAGGTGCGCGCGGCGGTGTCCAAGGCGGTGCAAGACCACGGCGGGCTGCACGCCGCCTTTAACAACGCGGGCGTCCTGCCGAAACCTGAGCCGATGCATGAGGTCACGGACGCCGGGTTCGACCGGGTGATGGAGGTCGATCTCAAGGGCGTGTTTCATTGTATGCAGGCCCAGATCGCGCAGTTTTTGACCACGGGCGGGGGCGCCATCGTCAACACCGCTTCGGTCGCGGGGCTCGTGGCCGATCCGATGATGTCGGTCTATGTGGCGGCCAAACATGCGGTCGTGGGCCTCACCAAAGCCGCCGCCATCGAATACGCCACGTGCGGCATTCGGGTGAACGCCATCGCGCCGGGCTTTGTGGCGACGCCGATGACGGAAGCCTGGCTCGAGGACGAAGACTTCCGCGAGGAAATGTTCAAACACAACATCATCGGACGGGCCGCAGATCCCGCCGAGATCTCGGGAACGGTGCTGCACCTGTGTTCCGAGGCCGCAAGTTTCACGAATGGAACAGTGCATGTCGTCGATGGAGGACAGACGGCGCATTGATCCGCTAACATGAACATGTTCAGGGAGGAAAACATGGCTGAACATCACGCACAAACGACGGGCGCCTCGCGTCCGAAGGTTCTGATGATTGTCACTCAGGACACCAAACAGGAGGAGGCAAAATACCTCCGCGAGATCCTCGAAGGGGCGGGCGTGGATGTCATCCATCTCGACCCCTCCGTGCGCAAGGTGGTGGGCGGCGCCGAGATCGGCCCCGAAGATGTCGCCGCCGCGACCGGCAAAACGCTGGCCGAGGTCCGCGCCATTCACCACGAGGGCAAAATTCTCGACAAGATGATCGAGGGCGCCGTGGCCTGCGCGCTGGCCGTGCATGAGAAAACGCCGATCTCCGGTATTCTTTCCATCGGCGGCTCGATGGGCACCACCATGGGCACCACCGTGATGCGCGCCTTCCCCTATGGCATGCCGAAGATGATGATCTCGACGCTGGCCTCCGGCATGACCGCAGGCTTCGTGGGCGTCAAAGACATCTGCATGCTCAATTCGGTCTGCGACATTTCCGGGCTGAACTCGATTTCCCACGATGTGTACCGCAACGGCGCGCTGGCTGTCGCGGGCATGGCGAAGGGCTATGAGCCGATCCATTCGGGCGAGAAACCTCTGGTTCTCGTCTCGACTTTGGGCACGACCGAGGCCTGTTCGCGCCGGGTGCGCGAGGGGCTTGAGGCCGATGGCTTTGAGGTCATGGTGTTCCACACCACCGGCAATGGCGGGCGGACGCTTGAGACCATCTGTGCCGAGCGCGATGTGGCCGCCGTCGTCGATATGTCTCTGGTCGAGATCAATGATTTCCTGCGAGGTGGCATGTGCGCCGTGGGGCCGGACCGCGCCGCGACCGCCGTGCAAAAGGGCATCCCTGTGGTCTTTGCCCCCGGCAATGTGGATTTCTACATCATGCCCTCGCAGCTTGCGGTCGGCGCCGCGCCGTTCGAGGGCCGGGGCTATCACGTCCACAACAGCGCGCTCACGGCCGTGCGCACCACGGAAGAGGATCTGATGCATCTGGCCGATCACATGGCCGAGATCATCAAGGGGGCGACCGGTCCGGTGCGGTTCTTTGTGCCGCGCAAAGGCTTTTCGCATCACGACAGCCCGGACGGCCCGCTGCCGCGTCCGAACCTGCCGCCGGTGTTTGAGGCGCAATGCAAAGAGGCCTTTGGCGATTATGCCCCGGTCGAAGGCATTGATGGCCACATCAACGATCCGGTCTTTGCCGATGCGCTTTTGGCGGCCGTGCGCGAGGTGACGCGCGTGCCGGCGATGGCGTAACGCCTTCCTCCTTGCAAAGACCACACCTGCAAAGACCACACCGGGCGCGGTGCGCTGCGCTCGGTCCTATTCCTCACACGACAGACTGAAAGACCGATGGTAGATTTTTCCAGCGTCCGCGCGATTGATTTTCACACCCATGCCGAAGAGGCCTGTGGCTGTCACCACGATGACGGCTATGACGATCTGCAATCCGCGATGGCGACATATTTCAACGCGCCCTGGGCCCATCCGCCGACCATCGACCAAACCGCCGCGCATTACCGCGAGAAAAACATCGCCGCGGTGATCTTCCCGGTCGATGCCGAGCGCGAGACGGGCTATCGCCGCTACGACAATTACGAGGTCGCCGACGCCGCCGCCAAGCACTCCGACATCCTCATTCCTTTCGCCTCCATCGACCCCGCCAAGGGCAAAATCGGCGCCCGTGAGGCCCGCGATCTGGTGGAGAACCACGGCATTCAGGGCTTTAAATTCCACCCGACGATGCAGGGGTTTTACCCCAACGATCGCAACGCCTATGTGCTCTATGAGGCCATCGCCGAGGCGGGAAAACCGGCGCTGTTTCACACCGGTCAGACGGGGGTCGGATCGGGGATGAAGGGCGGCAATGGCATGCGGCTCAAGTACTCGAATCCGATGTATATGGACGATCTGGCGGTGGATTTTCCCGACATGCCGATCATCCTCGCGCACCCGTCGTTTCCGTGGCAGGAAGAGGCTCTGTCGGTGGCGACGCACAAGCCCAACGTCTACATCGACCTCTCCGGCTGGTCGCCGAAATACTTCCCGCCCATTCTGGTGCGTTACGCGAATACTTTGTTGAAAAACAAGATGTTGTTCGGCTCCGACTGGCCGATGATCGCGCCGGAAAAATGGCTCGACGCCTTCGACAAGGCGGAGTTCCGCGACGAGGTGCGGCCTTTGATTTTGAAGGAAAATGCGATGCGGTTGTTGGGGGTTACGGGGTAAGCGGCGCTGGACCTTCATAGCGCCGCAGGGACACCAATGTGGTCTGCGGGATTGGCGCTTGGGTCAGTTTCGAACTGCCGCGATCTTCGGTCAATGTGTTCGGATTGCCGGACAGGTCGCGGCCTTCGGGCGCCTCGGGGCGATACCACGCGCCGGTCGGCAGGACGACCACCCCGCGCATGACCTGCTCTGACAGGCGCGCGCCAGCCAAACAGCGCCCACGGGCATTGAACAGCTCGACCAGATCGCCGTCCTGAATGCTGCGCAGCAGGGCGTCTTCGGGGTGGATCAAACAAGGTTCTGCGCCGTGGATCTTTGTCGCTTGACCGACGGGGCCGGGGTCCATCTGGGAATGCAGGCGGGTTGCCGGTTGCAGCGACAACATATGCAGCGGGCGCAGGGCCTCCGGGCCGTTTTGCGCCGCCTCAGCCCCAAGCCATTCGCGCGGGGGCAACCAAGTCACATGGCCGGGGCAATCGTCATAGCCCATGGCGGCGATGGTTTTGCTATAAAGCTCGATCTTGCCGCTGGGCGTCTTTAGCGGCGCGCGTTCGGGATCGGCACGGAAGGCGGAAAATTGCACGTAGGGTTCTTTAGGGGCGGGCAGTTCGACTTGGCCGTCACGCCAGAAGCTGTTGAAATTGGGCATGCCCAGATCGCGTTTCGCGCCCGTTTCACGCGCCGCCTCATAGATCGCGCGCAGCCACGCCATCTCGTCGCGCCCTTCGGTGAAGGCGTCGGCAAAGCCCAGACGCGCGGCCAGGTCGGCGAAGATCGCATGATCATCGCGTGCCTCGCCAACGGGCGGCAGCACGCGGTACATGGCGGTGATAAAGCGGTCGCGGGCGCTGGAGGCAATGTCATTGCGCTCCAAAGTGGTGGTCGCGGGCAGGACGATGTCGGCATGGCGCGCGGTGGCGGTCATGGCGATCTCTTGCACGATCACCACCTCGGGGCGTCGAAATGCGCGGGTCAGTTTGGCGAGGTCCTGATGGTGGTGAAACGGATTGCCGCCGCACCAATAGACCAGACGAATGTCGGGATAGGTCCGGGTCTCGCCGTTGAACGGATAGGTGCTGCCGGGGTTCAGCAACATGTCTGAAATCCGCGCCACGGGGATGCAGGTCTTGACCGGGTTCGGGCCGGGCCGCAGCGCAGGGGACGGCAGCGCCGGGCGCGGATTGCCCATGCCGCTGAGCGACCAGAGGCCAATTGCCAGGCCGCCACCGGGCAGGCCGATCTGGCCCAGAAACGCGGCAAAGGTGATCAGCGCCCACATCGGTTGCTCGCCATGGTCGGCACGCTGCACAGACCAGGACATGGTGAGAAAACACCGCGTCTTGGCGCATTTTCTGGCAAGATCGGCGATGCGCTCCGCCGGAATGTCGCAGATCGCGCTGGCCCAGTCGGGCGTCTTTGCGATGCCATCGCTTTCGCCACGGAGATAGGCCATCACCTGCGCACCGCCGACACAATAACGCGCGACGAAATCGAGCTCGGCGAGGCCCTCGTCCAGCAATGTGTAACACATCGCCAGCAAAAGCGCCGTGTCCGTGCCGGGGCGGATCGGCAGCCATGGGATCGGATCGCCCTCACCGGGAAGCGCCTGATCTGTCGGCGAAATGTTGAGCATTTCCATGCCGCTTTTGCGACAGGTCGCGAGCCATTCGAAGCCGCTGTGTTGCCCCATGCCGCCCGCTTCGACCTGCATATTGCCGGGAGAAATGCCGCCGAAATTCAGCAACAGCCCGGTGTGTTTGGCAATGCCGTCGAGCGAACTGACCGGGCCTTGCACCGTGTCGATGTCGCCCAAAATATGCGGCAAAAAGGTGATCGCGGTGGCGTAGCTGTAATTCTGCTCCTGCGCGGTATAGCCGCCGAATTGACCGAGGAAGCGTTGCAATTGGGTGCGCGCGTGGTGGAACCGACCGGCGCTGGCCCAGCCATAAGAACCACCGAAAATTGCTTCATTGCCATGGGTGTCGCGGACGCGGGCCAGCTCCCGCGCGGTGATTTCCAGCACCGTCTCCCAAGAGGCTGGCACGAAATCATCGCCGCCGCGCGCGGCGCGTGCGGCCTCAAAATCGCCATCCAGAAAGGCGCGCCGGATCAAAGGCTTGCGGAGGCGCTGCGGCCCATGCACCATGGCGTCGATATTATCGAGCATAGGCGAGGGATGCGGGTCATTGGGCGCGGGGCGCACGTCAAGATGCCCCTCGGTGTGGCGCGCTTCGAAGGTGCCCCAATGGCTGGCGTTTTGAATATATCCTGTCATGGTGTCCCTGTTATCACGGCTTGAAACCCCTGCGCTATGCGTTGTGCGCGACGCGGCGTTGATTTTCTGGGCCTTGTGCAGGATCGTCCGGATGACAGCTGCGACACGATATTTTTGAGAAAGACACAGCAGATGCGCAGACATATCGCGACGGCCACATGGGGTCTGACATGATGCGGGACTATTTCAAAGGGGTTCTTGTCGCCGTTCTGGTCGCGGTGGCGGCCAAGTTCCTGTCGGAACATTACGGCGCGCCGGCGATGTTGATGGCGCTGCTGTTGGGCATCGCGATGAATTTTCTGTCCGACGACCCGCGCACCCATGCCGGGATTGATTTCACGGCGCGGAGCGTGTTGCGCATTGGTGTCGCGCTTTTGGGCGTGCGGATCAGTTGGGAGATGCTGCGCGATCTGGGGCCGGGAATTGTGATCTGTGTCATCGCTGGCGTGGTCCTGACCATCGGGTTCGGCGTCCTTCTGGCGCGACTTTTAGGCAAGGATACGGAGTTCGGCCTGTTGACCGGCGGCTCTGTGGCGATCTGTGGCGCCTCGGCGGCGATGGCGATTGCCGCCGTGTTGCCCGCGCGGGAGACGAGCGAACGCGATCTGAGTTTCACGGTGTTGGGTGTCACGATCCTCTCGACGCTGGCGATGATCCTCTACCCGATGCTGGTCAGTCTTCTGGGACTTGATCCTGAGCTGTCGGGTGTCTTCCTCGGCGCCACGATCCATGATGTGGCGCAGGTGGTCGGCGCGGGATTTTCCGTCTCTGATGAGGCGGGCGAGATCGCCGTGCTGGTCAAGCTCATCCGGGTTTCGATGCTCGCCCCCGTGGTGCTTTTGTTGGCGCTGCGCGGGCGGCGTCATGTGACGGGCGGTGAGCAGGGTAAGGTGCAGCTTCTGCCCGGGTTCCTCATCGCTTTCGTGATCTTTGCCGTGCTCAATTCGTTCGGGGTCATTCCGCCAGCCCTGCAATCTGTCTTGACGCAATTGTCGAGTTGGGCGCTTTTGATCGCGATTGCCGCTGTGGGGATCAAGACCTCTCCGGGCAAGAGCTTTGCCGTCGGTGGTCCGGCGATTGTTATGGTTGTGGGCGAAACGGTGTTTCTGGTGCTTTTCACCATTGCGGTGGTGTCTTTGGTCTGAGCGCAAAACTGGTGCGGCAAACCGCGTGGATGTCATTGCACAGACATGAGGTTGTCCTATCTAGCGGAGGGTGCGACGCGATCTGTCGTACATAGCGTCGGGCCCAAACATGACAGAGACACTCGAAAACGACGACGACCACGATGGCGCCACCGCGCCAAGCCGGGCCTTGCTTTGGCTGGAATTCCTCGTGCTTTTCATCGCCGTGCCGGTGGCCGTGGCGGTGGTTCTGCCGCCCAATGCGATGTTCCCGGCGCTTTTCGCCTCGACTGTCCTCGGCGTTGTGCTTTTGCATCTGACGCCGGGGTTTCACTGGCGTGATCTGTTGGTCGGACGGGGGAGTTTTTCGGCTCTCACGCTTGTCACCTTCGCAATGATCACAGCCGGTATTTCCTATGCGGTTCTGGCCACCACCGCGCCCAATGCGATTTTTGCTCTGTTCCGCGCGAACCCGTCGCTTTGGCTGATGATCATGTTGCTCTACCCGCTGATGTCGGCGCTGCCGCAGGAGGTGGTGTTTCGCCCGCTGTTTTTCCGCCGCTACGGCACGATCCTGCCGGAGGGGCGGCTGGCGTTGACGCTCAATGCCGCGCTCTTTTCGCTGGCGCATCTTTTGTATTGGAACTGGATCGTCGCGGTGATGACCTTTGCGGGCGGGATCGTCTTTGCCTGGGCCTATGAGGTGCGCAAATCCTTTCCTCTGGCGGTGGTGCTGCACGCTATTGCGGGAAATGTGCTTTTTACTCTCGGGATGGGGGTGTTTTTCTATTCCGGGAATGTCGTCCGACCGTTTTAAAACGGTAAATTGAGCCAAAGAAAAAGGGGCGCCTGAAGCGCCCCTTTTGTGTGACCGGAAATAACGCGCCTTAGCTGCGCGGTTTGGAGTTTTCCGGGTCATAGAGCGGCGCGTAGCCGACGCCTGCGACCTCGACCGGGTAGGTCTCGTCGAGATAGGTGACGTGGAGCGTGCGGCCCACTTCACAATACTCTTTCGGCAGGTAAGCCAGCGCGATGTTTTTGCCCACGGTCGGACCGTAAGCCACCGAAGAGGTGAACGAACGACGGCCAAGCTCGTCGATCAGAACTTCACCCGTTTCCGGGTCCATCACCGGCATGGTGGTGTTCGGGTAGCGTTTCACACCGTTTTTATCCGTGTGCTCGAGCATCACCAGCGTGCAGAGCATCGCCGGTTGCTGTTCGCGGGCACGGTATTCAAGGTGCTTGTCCTTGCCGACAAATTCCGCCTCTTTCACTTTCGGACGCGACAGGTCGGCCTCATAGAGGTTGTACATCGTGTTCAGATCGGCGTTCTGCAGACGCAGGGATTTCTCCAGACGACGGGAGTTGGCGTAGGTTTCGACACCCACGGCCATCACGCCCGTCCCACGCAGCGCGTCCCAAACGGCGAGGCCGTCTTCGTAGCGCATGTGAAGTTCCCAACCTTGTTCACCCACATAGGAGATGCGGAAAGCTGAGACTTTCTTGCCTGCGATCTCGATGGTTTTGATCGCCGCAAAGGGGAAGTTCTCGATGTCCAGCATGTCCGGATCGGCGACAACCTTTTTCAGGTTCTCACGCGCATTCGGACCCCAGATGCCGATGGTGGTGAAGTCCTCGGTCGTCTCGGTGATGGTCACGTCGAGACCGCGGTCTTCGGCCATGCGCTTCATGTACATGAGATCGCGCGGACCGGCGTCGGCACCGTTCACGAGGCGGCAGCGGTCTTCCATGCGGAACACCGTGAAGTCGGCGCGAACCATGCCCGCGGCATCGAGCATGTGGGTGTAGATGCCCTTGCCGATGTTGTTGTCGCCACCGATTTTCGCCGCACAGAGGTATTCCATCAGCTCGACGTGGTCGGGCCCCGAAATGTCGGTCATGTGGAAGTGCGACAGGTTGATGATGCCGCAATCGGCGGACATCTCAAGCTGTTCGGCGTTGGAGACGCGCCAGAAGTGACGGTTGTCCCACTCGGCCTCACGCACCGGAACCTGATCGGCGTATTTCTCAAGCAGATGCTCGTTGGCCGCGTAGCCGTGGGCACGTTCCCAGCCACCAAGCTCCATGAAGTAACCACCAAGTTCAACTTCGCGCTCGTAGAAGGGCGAACGACGCACGCCGCGACCGTTGGCGAAGGGCTCGCGCGGGTGGACTGGCGGGTTGTAGATTTTCGCGGCAGTTTCTTCGCAACGGCCCCAGATCCAGTCTTCGGTCAGCTGGTAGTCGCTGAAACGCGCGTAGTCGATGCCATTGTGGTCGACATCGGTGCGGCCTTTGGTCATCCAGTCGGCGATGAGTTTGCCCATGCCGGGGCCGTCTTTGACCCAGATCGCGACCGCGTACCACAGGCCGCGCAGTTTGCGGCTTTCGCCCATGGACGGGCCGCCATCGGTGGTGGTTTGCAGCAGACCGTTGAAGGAATGGCTTTCGTTGAAACCAAGTTCCGCGAGGATCGGCGTCAGTTCCATGGCTTTTTCAAGCGGCTCGATCACGTCCTCGAGGCTCAGGTCGCGCATGGACGGCCCAAGGCGGGCTTGCTCTTTTTCGAGAATGTCGCGCGGATGCACCATGCGCACGTCTTTCTCGTAGTAGTAACCCCATTCCATCTGGCCACCCTCGGTGGTCGAAGGATCGCCGGTGTCGCGCATATAGGCGGAGTTGCCCTGGTCGCGCAGAAGCGGACGGCCAATCTCAAGACCGGTGCCCGCGAATTCATCATAGGGCCCGAAGAAGGTCAGCGGGTGGTCGACCGGCATCACCGGGAGGTCTTCGCCTGCCATTTCGGCAATCAAACGGCCCCAGAGACCGGCACAGACCACAACGTAATCGGCCATGATGGTGCCGCGATGGGTTTTCACGCCGGTGACGCGACCGTTCTCGGTCAGAAGTTCAAGCGCCGGGGTGTTGGCAAAGACTTTGAGCTTGCCGGTTTTCTCGGCCGCGTCGATCAACTCGCCTGCGACGGCTTGGGAGCGCGGCACAACGAGACCAGCATCCGGGTCCCACATGGCGCATTCGATCTCGTCTTCTTCGAGAAGCGGGAATTTCTCTTTGGCCTCAGCAGCCGTGATCATTTTCACGTTGGAGCCGAAGGCACGACCGGAGTCACAGCGGCGCTTGAGTTCGGTCAGACGGTCCTCGTCGCCTTTGCGGCACACTTCGATGCCGCCGATGCGGGAATACCGGCCCATCTTCTCGTAGAAATCCATCGAGTACATGGTGCTCCACGTGCTCAACAGATCGTGGCTGGTGGCAAAGCAAAAGTCTGACGCGTGGCCGGTGGAGCCGATGTCGGTGGGGACGGCGGATTTGTCGATGCCGACAATATCATCCCAGCCGTTTTCGATGAGGTGGTGTGCCACGGAGGCGCCGACGATGCCGCCGAGACCGACGATGACGACTTTGGCCCTGTTGGGGAACGAAGACATATCTCTCAATCCTTCTTTTCGAGGTGCTTGTCTGTGGAGGGCGCGGGGAGGGCGCGCCGGGATCTACGGGGGAAACGGTCGGCCCCGAAACCGACGACAGCCGCGCGGAGGAAATCTCCCCCCGCGCGGCCAGAATCTGTGCCGTAATCTATATCACGGCTTGGTGTCATGCACCCAGCTCCGGCACATCATAGCCTTTTCTGCGGTAGGCCGCGATCAGCGTGTTGTGCATGAGGGTCATGATGGTCATCGGACCGACGCCCCCCGGAACCGGGGTGATGGCGCGGGCGCGGGTCGCGGCGGAGGCAAAGTCGACATCGCCCACGAGGTGCTTCTCTCCATCGCGGATGACGCGGCTGGTGCCTACGTCGATCACGGTCGCACCCTCTTTGATCCATTCGCCTTTGACCATCTCGGCCTGACCGACAGCGGCGACCACGATGTCCGCCTTGCCGACTTTCTCCGGGAGATCCGCCGTACGCGAATGCGCCATGGTGACGGTGCAGTTTTCTGCGAGCAGAAGCTGTGCCATCGGCTTGCCGACCAAAATCGACCGACCCACGACAATGGCGTCGAGACCCGACAGAGACCCAAGCTGATCTTTCAAAAGCATTAGACAGCCGAGCGGCGTGCAAGACACCAGACCCGGAAGGCCGGAGGCCAGATAGCCAGCGCTCAGCGGGTGAAGCCCGTCGACATCCTTGGCGGGATCAATGGCTTCGATCACTTGCAGGCTGTCGAGGTGACGGGGCAGGGGCAGTTGGACGAGGATGCCGTCCACGGTCTCGTCGGCATTCAATTGTGCCACGAGGTCCATGAGGGTCTCTTGCGTCGTGTCTTCGGGCAGCGTGTGCTCAAAGCTCTCCATGCCCAGCTTGCGGGCCATGCGGCCTTTGGAGCGGACGTAGATTTCGCTGGCCGGGTCAGAGCCTACCAACACCACAGCGAGACCGGGCGCGCGGCCGGACTTTTCGGTGAAGACGGCGGCTTTCTCGGCGATGCGATCCCCAAGCCCGGCTGCAAAGGCCTTTCCGTCGATGATTTGTGCGGTCATGAACGCACCTCCTTAGAAAAAGCGAAAAGGGGACCGGCTGGCCCCCTTCCGGACAGGGAAATTACGGCGTGAAGACGACGGTGCGGTGGTCGTTCAACATGACGCGGCCTTCGAGGTGGTATTTCACCGCACGGGCCAGGACGCGGGACTCGATGTCGCGACCGGTGGCCACGAAGTCCTCGGCGGACATGGTGTGGGTGACGCGTTCGGTTTCCTGCTCGATGATCGGGCCTTCGTCGAGGTCCGGCGTCACATAGTGCGCGGTCGCCCCGATGAGTTTCACGCCGCGGTCGTAAGCCTGGTGATAGGGCTTCGCGCCTTTGAAGCTTGGGAGGAAAGAGTGGTGGATGTTGATGATCATGCCGAAGAGTTTGGTCGACAATTCGTTGGAGATCACCTGCATGTAGCGGGCGAGGATCACCAGCTCGGCGCCGGTTTCCTGAACCAGAGCGGCAAGTTTCTCTTCCTGCTCGGCTTTGTTTTCCTTGTTCACCGGCCAGCAGTGGAACGGGATGCCTTCCTGATCGGCGACTTTGCGGGCGTCTTCGTGGTTGGACACGATGGCCACCACTTCGGCGTCGAGCCAGCCGGTTTTGATCTGGTAGAGAAGGTGCAGCATGGCGTGGTCGAATTTCGACACCATGATGATGATCTTCGGCTTGCGGGTCTCGTCCGAGATCTTGAGGTTCAGGTTGAACCGATCGACGGAGGGTTTCAGCGCCAGTTCGATCGCATCGCGCTCGATGGTCTCGGGGAAGAGGCAGGACATGCGCAGGAAGAATTTGTTCGTCTTGCGGTCCCAGAACTGGTTGGATTCGGCGATGTTTGCACCACGGGACGCCATGGCGGTGGTGACGGCGGAGACGATGCCCGGCTGGTCGTCACAGGCGATGCGCAGGGTGTAGGAATTGGAGCTCATTGGATTGGTTCCGTTCATAAATGTCTGATGGGTGAGCGTCAGAGTTGACGCTCAAGCTCAGGCACGATCTCGAAGAGATCGCCAACGATGCCGTAATCGGCCACTTGGAAGATCGGCGCATCTGCATCGGTGTTGATGGCCACGATGATTTTGCTGTCCTTCATCCCGGCAAGGTGCTGGATCGCCCCGGAGATGCCGCAGGCGATGTAGAGGTCCGGCGCCACGACTTTGCCGGTCTGACCGACCTGAAGATCGTTGGCGGCATAGCCCGCATCCACGGCCGCACGCGACGCGCCGATGGCGGCACCGAGTTTGTCGGCCAAGGGGGTGATGACCTCTTGGAACTTCTCTTCGGAGCCGAGCGCACGGCCACCGGAGACGATGATCTTCGCAGAGTTCAGTTCCGGACGGTCGCTCTCGGACAGGATGTTTTGCACAAAGCTGGACAGATCGCTGCCCTCAGCGGGCGCGTCCACGGAGGTGACAGCGGCGGAGCCACCTTCACCAGCGGCGGCGAAGCCGGCGGTGCGGACGGTCAGGACCTTGGTCGCGTCGGTGGCTTGCACCACCTCAATCGCGTTGCCCGCATAGATCGGACGTTTGAAGGTGTCAGCGGAGACCACTTCGATCACCTCGGAGACCTGCATCACGTCCAAAAGGGCCGCGACGCGCGGCAGCACGTTTTTGCCGGTCGTGGTGGCAGGCGCCAGGATGGTGTCATAGTCGCCCGCGAGCGACACGATCAGCGCTGCGGAGGCTTCGGCGAGACGCTCGGCCAGCGCATCGCTCTCGGCCACGAGCACCTTGCGCACACCGGCCAGTTTGGCGGCGGCGTCAGCGGCGGCAGAGGCGTCTTTGCCCGCGATCAGGATGTCGACGTCGCCGCCGATTTGGGACGCTGCGGTCAGAGCCTTGGCGGTCTGATCGGACAGGGTCGCGTTGTCATGTTCTGCAAAAAGAAGAATAGCCATATGTTCAGATCCCTGCGCTTAGATGACGCCAGCTTCGTTTTTGAGCTTTTCGATCAGCTCGGCGGGGGAGGCGACTTTGATCCCGGCCTCACGCTGTGCGGGCTCTTCGACACGCAGCACGTTGAGGCGGTTTTCGACCGTCACGCCGTAATCGGCGGGGGTCTTTTGATCGAGCGGCTTTTTCTTGGCCTTCATGATGTTTGGCAAAGAGGCATAGCGCGGCTCGTTGAGACGCAGGTCGGCGGTGACCACGGCGGGGAGTTTGATCTCGATGGCTTGCAGGCCGCCGTCCACTTCACGGGTGACTTTCGCGGAACCATCACCAAGCTCAACCTCGGAGGCAAAGGTGCCTTGCGACCAACCGAGGAGGGCAGAGAGCATCTGACCCGTTTGGTTGGCGTCGTCGTCGATGGCCTGTTTGCCGAGGATCACGAGACCGGCCTCTTCCTCAGTGGCAACGCCTTTGAGGAGCTTGGCAACGGTCAGCGGCTCGGTGGTGCCGTCAACGGTGATGAGAATGGCGCGGTCGGCGCCCATGGCGAGCGCGGTGCGCAGAACGTCTTGCGCCTGAGCGGGGCCCACGGAAACGGCGATGACCTCATCGGCCTTGCCCGCTTCTTTCAGACGCACGGCTTCTTCGACGGCGATCTCGTCGAAGGGGTTCATGGACATTTTGACGTTGGCGAGTTCGACACCGGAATTGTCCGCTTTGACACGGATTTTCACGTTGTAATCGACCACCCGCTTTACAGGAACGAGTACTTTCATTTTTCCCTCTCTGTCGGCCCGAATGGTGAGGTTCCGGGCACGGGCCCCGGTGCGAGGCCTTTGCATTATTTCCAAGATAAGGGAGCAAGGTGCCGTAGCGATGCCCCCGGTGGCGTTCCCGGTCCAGCCAGGTTTACCTTCAAAACTCCGATGCCGGGCGAGGGATGAAACAGAGAGGCGAAACGGGTCTCGCGAACTTGCGACGGGCCATGAAAAATGGCGGTTCGTGATCCCTGACCTCTCGGAGTTGTCGTCGGTCTCCCGACTCGCGTCCTCGTCATGACGACCGGATTTCTGATCGTGCTGGGCAATATGACGACTTTTGCGTCGAAAAATAGAATGATTGCGTCAATCGAAGATTATCGCTACGACAGGATATCTGGGGTTTCCTGTTTGGAGGGACAAAGATGACGACTCCGTCTTCCCGAGAGCCATCCGGTCGCGACTCATCCGCTTTGCCGCGCAGCACCACGCTGCGGGCTCAAAAGCCGCGCAGTGAAGGCCCGCGCCTGTCAGTGGGCTTTATCCTTGCGCGCCGGTTTACGCTCTGTGCCTTCGCCAATTTCGTCGATGTGCTGCGCTTGGCCGCCGATGACGGGGATCGCAGCCGACCGATTTTATGCGACTGGACGGTGCTCTCCGACACGATGGACCCGGTCGCGTCGAGCAGTGGCATCACGGTGCAGCCCAAGGAGCGTTTGGGCGATCCGCGGCGCTTTGACTATATTGTCGTGGTCGGCGGTTTGATGGATGAAACACCGTCTCTTGGGCAGGCCTACCACCGCTTTCTGCAACAGGCGGCGGAGGCGAATATCCCGCTGATCGGGGTCTGCACCGGCGCCTTCTTTTTACACCAAGCGGGGCTTTTGGATGGCTATCGTTGCTGCGTGAGCTGGTTCCATCACTCTGATTTCCTTGAACAATTCGAAGGCCTCAATCCGGTCGCGGATCAGATTTTCGTGGTGGACAGAGATCGTCTGACCTGTTCGGGCGGGGCCAGTTCCGCGCATCTCGCGGCCTATCTCGTCGACAAACACGTGGGGCGCGCGCAGGCCAGCAAGAGCCTGCACATCATGATCATCGACGACGCGTTGCAAGAGGACAAACCGCAGCCCGGTCTGCCGCTCGATCTTAAGACCCAAGACCCGATTGTGCAGCGCGCGCTCTTGTTGATGCAGCAGAATATCGACACGCCGATCACGGTGCAGGACATCGCGCAGCGGATGGGCAACAGCAAACGTCAGGTCGAGCGCCATTTCCGTCTGGCGCTGAACACCTCGCCGCAGGCGGCCTTTCTCGACATGCGCCTGAATTTTGCCAAGCACCTCATCGAGAAGTCGCAAAAGTCTATCGCACGGATCGCCGTGGACGCCGGATTCTGTGATTCTTCGCATTTGAGCCGCATGTTCCGGCGCCGTTATGGCGACACACCGCAGTCTTTTCGGGCATCTCCCGGTCAGGAAGATTAATTTCCTGCCTGTAAACTGGTCGCAAAAGTTCTTTTTTCGAGCGATTCTGCTCGCAAAACAGACGAAGATAAAATTCTGCGTCAAATCGCCCAGAGCTTCTGCGCAATAATACAGGGTGATTGACGCAGCTATACTCCCTGCGCTTCGGCCTTCTCTCAATATTCCCTGAAATTCCTGGCCACGGTGCCGCTCTCGGGCGGCGTTCGTAGGCTCAACAACAAGAACTCAGGGAGAGTTTGGGTCATGGTGGCATCCCGCGACGACGCGTTCGTGTCTTTCGAACATGTACAGAAAAGCTACGACGGTGAGACCCTCGTGGTGAAAGACCTCAATCTGCAATTGGCCAAGGGTGAATTTCTGACCATGCTCGGGCCGTCGGGCTCCGGCAAGACCACCTGCCTGATGATGCTCGCAGGCTTTGAGACCGCCACCCACGGCGAAATCCGCCTCGATGGCAAACCGATCAACCAGGTGCCGCCGCACAAACGCGGTATCGGCATGGTGTTCCAGAACTACGCGCTCTTCCCGCATATGACCGTGGGCGAAAACCTGTCCTTCCCGCTCGAAGTGCGCGGCATGGGCAAGTCCGAGCGCGAGGCGAAAATCAAACGTGCGCTCGATATGGTGCAGATGGGCGCCTTCGCGAACCGTCGCCCGGCGCAGATGTCCGGCGGTCAGCAACAGCGGATCGCTCTGGCCCGTGCGCTGGTGTTCGATCCGAAACTCGTGCTGATGGACGAACCTCTGGGCGCGCTCGACAAACAGCTGCGTGAACACATGCAGTTCGAGATCAAACACCTGCACGAAAGCCTCGGCATCACCGTGGTCTATGTGACCCACGATCAGGGCGAAGCGCTGACCATGTCCGACCGCGTGGCCGTTTTCAACGATGGCCGTATCCAACAACTCGCCCCGCCCGCCGAGCTTTATGAACGTCCCGACAACAGCTTTGTCGCGGGCTTCATCGGCGAGAACAACAAGCTGCCGGGTGTGATCGAAGAGCTGAACGGCGACCGTGCCGTGGTGCGTCTTGAGAATGGTGAGCTGATTGATGCCACCGCCGTGAACGTGAATGCCAAGGGCGACAAGACCCTCGTGTCGATCCGCCCCGAGCGGGTTGAATTTAAACCGGAATTGATCCCCGCAGGCGCGCATACCATCGACGCCGAGGTCCTCGAAGTCATCTACATGGGCGACATTTTGCGCACCCGGATGCGTGTCGCCGGTCATGACGAATTCGTCGTGAAATGC
Organism: Celeribacter sp.; assembly: GCF_048270365.1. Lineage (NCBI taxonomy): Bacteria > Pseudomonadati > Pseudomonadota > Alphaproteobacteria > Rhodobacterales > Roseobacteraceae > Celeribacter > Celeribacter sp. The sequence goes on from NZ_JBLWTA010000005.1 coordinate 233,250, forward strand.
CGCAACACCATCGACCAGATGCCCCTGACCCCGGGCCAGCGCATCCGCATCGGTTGGAACCCGCTCGATGCGCGCGCGCTCGACATGATCTGAGTTTCTTCGTCCCGGCGAACAGGGCCGGGGCGAGGCCATACACGCGAGAGGCACAAAGGCCGCCTGCGTTTCATCCTGATCCAACATGGAGACCAACATGAACAAAAAGACCCTTTTGGCCCTGACCACCGCGCTTGGCGGCCTGGCGCTTCCGGCTCTGGCTGAGGACATCACCATCATGAGCTGGGGCGGGTCCTATGCCGCCGCTGAAACCGAAGCTTACTACAAGCCCTTCACCGCAGAGACCGGCATCGGTGTCGTCTCCGTGGACGCCGACAACCCGGCGACCCCGGTGAAAGCTCAGGTGGATGCCGGCAACGTCACCACCGACGTCGCCCTGTTCCTGATCTCCGACGCGATGCGCCTGTGCGACGAAGGCCAACTGATGCCGATCGACGCCTCGCTCCTGCCCGATGGCGCAGATGGCACGCCCGCGGAAGAGGACTTCCTCGAAGGTACGCTGAGCGAATGCATGGTGCCGAACGACATCTACGCCACCGCCGTGGCCTATGACGCGTCGAAATTCGCCGAAGGTGCGGCCCCGTCCTCCATCGCCGACTTCTTTGATACCGAGAAATTCCCCGGCAAGCGCGGCGTTCTGAAAAGCCCGAAAGTGGTTCTGGAAATGGCGCTGATGGCCGATGGCGTGCCGGCCGATGAGGTCTATGACGTGCTCGACACCGACGAGGGCGTGGACCGTGCCTTCGCGAAACTCGACACCATCAAAGGCGACGCGATCTACTGGGAAGCCGGTGCACAGCCGCCGCAGCTTCTGGCCGATGGCGAGGTTGTCATGACCATGTCCTACAACGGCCGGATTTTTAACGCCGCCGTCAACGAAGGCAAACCCTTCGAAGTGCTCTGGGACGGTCAGGTCTATGAGTGGGAAGGCTATGTGATCCCGGAAGGCGCGCCGAACGCCGAGGCTGCGATGGAATACATCAAATACGCCACCTCGTCCGAGCAATCCGCCAGCTTCTCCGAGCGCATCTCCTACGGCACGCCGCGTAAATCCGCAGCGCCGCTGGTGGGCAACGTGCACGGCACCGACATCCCGATGGCACCGAACCTGCCGACCTACCCGGAGAACATGACCAACGCTCTGGCGTCTTCCGCTGAGTTCTGGGTCGACCGCGAAACCGAGCTGGGTGAGCGTTTCAACGCTTGGCTCCTCGCCAACTGATCCTGTCTCAGGATCTGAAAAGTTTGCCGGGGGCTCCCCTTGTCCCCGGCAGATCGGCGAAAGAGCTTTACCTCTGCTCTTTCGCCGGTCCCCTAAGACCCGAATTTTGACGCGTGTTCTGACACGGCCGTGAGCGCGCCCCTCGCGCAGCTCCGGCGCCAAGATAAAGATAGGAAACAGGATGTCTGACGTCGCCTCTCAGTTGACCACCGCGGACGGGCGCCCGCTCAAGGCCGCGTTGGCTTCGGCGCAGGCCCAGGCCAAACGCCGCGCGTTTTTCCTTGTGCTGCCTTTGCTGCTGTTCATTCTGATCAGCTTTGCCGTGCCGATCGGCCAGATGCTGCAACGCTCGGTCTACAACGATCAGTTTTCCAAATCCGTTCCGGCACTCAGCCAGTGGTTCGCCGAGAACCCGAAAGGCACAGCACCCGACGAGGCCGCCTTTGCCGCGCTGGCCTCCGATCTCGTGCTGATGAAAGAGACGCGGGCGGCGGGCGATGCGGGCACGCGGATCAACTATGTGGTTTCCGGCACGCGCTCGATGTTCACCAAGGCGGCACGTGGCGCGGACAAATTGGAGCCGCCCTATATGGCGGCGATGCTTGAGCTGGACGAGGACTGGGACGACCCGTTGGTCTGGAATGCGATGCGCTCTGCGGCCAGCCCGTGGACGTTCGATTTCTACACCATCGCTTTCGATCTGGAACGCGATGCCGACGGCAAGCTGACCAAGGTCGATGAGAACCAGCGCATCTATTTCCGCCTGTTTATCAAGACCTTCCTGATTGCCGGGGTGATCACCGCGATCTGTCTGGTGCTGGCTTTCCCGATTGCGCATCTTTTGGCGACCCTGCCGATGGCCAAGGCCAACCTTCTGATGATCCTCGTGCTTTTGCCGTTCTGGACCTCGCTTTTGGTGCGGACCACGAGCTGGATCGTGCTGTTGCAGGGGCAGGGCGTGGTGAATGACATTCTCGTCGCTTTGGGCATCATCGGCGACGATGGCCGCCTTCAGATGATCTACAACCAAACGGGCACCATTATTGCCATGGTGCACATCCTTCTGCCCTTTATGGTGCTGCCGCTCTACTCCGTGATGCGCGTCATTCCGGTGAGCTACACCCGTGCTGCGCGCTCTTTGGGGGCCACCAGCTGGACGACTTTCCGCCGCATCTACCTACCGCAAACGATCCCCGGCATCGGCGCATGCGTGCTTTTGGTCTTCATCCTCGCGGTCGGATATTACATCACCCCCGCGCTTGTCGGGGGCGCAGACGGCCAATTGTTCTCCAACATGGTGCAGTTCCACATGACCAAGGCCAACTGGTCCATGGCGGCGGCTCTGGCGACTATGCTTCTGGTGGGCGTCTTGGTGCTCTACTGGCTCTACGATCGCCTGATCGGCATCGACAAACTGAAACTCGGTTAAGGAGAGAGACTGATGGCCCTGCCTAGCTACGCCTCCCCGCTCGAACGCACCTGGCACTACGCCTACCTGGTGATCTGTGTCCTCGTGTTCTTCTTTCTGATCGCGCCGATCCTTGTGATCGTGCCGCTGTCCTTCAACGCGGAACCCTATTTCACCTATACCGAGAAGATGCTCAGCTTCGATCCCGAGGGCTACAGCCTGCGCTGGTATGACTCGCTTTTGACCTCTGGAATGCAAGCGGCCGAAGCCCTGCGCGATGGCGCATGGTGGTCCGATCTCTGGCACAATGCGGATTGGGTGAAAGCGGCGAAGAACTCCGTGATCATTGGCTTCTGGGCGACGATCCTGTCGACCGTTCTGGGCACTTTGGCGGCCCTTGGTCTGGCGCGTCCCGAAATGCCGTGGCGCCGGACGATCATGGCGATCCTGATCAGCCCGATGATCGTGCCGATCATCATCGTCGCGACGGGGATGTTCTTTTTCTACTCCAACCCCTGCGCCATCGTCGGCATGGAGTGCGGGCGCCTGACCTCGACCTACACGGGCGTCGTTTTGGCCCACGCGGCGCTTGGCATTCCCTTCGTGATCATCACCGTGACGGCGACCATGTCGGGCTTTGACCAATCCCTGATCCGGGCCTCCGCCAGCCTCGGTGCCAACCCGCGCCGGACGTTCTTCAAGGTGGTGATGCCGCTTATCCTGCCGGGCGTGATCTCTGGTGGTCTCTTTGCCTTCGTCACCTCCTTTGACGAAGTGGTCGCCGTGCTCTTCATCGCAGGCCCCGATCAACAGACCATCCCGCGTCAGATGTGGAGCGGCATCCGCGAACAGATCAGCCCGGCGATTTTGGCCGTGGCGACGATCCTCGTGATCATCTCCATCGCGCTTTTGACCACGGTGGAAATCCTGCGCCGCCGGTCCGAACGGCTGCGCGGTGTGGCGGCGCATTAAGCCGACCTAGCCGGGCGATATTTATCGCCAACTATGTTATACTATAGCTACGCGCCCTTCCGCCTGGACGGGCGCGTTTGCGTTTGTGACGCAGTTGTTCTGCGGTTTCGCCTCATTGCTCCGCGCGCGAGAGGGGCCTGCCGCGCTTTTCTGGTCGGACGCATGGACCGTATTTGAGCGGTCCGTTTGCGGGCGGGCTGATCCGGGAGGACGGAGCGGCCTGATCCTGAAACCGCACTGATATAGATATATTGGGAGGAAAATCATGAGTTCCAACAAAGGCGTCGTCTACATGGGCCCCGGCAAGGTCGAGGTCCAATCCATCGCAGATCCGGTGATGGCCGCTCCCGATGGGCGCAAGCTTGAACATGCGGTGATCCTGAAAGTGATCTCCACCAACATCTGCGGCTCCGACCAGCACATGGTCCGTGGCCGCACCACCGCGCCCGAAGGTCTCGTGCTGGGTCACGAAATCACCGGCGAAGTGATCGAAAAAGGCTCCGACGTCGAGATGCTGAACGTCGGCGACATCGTCTCCGTGCCGTTCAACGTCGCCTGCGGTCGTTGCCGTTGCTGTAAAGAACAGGACACCGGCGTCTGTCTCACCGTGAACCCGGAGCGCGCTGGCGGGGCCTTCGGCTACGTCGACATGGGCGGCTGGGTCGGCGGTCAGGCACGCTATGTCATGGTGCCCTACGCCGACTTCAACCTGTTGAAATTCCCGGATCGCGATCAAGCCATGGAGAAGATCACCGATCTCACCATGCTCTCCGACATCCTGCCCACCGGCTTCCACGGTGCGGTTCAGGCCGGTGTCGGCGTCGGCTCCGTGGTCTATGTCGCGGGCGCGGGTCCAGTGGGTCTCGCTGCGGCGGCCTCTGCGCAGATCCTTGGTGCTGCCATCGTGATGATCGGTGACTTCAACAAAGAGCGTCTGGATCACGCCGCCAAGATGGGCTTTGTCCCCGTCGACCTGAACCAAAGCGACCGTCTGGGCGACATGATCGCCGAGATCACTGGCAGCCCCGAAGTGGACGCCGCCATCGACGCCGTGGGCTTTGAGGCGCGCGGGCATTCGGGCGGCGAGCAACCGGCCATCGTGCTCAACCAGATGATGGACATCACCCGCGTGGCGGGCAGCATCGGCATTCCGGGCCTCTACGTGACCGAAGATCCGGGCGCGACCGATGAAGCCGCCAAAGTCGGTAGCCTGTCGCTGCGGTTCGGCCTCGGCTGGGCGAAGGCGCAGAGCTTCCACACTGGTCAGACCCCGGTTCTGAAATACAACCGCCAGCTCATGCAGGCGATCCTGCACGGACGTCTGCCGATCGCGGACATCGTGAACGCTCAGGTGATCTCGCTCGAGGATGCGGCGAAAGGCTATGAGGCCTTCGACCACGGTGCCGCGAAGAAATTCGTGCTCGACCCGCATGGGATGCTTAAGGCGAGCTGAGCCTGCCTCGATAAGAAACAGAAAGGGCGGCCCGAGTTGGCCGCCCTTTTTTCTATCCGATCATCTCGATCCGCGCCGGATATTCGCCCTTGTGCAGCAAAGGCGTCACGGGACCTTCAAGCCGCCCGAGCCGGATCAGGTCGTTGCGGAACGTATAGTCATCGTGGAACAGCGCCAGATTACCCCAGCCGAGGAAATAGCACAGATCACCCGGCGTCTCGTCGTCGAACGGCGCATAGCCACCCTCGTCAAGACGGCGGGGCAGGTGGACGATTTTCTCGTTGGTGGAAAAATCTTCGATCGTCAGATCGATCGGCAGCATGAAGATCAAGTCCCGCGTCGTCGGGTTGTCGATGAGGCTGTAGATCGCCTTCTGATCGTCAAAGCTTACCCGCATCTGCATCGTGTTCTGAGCGTGCACACGGGCGGGAACAGTCAAAGCTGTGGCGGCGGCTGAGGCGATGAAACCTCGTCGGGACAAATGGTTGAATGGCATGGGATCTCCGGGGCGTGTTTCAGCCCTATTTAGGGCCGGAGGTCGTGAGGGCCATAAAAAAACGCGCGGGGGGGCTGGCCTCCGCGCGTTTCTGATTTCTTGGCAGAAACCTTCAACACTCCGGCAGGTTCACGGCGATGCCGCCTGTTGAGGTCTCTTTGTACTTGAGGTTCATGTCGCGGCCGGTTTCCAGCATGACTTGGATGCAGTTGTCCAAAGGCATGAAGTGGGTTCCGTCGCCGCGCAGTGACAGGGAGGCCGCCGACACCGCCTTGATCGCGCCCAAGGCGTTGCGTTCGATGCAGGGCACCTGCACGAGGCCTGCAGCAGGGTCACAGGTCATGCCGAGGTGGTGTTCCAAGGCGATTTCGGCGGCGTTTTCCACCTGTTCGTTGGTCCCGCCCAAAACGGCACAAAGCGCGCCAGCGGCCATGGCGGCGGCGGAGCCAACCTCGCCCTGACAGCCGACTTCGGCACCCGAAATCGACGCGTTGTGCTTGATCAAGCCACCGATGGCGGCGGCAACGAGAAGGAAGTCCTTGAGCTTGGCGTCCGTCGCGCCTTGGCAATGCATCCGGTAGTAGCGCATCACCGCCGGCACCACGCCCGCAGCACCATTGGTGGGCGAGGTCACCACCCGGCCCCCCGCCGCGTTTTCCTCGTTCACCGCCATGGCGTAGACGCTCATCCAGTCGTTGGCGACGTGGGGCGCGGTGATGTTGAGACCCTGTTCGGCCTTGAGCGATTCATGGATGGATTTGGCACGGCGCTTGACCTTGAGACCGCCCGGCAGGATGCCGTCTTGGGACAGGCCGCGGTCGATGCATTCGTTCATCGTCTCGATCAAACGGTCGAGTTTGGGTTCAAGATCGGGCCCGTGCACCTTGCGCTCATTGGCCCGTTTCATCTCGGCGATGGACTTGCCGGAGGACAGCCCCATATCGAGCATTTCTTTCGCCGTGCCAAAGGGATAGGGGAAGTTCAGCGCCTCTTTTTCGTCATGCAAAGACACGCCGGTTTTCGAGGCTTCCAGCTCCTCATCGGTCATGATGAAGCCGCCACCGACCGAGTAATAGGTCTGGGCGTAGTAGATATTGCCGTCCTTGTCATGCCCGCGCAGGATCATGCCGTTGGCGTGACCCTCAAGCGCCGGACCGTAGTCGAACACGAGATCGACCTTTGGATCGAAATCCAGCTCCGGGAGACCGTCGAGGGCGATTTTCTTGTTGTCGTAAACCGCCTGTTCCATCGCGTCGGCCTGATCGAGATCGAGCGTGTCGGGCAGTTGACCGCAGAGGCCAAGGATGACGGCGCGGTCGGTGGCGTGGCCCTTGCCGGTGAAGGCGAGCGAGCCGTAAAGCGTGGCCGACAGGCGCGAGAGCGGCCCACAGCCCGGATATTTGCCCTTCCCGGCGCGCAGGTCCTCAATGAAACGGTGCGCGGCGACCATGGGCCCCATCGTATGCGACGAAGAGGGGCCGATGCCGATTTTGAAAACGTCGAAGACGGAGAGGAACATGGCGGTGCCCTTTTGCAAATGAGGGCCCGCGCGTAAAACGTCAGGCCCTTCAAATCAGAGATCGATTTGGTGTGCGGCCCCCCATCATGGGAGGCCGTGATAGGATCAGGCGCCGTAGATCGGGTGATCGGCGCAGAGTTTTTTGACCTCGGCCAGCACTTCGGCTTCGACCGCAGCGTCGCCCTCCGGGTTGTTCGACAGGGCGTCGAGGACCTTGAGGATCAGCGAGCCGATCTGTTCGAACTCGGCCTCTTTGAAGCCACGGGTGGTGCCCGCAGAGGTGCCGAGACGGATGCCGGAAGTCACGAAGGGCTTCTCGGGATCGTTCGGGATCGAGTTCTTGTTGCAGGTCAGGCCAGCACGCTCGAGCGCGATCTCGGCCACTTTGCCGGTCACGCCTTTGGGGCGCAGATCGACGAGGACCATGTGACAATCGGTGCCACCGGAGACGATGCCCAGACCGCCGACTTTCAACACGTCAGCCAGAGCTTTCGCGTTCTCGATCACCTGACCGGCGTAGTCGGAGAAGGACGGCTGAAGCGCCTCACCGAAGGCCACGGCTTTGGCGGCGATGACGTGCATCAGCGGGCCACCCTGGTTGCCCGGGAACACGGCGGAGTTCAGTTTCTTGGCGATCGCTTCGTCGTTGGACAGGATCACGCCACCACGCGGACCGCGGAGCGTCTTGTGGGTGGTGGAGGTGGTCACATGGGCGTGCGGCACCGGGTTCGGGTATTTGCCGCCTGCGATCAGACCGGCGTAGTGGGCCATGTCGACCATCAGGTAAGCGCCCACTTCGTCGGCGATCTTGCGGAAGCCTTCGAAATCAATGACGCGCGGGTAGGCAGAGGCACCGGCCACGATCAGCTTCGGTTTGGTCTCCAGAGCCTTCTCGCGCACTTTTTCCATGTCGATCAGGTGGGTGTCGGGGTCGACCTCATAGGAGACGACATCGAACCACTTGCCTGACATGGTCACCGGCGAGCCGTGGGTCAGGTGACCGCCGTGGGCCAGAGACAGGCCCATGATGCGGTCGCCCGGCTCGAGCAGAGCGAGGAACACAGCCTGATTGGCTTGTGCACCGGAGTGCGGCTGCACGTTGGCGTATTCGGCGCCGAAGAGTTGTTTCAGACGGTCGATGGCCACGGCCTCGACTTTGTCCACGAACTCACAGCCACCGTAGTAGCGCTTGCCGACATACCCTTCGGCGTATTTGTTGGTCAGAACAGAGCCCTGAGCCGCCATCACGTCCGGGGACACGATGTTCTCGGAGGCGATCAGTTCAATCTGGGTCTGCTGACGCTCCAGTTCCTCGCCAATGGCGGAGGCGATGTCGGCGTCTGCGATTTCGTATTTTTGCAGGCGGTCAAACATGCGGATGATCCTTCAGGTTCAGGCGAGTTCGGCCGCGAGTTCTTTCGCGCCGGTCTCAAGGGTTGTGGCAAGGAAAGGGGCGAAGCTGTTCCAGACATCCATGCGGAAGCTGGTCTCGGAATCGCGCCAGAGAGTGACGGTCGCACCGTCGAAAAGCGTGCGGCGGGCATGGCCGACCTTGATCGAATTGACGTCCCGCGCCAGACCGATGCTCAGAAGGTCGGGGGTTTGCGGACCCTCGATGGTAAAGGTCACTTCGCGCCCGGTGATTTCGGTCATCGAATGCGGCAGCGAGGGGTAGAGGGCCGCCAAAGCGTCCTCCACCTTTTCGATCTGCTCGAGCGAAACCAAAAGGGTCCACTCGTCCGGGCCGAGACAGGCGGCTTCGATGCCTTCTGCCTTGGCGCGGGTCCCGATCTGTGTCGGGAGATCGAGGCCGATGGCTTTGCTCACTGCGGCAAGATCCCCGCCGGATTCTTGAGTGCGTGCGCGCAAAGAGATGCGGCCAATCAGTTGCGAGACGGCCACACGGGCAGCAGCGGTATCCACCACGACCGAGGGGGCCAGAGAAGAGATATGCTTGGACATGTCTGACCTCCGATCAGATTTTCAGGCGGCTGTTTTCGGGATCGTAGAACACGGTCCCGGTGATTTTCGCGGCGATGGTCCGATCCGGCATCGGGATGTAGACCGTTTCGCCCATCTTCGAGTGCCCGCCTTCGATCACGGCCAGAGCGATCGGACGACCGGTGGTGCCTTGATTGTAGGACGAGGTCACGTGACCGCGCATGGTCATCGGGATCGGCTGTTTCGGATCGAACACGATCTGAGCGCCTTCCTCGAGCCAGCTGTTGTCTTCGGTCAGAAGACCCACAAGCTGTTTGCGACCTTCGGCCACGAGATCCGGGCGGCGCAGACCGCGCATGCCCACAAAGTCGGCTTTCTTTTTACCAATGGCCCAGTCCATGCCCGCGTCCTGCGGGGTGACGGTGCCGTCGGTGTCCTGACCGACGATGATGTAGCCTTTTTCGGCGCGCAACACGTGCATGGTCTCGGTGCCGTAGGCGGTGATGTCGTATTGCTGACCCGCCTCCCACAGTTTTTCCCAAAGATCGCGACCGTAAGGTGCTGCCACGTTGATCTCGAAGCCGATCTCGCCGGTGAAGCTCACGCGCCACAGACGGGCGGGGTAGCCCGCCACGGTGCAGTTCACGCAAGACATATGCGGGAAGGCTTCTTCGGTCAGCTCGATACCTTCGACGAAGGGCGCGAGCAGTTTGGCGGCGTTCGGACCGTTCAGGGCAACGGTGGACCATTGCTCCGTGGTGGAGGTCAGCCAGACGTTGAGATCGGGCCATTCCGTTTGGAGGTAGTCTTCCATCATGTTCAGCACACGCGCCGCGCCACCGGTGGTGGTGGTGACGTGGAAACGGTCTTCGTCGACACGGGCAATCACACCATCGTCGCGGATGTAACCGTCATCGCCCAAGAGCAGACCGTAGCGACACTTGCCCGGCGCCAGTTTCAGGAACGGGTTGGTGTACATGCGGTTGATGAATTCGGCGGCGTCGGGGCCGACGACTTCGATCTTGCCCAGCGTGGAGGCGTCGAAGATGCCCACGGAGGCGCGCGTCGCCGCACATTCGCGGGTCACGGCCTGATCCATCGTCTCGCCCGCTTTCGGGAAGTAGCGCGCACGGCGCCACTGGCCCACGGGTTCGAACACGGCACCGTTCTCTTCGGCCCAACCGTCGATCTGCGTTTTGCGCACGACTTCGAAATGCTCACCGCGGTGATAGCCCGCGAAGGCGCCGAAGGTGGTCGGCGTGTAGGGCGGACGGAAGGTCGTCAGACCCACCTGCGGTTGCTTTTTGCCCAGAGCGTCAGCGGCGATGTTCAGGCCGTTGATGTTGGACATCTTGCCCTGGTCGGTCGCCATGCCGTTGGTGGTGTAGCGTTTGACGTGCTCGATGGAGCGCATGCCCTCGCGCACGGCGAGACGCAGGTCTTTCGCGGTCACGTCGTTCTGATAGTCGACAAAGGCTTTCGCCTTGCCCGGGCTGCGATCCGTCGGCAGTTCGCGCATCATCACGCCGGAGCCGGTGCGGTCGTCCGCCACGGTGTACTCGGTCGCGGTGACCTCGACGCCCAGCTTGGCCAGAGCCTCGCCGACACGTTCAGCGCCATCACGCAGAGCCGCCTCGGTGCCCCAAAGGCCACGCGACGCGCCGGTGATGATGCAATCTTCGGGTGTGTCTTTCGGCAAGAAGGTGGTGAGATCGTCGTCCCAGGTCAGGCTGCCCTTGGTGTGGGAGAACAGGTGCAGGGACGGGGTCCAGCCGCCGGACATCAAAAGCGCATCGCATTTGATCCACTGGCCGTTGCCGACCGTGCTGCCGTTGACCGGGTTCACGCGGACATTGTTGACGCGCAGGCGACCGCCGGTGGCCGTCACAGTGTGCGACAGTTTCACCGGGATACCACGGGCGCGGGCCTCGGCCTGAAGGTCCTGACGAACCTGCGCACGGGTGTCGACGATGGCCTGAACATAGGCGCCCGCATCCTGAAGATCGAAGGCGGCATACCAAGCGCTGTCATGCGAGGTGACGACGACCGGGCTGTTGCCGACCTTGACGCCATAGCGGTGCAGGTAGGTCTGGGCAGAGCCCGCGAGCATCACGCCCGGACGGTCGTTGCCGTGGAACACCAGCGGTTTTTCCAGAGCGCCTTGGGCCAAAACGACCTGTTTGGCGCGCACACGCCACATCCGCTCGCGCGGGGTGTCGGCGGGGAGCGTCGGGAGGTGGTCGGTGAGCTTCTCCACGAGACCGATCATGTTCTCGTGGTAGTACCCGATCGCCGTGGTGCGGGTCATCAGCTTGACGCCTGCCTGTTTCAGCGCGGCCAATTCGTCCGACAGCCAGTCCCAGGAGGTCTTGCCCTCGATCTTGGCTTGCGGTTCCGACAGGATCGAGCCGCCCATTTCGGCGTTCTCATCGACGATCACGACAGACAGACCTTTGCCAGCCGCTTCGCGTGCGGCGGCGATCCCGGCGGGACCGGCGCCTACGATCAACAGATCGCAGAACAGGTTGCGTGAGGCATAGGTGTCCGGGTCATGTTCGGTCGGGGACACACCCAGGCCGGCGGCGGCACGGATGAAGGGCTCATAAACCTTGTCCCAGAAAGACCGCGGCCACATGAAGGTTTTATAGTAGAAACCGGCCGAGAACATCATGTAGGCGGCGTCGTTCACAGCGCCCACGTCGAATTTCAGGCTCGGGAATTTGTTCTGGGAATTGGTCTCCAGACCTTCCCAGATCTCCTGCACCGTGGCGCGGGTGTTCGGCTCGAACCGACCGGCGCCGCGACGGGTGCCGATCAGCGCGTTGGGCTCCTCAGAACCGGCCGCAACGGCGCCACGCGGGCGGTGGTATTTGAACGACCGGCCCATCAGATGCACGCCGTGCGCCAGAAGGGCAGAGGCGACGGTGTCGCCTTTCAGGCCAGTGTAGGGTTTGCCGTCAAAGGTGAACACGACGGGTTTCGACGCGTCGACACGACCTTTGCCTTTTACGCGGTAAGTGCTCATTGGTTTTGCTCCTCCAGAATTTTGGAGAGATCGGGCTGTGGCTCGCCCGCTTTATAGGTCACGATGATTTTGTCGGTGATCGTGTTGCGCACGACGTTGAAGTAGCGACCACAACCGTGGATGTGGCGCCAACGTTCAAAGTGGATGCCTTTCACGTTCTTGCGCATGAACAGGAACTCGGCCCATTCTTCGTCGGTTTGCTCCGAAGGAGACACCGGACGGTCGATATGTGCTTCGCCTGCGTAAACAAACTCCGTTTCCGGAAGCAGTTCTTCGCAATAGGGGCAAAAAATCTGAAGCATGTTCGTGTCTCCTTAGTGCGCAACAGCAGCCGCAGCCGCTTCGTCGATCAGGCGGCCCGTGCGGAAACGGTCCAGCGTGAAGGGCGCGTTGATCGGGTGCGGTTCGTCTTTGGCGACGGTCCAGGCCAGCGTGTGCGCGGCCCCCGGGGTGGCTTTGAACCCGCCCGTGCCCCAGCCACAGTTGACGTAGAGGTTCTGAACCGGGGTCTTGCCGACGATCGGCGAACGGTCCGGTGTGTTGTCGGTGATCCCGCCCCATTTACGGAGCATCCGCATGCGGTTGAAGATCGGGAAGACTTCGGAGATGGCGGCAATCGTGTGCTCGATGAGCGGCAGACCGCCACGCTGGGAGTAGGACACGTATTGGTCCGTACCCGATCCGATCACCAGCTCGCCTTTGTCCGACTGGGAACAATAGGCGTGCACGGCGTTCGACATCACAACGCAGGGGAAGATCGGTTTGATCGGCTCGGACACCAGCGCCTGAAGCGGCATGGATTCCAGCGGCAGACGCACGCCTGCGGTTTCCATAACCATCGAGTTGTGACCGGAAGCGGAGACGGCGACCTTCTTGGCTTTGATGAAACCCTTGTCGGTGTCGACGCCCGCGACGGAGCCGTCCGGGTTGCGGCGGATCGCGTTCACGGCACAGTTCTGGATGATGTCCACACCACGCTCGGCGGCACCCCGGGCATAGCCCCAAGCCACGGCATCGTGACGCGCAGTCCCGGCACGTTCTTGCAAAGCGCCACCCATGACGGGGTAACGGGCATCCGGCGCGATGTTGATCGGCGGGCAGTATTCTTTGCACTCTTCCGTCGAGAGCCAGCGGTTGTCGACGCCGTTCAAACGGTTGGCGTGGATGTGGCGCTTAAAGCTCTGAACGTCATGCACCGTGTGGGCCAGCATCAAGCAGCCACGGTTGGAATACATCACGTTGTAGTTCAGCTCCTGGCTGAGGCCCTGCCACAGATCGACCGCGTGATCGAAGAGACGCGCGGATTCGTCGTAGAGGTAGTTCGAGCGAATGATCGTGGTGTTCCGGCCGGTGTTGCCGCCGCCGAGCCAGCCTTTGTCGATCACGGCGATATTGGTGATGCCGTGTTCTTTGGCCAGATAATAAGCGGCGCCAAGCCCGTGGCCGCCAGCACCGACGATGACCACGTCATACTCGGCTTTCGGCTGGCTCTCCGGCCATTGCTCGGTCCAGTTCTTGTGCCCGGTCAGGGCGTTCTTAACAAGGTTAAGTGCATTGAAGCGTGTCATCGTGCAGGCTTTCTCTGTGAGAGAAGGAATTGAGCGATGATCGCGTCTTAACGGGGCGAATAATCGGATATTTGCGCCACGCGTTATGAATGTATGCGTCATCGTCACGTTTTTGTTGCGTTGGTCAGAAGATCTTATCCTTTGCGGAGTCGATTGTCTGTATTTTGCACATTCTTTGGGCGTGAATTTGCCTTCTATGATTGATTTTTGGCGCATTTGCGCGGCGTTGCCGCGGTTGATGCCCCTTTTTGCGGCTCAGCCAATGGAATCGCTTTGCCTTGTGGATTTCTGAGTGGGTTTCGGGCGAAAAATGCGGGCTGTGCAGCTGCCGCATATGTTCTGTCGCAGGCGCAGCAATTTTTGCTCAGCGCTGACGCAGAATCTCGATGCCGACGTGATCCAGGGCGGCCCTTATCGGCGCCGAGGGTTTGCGCACGGTCACCCGCACGGAACGGATGGCGGCAAACCGGTCGAGCACGTCCTGCGCGATACGCTCTCCCAGTGTTTCGATCAAATCAAACGGCCCGCTGTCACAGGTCTTTTGCGCCAGCTGGCATAGCGCATCGTAACAGACCGTCAGCCCGTAGTCATCCGCCTGACCGGCAGGCGCGAGGTCGATGTCGCAGGACAGGTCGATGTAAAACCGCTGCCCGAGACGCTTTTCCTCGGGCATGACGCCGTGAAAGCCGTAGAGACAGAGATTGCTGATGAAAATGCGGTCGGACATGTGGGGCTCATGGATCGGACGGAAGGGGAGGGTGGAGGGGCTATAAAAAACGCCGCCAGAGGGCGAACCATCCGGCGGCGAAAGGGAAGGGCAGGGGGTGCCCTCGTAAGTTAGCGAGGCTCAGAGGCCAGACCGCGCCAGATCGCGACACACATGACCAGAAGGACCACGGTGAACGGAAGGCCGGTCGAGATGACCATGGACTGCAGAGAGCTCAGACCGCCTGCGGAGAGCAGCAACACGATGGCCACCACGCCTTCGAACAGGCACCAGAACACACGCTGCGGCACCGGCGCGTCGACTTTACCGCCAGCGGCGATGGTGTCGATCACGAGCGAGCCGGAGTCGGACGAGGTCACGAAGAAGACGATGACCAGAATGATCCCGATGAAGGAGGTGATCGCCGTCCAGGGCATGGCGTCCAGCATGGTGAAGAGCTGAAGCGGCAGGGGGGCTTCGGTCACGGCCATGTAGCCATCACGCACCACCTGGTTGATCGCAGCACCGCCGAAGACGGACATCCAGAGCACACAGACCAGTGAGGGCACGAGCAGCACGGAGATGATGAACTCGCGTACGGTCCGACCACGGGAGACGCGGGCGATGAACATGCCGACGAACGGTGACCAGGAGATCCACCAGGCCCAGTAGAAGGAAGTCCAGCCTTGGGCAAAGTTCACGTCGTCACGACCGATCGGGTTCGAAAGTTCCGGCAGATACTGCAGGTAGGCGCCGAGGAAGCTCAGCATATCGGTGGCCAACAGGACGGTCGGACCGGCGATGAGCACGAAACCCCAGAGCAGGAAGGCAACGCCCATGTTGATCTCGGACAAGAGTTTCACACCGGCTTCGAGGCCACGGATCACGGAGAACAGGGCAATCGCGGTGATGCCGCAGATCAAGAGCACCTGCGAGGTGTCACTGATCGGCATGCCGAAGAGCTTGTTGAAACCGGAGTTGGCTTGCGCAGCCCCGAGACCCAGAGAGGTGGCGAGACCGAAGAGGGTCGCGAACACGGCAAGGATGTCGATGATGTGACCCGGCCAGCCCCAGACGCGTTCGCCGAAGATCGGGTAGAAGGCGGAGCGGATGGTGAGCGGAAGGCCTTTGTTGTAGGAGAAGAGCGCGAGGCTCAGCGCAACAATGGCATAGATCGCCCAAGGGTGCAGACCCCAGTGGAAGATCGAGGCGGCCATGCCGAGACGCACGGCTTCGGCTTCGTTGCCGCCAGCGGCACCCAGCGGCGCCCAGTCGGTGCGCACGCCGTCTTCGCCGACGGAAATCCCGCCCAAGGACGACGAGAAGTGGCTCAGAGGTTCTGAGACCCCGTAGAACATCAGGCCGATGCCCATACCGGCGGCAAAGAGCATCGCGAACCAACTGGTGTAGCTGAAGTCTGGTTTCGCTTCGGGACCGCCCAGACGGATTTTGCCATAGGGGCTGACGACGATGGCCAGACAGACGATGACGAAAATGTCAGCGGCACCGAGGAAGAACCAATCGAACCCTTTCGTCACGAAAGAGAACATGGCGCTGAAGGTGTTGCCCGCAACTTCGGGCAGCAGCAGGGTGAACACCACAAAGGCGATGACGGCGGCGGCCGACACCGGGAACACCGGTTTGTGCAGGTCAAAGCCGAACGGCCCCAAGGTGCCTTCGATATTGTCTTGGCCAATATCGTAATCTGTGTCGATGACACTTTCCGGCGGCGCCTCGTAGGACGTCGGATCCGGATCTTTCTGGTCAGTCATGGATATCCCTCCAATGTTAATTCTAGCGGATTAAGTCCGTATTCAGGCCTCTTGTCGGGCCCTTGGAGACAGCCATGCCGCTCGCGCAAAACGCGTTGCCTGCGAGAAGGGCATGGCTGGGGGGCGAGGTCTTAAAGTTCGACCTCGACATCTGTAAGCGGCGTGGAGCAACAGATCAGGATTTTGCCCTGATCGATCTCGCGTTTGCGAATGCCCCCACCGTGTTGCATATCGACTTCACCGGAGATCAGTTTCGATTTGCAGGTGCCGCAGATGCCGCGCTGACACGACGACATCGGCAGCAGGCCAGCCTCTTTGGCGGCGGTCAGAATGGTCATGCCGGGGCTGACCTCGACCACATGGCCGGTTTTCGGAAAGCTCACGCGGAAGGTGTCGCCGCTGATCTCAGGCGCGGACGTCGGCTCCTCGATGGTGCCGGCGGTTTCTGCCCCGAAGTCAAAGCTTTCCTCAAAATAGTGGTCCATATTGAACCCGCCCTCGCGCAGCATGTCGCGCACGCCTTCCATGAAACGCGCCGGGCCACAGCAGAACACTTTGCGGTCCTTGTAGTCCGGGGACATCATGGCGAGCATCTGGAGGTTCAGGCGCCCGACGTATCCGCTCCAGGCGTGGCTGGCTGAGGTGGTGTCGACCGTCATCGCCAGCTTCAGGGTCGGGTTCTGCATCGCCAGAAGCTCAAGCTCCTTGCGGAAAATCAGATCCGCAGGGGTCCGGGCCGCGTGGACGAAATGCAGGTCATGGGGTTCCGACAAATCGCAGGCCGTTCGGGTCATCGACATCATGGGCGTGATGCCGCTGCCGGCGGAGATGAACAAAAGTTTCTCTTCCGCATTGGCGTCGGTGGTGAAATCGCCGGACGGGCCAATCACGTTCAGCTCCTTGCCCGGCAACATGTTGTCATGCAGCCAGTTGGAGCCCGGGCCGCCCGGCACGCGTTTCACCGTGATCTCGATCCGGTAAGGGCGCGCCGCAGAGGCGGAAATCGTGTAGCTGCGTGTGACCATGCCGTCGACCGGCAGTTCAAAGGTCATGTGCTGCCCCGGGTAGAACCGGAAGTCGCGCGGTTCACGTGCCGAGAACACGAAGGTCTTCACGTCATGGGTCTCCTGACGGACCTGGCGGCAGACGAGCGTGTCGTCTACCTCCGGGTCCCACAGGGGAACGCCAGTTGCTTCGGTCAGCTTTTCGTTGGCCGGTGCAGTCATTCGGCAGCCACCTTTTGGGTTTCAGCTTTGGCGAAATGGTCTTTCAGGCGATCAATGTACCAGGCGGCAAAGGATTCCACATGCGGCTCGGTGTAGGGCGAGTAGGGCCCCGGCTGATAGCCGGACATTTCCGCGCCCATTTGTGCCAGACGGACCAGATCGGCGTCTTGCTGGTTGGTGTAGGTCCAGACCTGGGTGAGGTTGTCGAGGTTGTAATCCTCGCCCTCGATCGCGTCCTTGTGCACCAGCCAGGTGGTGCGCACCATGGTGCGGCCCGGGGAGAGCGGCACGACGGAGAAGGTCACGATATGGTCGGACATGAAGTGGTGCCAGGAGTTCGGGTGGGTCCAGAAGCTCAGACCGCCGAGTTTGGCGCCGGTGGTTTCACGGCTGAAGTTGCCGAGAAGTTTCTTACAGGCCACTTTCGTGTCCACGGTGTGGCTTTCGCCTTCCCACATCAGCGGCAGGCGCATGGTGCGGAAGCCAGTGACGTCGGAGAGGTGCTGTTGCTCGGAAGAGGGCAGACCGCAGGCCGTCCAGCGGGCATGGCTTTCGTTCACTTCTTTTTCGTACTTGGCAACGTCGTCGGAGCGACGCTCGTCGAGCTCGTCCGGGGAGAAGCCAAAGCCAAACTCGGAAAGCGGCACGGTCAGCTGCGGGTGGTTGCCTTCGCAGTGGTAGCACTCGCGGTTGTTTTCGAGCGTCAGCTTCCAGTTGCCCTCTTCGATCAGCTCGGACTGGAACGCCACTTTGGTGTTCTTGATGTCATGCGGCGCGATGTAGGGCGACATGATCTCGTCCATCTTGTCGATGTCGGCGGGTGCGTCTTTTGCAAGGCAGATGAAGATCAGGCCGGCGATCGTGCGGACATGCACGGTGCGCAGGTTATGGCAGTTCTTTTTGAAATCCTTGCCCATGTGTTCGGCCAGGATCAATTCGCCATCTTCGTTGTAGGTCCAGCCGTGGTAACGGCAGACGATGTTGCCGATGGTTGTGGATTTCTCATCCACCAGCTTGGCACCACGGTGACGGCAGACGTTGTGGAAGCCACGGATCTCTTCGTCGTCGCCACGCAGAAGCAGCACGGAAACCGGGCCGATCTGGACGGTGATGCAGTCGCCCGGTTCAGGCAGCTCCGGCTCAGTACCCACGAAAATCCAATGGTTGCCGAAGATCACCTCGATATCGAGGTCGAGCACGTCCTGAGACGTGTAGAACGGGGCTTCCAAGCTTTTAAAAGCTTCGCGACGTTCGACGAGGGCGGGGATGTTAACGGAGTCACGCATGTTGATGTACCTCGGCTACTGCGTGTTGGCGGGGGAAGGGGACCGCATGAAGGGGTGTGCGTTGCGAGGCGGAAAACCGCAGCCATTCCATCGTACCGCAAGCTGGCGCAGTACGAAAGCCCCGCTCTGGCGAGCAGAGGTGTGTCATCCGCGAAAACGCGCATGACCCGCGGCGTGCGCGGGGGTTGGCAAGGGTTGTCGATCGCACCCTAAGTCTCCCTGTTTTAACGGCGGCAGGTAACCTGCTCTTGGGGTTTCGCCCGCAATTGATTGGGCGATCTGATGATCATTTGAAAATGCGCAAAAAGCGGGGAGAAGTGGTAAGTCAAAATCCCGGTATGATTGCGACAGGCCTCCCTGAGGCCGCAATCTTATGGGGGTCAACTGTTTTTATTATGCCTGAGAAATGTGCGAACTGACAAGCGTCAGGACGTCGCGGCCCTGGTGCGACGCTGTCCGAACGGCGGACAATTGTGCGAAAACACGTATGCAGCGAATCAAATGCGTTACAAAGCTGTCGCTTTTATCCCCACTCTCGGCGCAGGGTAACGCTATTTACGCGGGCAAAGATTTACGCCAGATAAATCCGGATGCGCAGGGAGGCATTGTGAAGGTGACGCGCCGCGGCCTTTGCCGCTGCGTCCTCGTCGCCGTCTTCAAGCGCCTTGAAGATGGCCTTATGCTCATCCTGCACCGCATCCAACAGCTCGGCATGGTTGGTCTTGGTGTTGCTGCGGGCCTGTCGAATGATGTTGCGCGCGCTCGCCTCGAGGTGCTGGCAGAGCGAGATGAAATGTTGGTTGTGGGTGGCTTCGACGATGGCTTGATGGAACTGATAGTCCTCTTCATCGCCCAGGCGGTCGCTGGCGATGGCATATTCCATGCCAATCAGCGCGCGTTTGATTTTCTTTAAATCCTCGGCTGTGCGACGTTTCGCGGCGATGCGCGTCGCGGCCACTTCGATGGTGACGAGCAATTCCATCGCCTCTTCAAGCCGCCCGAGATCAGAGACCGAAAAGTTCTGAAACCGAAAGGCATTGGTCGAATCGCGTTGGGTCACATAGACGCCGCTGCCCGCGCGTGCCGCGACGAGGCCGTCGGACTTGAGCTGTGACAGGGCTTCTCGCACCACGGCGCGGCTGACGGCATATTGTGTGCACAGATCGCGCTCAGAGGGGAGCCGGTCGCCGACCGACAAGGCACCAGAGGCAATTTTTGCGCTCAGGTCTTGTGCGATCTCGTCGGGCAGATGCCCGTTGCGTGACCCGGTGCCATTGCGCGATTGATCGTGAGTGAGTCGACTAGATACAGACATTTTTTCCCCTTTGTGGAGATATGATATCCCACTGGTCTGACAGGTTAAAGAAAAATTTATCAATTAAATTCAATATCTTGATTTGTGAATTTCGATATTTCATGCGATTTTTTGCGCCTCAAAAAATTGGTCAGTTAGGTTGTTGACTGGTAAGACCATTTTATGTCATCACATGAAAAGACCGAAGGGGTGGAGGATCTCTTCGCATCAGATATGTCAGGGAGGACAGTATGGGATTCCAGAAATTCGCACACGGTACGGCAGCTATGGCGCTTGTCATGGGGGCGGCCACGGCCGCACAGGCAGAGCCTTTGAAGATCGCTCTCGTGGAGACCTTGTCGGGTCCGCAGGCCTCGACCGGTTTGCTGTATCGCGACGCTGTGAAATATCAGATCGGCAAGATCAACGAAGCGGGCGGGTTCGGCGGTGAGCCGATCGAGCTGCTCGAATTCGACAACCAGGGTGGCCCGGTTGGCGCCGCCGACCGCGTCCGCGCCGCAATTTCCGAAGGCGCGACCGTGATCCTTCAGGGCTCGTCGTCTGCCGTGGCCGGTCAGGTGACCGAGGATGTGCGCAAATACAACCTGCGCAACGCAGGCGACGAGGTGCTCTACATCAACCTGGGCGGCGAGGCGATGGAGCTGACCGGCTCCAAGTGCCACTACTACCACTTCCGCACCAGCCCGAACGCCGCGATCCGGGTCAACACTTTGCTCGACGGCATGAAAGAGGCTGGCGTGCTGGGCGAAAATGTCTACGCGATGAACCAGAACTACTCCTGGGGTGTCGACGTGCAAGACAACACCGTCGCTGCCGCCGACCGTCTCGGCTTTACCGTGGTGGAGCAGACGCTGCACGACGTGAACAAGATTCAGGACTTCTCGCCCTATGTGCAGCGCATTCAAGCCGCCGATGCCGATACGGTGATCACCGGCAACTGGTCCAATGACCTGCTGCTTTTGATGAAAGCCGCAAGCGGCGCCGGGATCGACGCGCGTTTCGGCACGGCCTTCCTCGATCAGCCGGGCAACATCGGCAACGCCGGTGCCGTGGCCGAGGGGCATTTCCTCTCCGCGCCCTTCAACCCGGAAGTGAACCCGGAAGAAACCGCGCCCTTCATGGAAGACTACAAATCCGTGACCGGCCACTACCCGAGCTATGTCGAACCCGCGACCGTGTTTGGCATGATGCTTTTGCAAGAAGCGCTCAAAGAGGTGGAACCGACCGAGAACGGGTTGAACGCCGCTGATCTGGCCGTCGCTCTTGAAAACGCCACCGCCGAGACGCCGATGGGCACCATCTCCATGCGTGGCGCGGATCACCAGGCGATCCTGCCGATGATCGTCCAAGAAGTCAGCTTGGATGCCCAGTATAAAGCCGATGACACCGAATACGGCTTTGTTCCGATCAAGGTGATTTCCGCCGCAGATGCGGAACAGCCGGTGCAGGACAGCTGCCAAATGAAACGTCCGGGCTAAGCCTCGGACACGTCCCTAACACACGAAAAGCCTGTCGTGATCGGGGCCCTCGGGCCCCGGTCAGGACGCCGCTATACCGATGCCTACGGAGGTCAGTGTGGACCAGATACTCTTTGCTTTGCTCAACGGCACCATTTACGGGCTTTTGCTCTTTATGGTTTCCGCCGGTTTGACACTTATCTTCGGGATGATGGGGGTTTTGAACTTTGCCCACGCATCCTTTTACATGTTGGGCGCCTATTTCGCCTATACGCTTCAGCCCCTGACCGGGTTCTGGCTGGCGATCATCCTCGCTCCGATCCTCGTGATGGGCGTGGGCATTCTGGTCGAACGTTTCATTCTGCGCCATGTGCACGAACACGGCCATGCGCATGAATTGCTTGTGACCTTCGGTCTGTCGGTGGTGATCGCCGAGATGATCAAGATGGTCTACGGCAAATTCGCGGTCGATTACCGCGTGCCGGCTGAGCTGAACTTTGCGGCCTTCTCTTTGTCGGGCATCGACTATCCGTTCTATCGCCTGTTCATGGGCGGCATCGCCGTCGTCATGTTCATCGCGATCTATCTGTTGCTGACGAAAACCCGTGTGGGCATCGTCGTGCGCTCCGCCATTTACCGTCCGCAGATGGTCGAGGCGCTGGGCCATAACGTTCCCATGGTCTTCATGGGCGTCTTCGGCATCGGTGCGGCTTTGGCGGGTCTTGCGGGCGCTGTCGCTGGCGCCTTCTACACCACCAATCCTAACATGGCTCTGGAGCTTGGCGTCATGGTCTTCGTGGTCGTCGTGGTCGGGGGGCTTGGCTCCATGGGCGGCGCGATGGCGGCGTCGCTTCTGATTGGCATCACCAACTCGCTCGCGGTCGGCAGCGATTTCCGCATTGCGGATATTCTGACGTGGATCGGCATGGGCGGTTGGGCCGAGGAGATCGGCGGGCTTTTGACCATGCGCATGTCCAGCCTCGCCGCCACCCTGCCGTTCTTCATCATGCTTCTGGTGCTGGTGCTGCGCCCCTCCGGATTGATGGGCGAGAAGGAATAAGACAATGAAATACGCACCTCTACTTCTTTTGGTCACGGTCGCCGTGCTGATCGCCCTGCCTTGGCTGGTCTCCGGCTCCATGCTCAACGCCGCTGTTCAGATGCTGATCGCCGCTCTTTTCGCCATGGCCTTTGGCCTGTTGTGCGGGCAGGCCGGGATGCTGAGCTTTGGCCATGCCGCCTATTTTGGTGTCGGCGCCTTTGCCGCCGTTCATGCGATGAACGCCTTCGGGGGCGAAGGGCTTTTGCCGACGCCGCTCTTGCCGCTGGTCGGTGGCGCGACGGGCCTCGTGAGCGGGCTTTTGGCGGGCTATTTCTCCACCAAGCGGACGGGCGTTTACTTCGCCATGATCACGCTGGCGCTGGCTGAATTGCTGCACGCTCTGGCGCCGCACCTCAAAACCGTCTTTGGCGGCGAGGCGGGCGTGTCCTCTTTCCGCATGCCCGCTTGGGGCATCGGCTTCGGTTCGCTCAATGACGTCTATTTCCTGACGCTGGTCTGGACGTTGCTCTGCATCGGTTTGCTGTATCTCTTTAGCAAAACCCCGCTTGGACGTTTGGCTCTGGGCTTGCGTGAAAACGCGCATCGTCTGCGCTTTCTGGGTTACAACACCCATGCGCTTGGCACATTGATCTTTGCTGTCTCCGCCATGTTTGCGGGCATCGCAGGCGCGCTTCAGTCGATGAACATCGAAGCCGCAAACTACGTCGTGCTCGAATCCCACATCTCTACGGCCGTGGTGCTCAACAGCTTCATCGGCGGTGTGCGCGTCTTCCTCGGTCCGGCGATCGGCGGCGCGGTGATGACCTTCTTCGGCCATGTCACCTCCGACCTGACCCGTGTCTGGCTCTTGTACCAAGGCATCATCTTCGTGCTCGTCATGATGTTCCTGCCGCGCGGTCTCGTGGGCGAGCTGGTTGAACGCATCCGTAATCCCAGCGGCGAAGGCTTTGCCCGCACGCTCAGCACTTTGCTGGCCCGTCTGGCGAGCCTCGCGATTGCCGCTTTCGGCGCCGTCTTCCTGATCGAGTTCCTGCAACGCGTGCTGTCGCCGGAATATCGCGCGGGTGTCACCGACGGCAACTGGCCCGACATCGCGCTTTTCTCTTATGACTGGGCGCCGCTCTCCGTTCTGCCCTGGGCCTTTGGCCTCGGTCTCTTCGGCATCGGCATCGCGCTGGTCACCATGGTCAACCGCCGCGTCGCGGCGCGCAAGGAGGCACAGGCATGAGCGATCCTATTCTGTCTTTGCAACATGTTCACAAGTCCTTTGGCGAGGCCCATATCATCCGGGATGCCAATCTCGATGTGATCCCCGGCGAACGCCATGCGGTGATCGGGCCGAACGGGGCGGGCAAGTCGACACTGTTCCACCTCTGCTCCGGCCAGTTCGCGCCCTCCGAGGGCAAGATCCTTTTGAACGGCAAGAACATCGCCGGGTTGAAACCGGCGGAGGTCAACCGGCGCGGTCTGGCGCGCTCGTTCCAGATCACGAATATCTTCCCCGGTGTGACGGTTTTCGAGAACCTGCGTCTCGCAGTCATGCGCAAGCACAACCTGCAATTCGTGTTCTGGCGCTCTGCCGCGCGGCTGCGGCTGGTCAACGAGGAAGTCGATGATCTTCTGACGAAAATCCGCCTCACGGACCGCGCCCAGACGCTCGCCAGCCAGCTGTCTTATTCGGAACAGCGCTCGCTGGAGATCGGCATGACGTTGGCCTCCGATCCGCAGGTGATCCTCTTGGACGAACCCATGGCGGGCATGTCGCATGAAGAAACCGATTACACCGCCGGTCTGATCCGCGAGATCACTGAAGGCCGCACGCTTTTGATCGTCGAACACGATATGAGCGTCGTCTTCTCTCTGGCGCATCGCATCAGCGTGCTGGTCTACGGCGAGATCATCGCCACCGGCACGCCCGAGGAAATTCGCGGCAATGCCCGCGTGAAAGAAGCCTATCTGGGCGAGGAGGCGGCATAATGGAGAACGTGAACGACACCATTCTGTCCGTCGAGGGGCTGCACGCCCATTACGGCAAAAGCCATATCCTGCACGGCGTTACCTTTGATGTGGCGCGCGGTGAGGTTGTCAGCCTTCTGGGCCGCAACGGCTCCGGGCGCTCGACCACGATGAAATCCATCATGGGGCTGGTGCCGCCGTCTGAGGGCCACGTGCGTCTCGATGGTGTCGATCTGGCCGGACAGCGCAGCTTTGCGATCTGTCGGCGGGGCATCGGTTACGTGCCGGAAGAGCGTGAGATTTTTTTGAACCTCACCGTCGATGAGAACCTCGAAATGGGGCGCCAAAACGGGCCGGAGGGCGCGCCGAAATGGGACGTCGAGCAGATGTTCACCTATTTCCCGCGCCTCAAGGAACGGCGCAACACCCGCGCCGGAAGCCTCTCGGGCGGTGAACAGCAGATGCTCACCATGTGCCGCTCGCTTTTGGGCAACCCGCTGGTGATGCTGATCGACGAACCGACTGAAGGCCTCGCGCCCAAGATCGTGACCGTCGTCGGCGAGGTGATCCAAGACATCAACAAACACGGCGTCTCCGTGGTGCTGGTCGAGCAAAAGCTCACCATCGCCATGCAGGTCTCGCATCGGGTCTGTGTCATGGGCCATGGCCAGATCGTGTTCGAAGGCACGCCCGACGCATTGAATGCCAAGCCGGAAATCACCGACGAATGGCTCGCGGTGTAAGGGAGGAACGCGTGATGACATCTGCGATGAACATGACCGCACCGATGGAAATGGGGCTGACCGTGCGCGATCTGCCCAAGATGCTCGAATTTTACCAACAGGCCTTCGGCTTCACGATTGCCGCCGATGTGACCGTCCCCGCCGAAAAAGCGGATGTCGCGGCGCTGAGCCGAGGCGGCTACCGTGTCGTGCGGCTGCAAACCTCTTGGGGGGAGCGGATCAAATTGCTCGCGCCAGAGATCGCTCCGGCCGAGCGCCCTGAGCCAACGGACCACATTCTGGACCGCCACGAAGCGATGTACCTGACCTTCATCGTCGATGATCTGCGCGCCGTTGTGGCCCGCGTTGTCGCGGCGGGTGGCACTTTGATGACGGGCGATGAGCCGGTCGAGGTGCGCCCCGGCACCTTCCTCGCCTTTCTGCGCGATCCGGAGGGGCATATCGTCGAGATCGTCGAATATGCCGACGTCACCGAGTACCGCGCAGACCTTGCGGAGGTGTCGGCATGATGTTCGATTTCACCAACCGCACGCTGGTTCTGACCGGCGCCAATGGCGGCATCGGTCGCGCCGTGGCCGAGCTGTTCCACGCGGCAGGCGCCAATCTGGTGTTGGCCGACCTCGATGGCGCAGCGCTTGCGGAATTTGCCGCCACGCTGACTTCTCCGAAAGGCGGCACGATTGAAACGCTCGCCGTGGACGCCGCCAATCCCGATGACGCCGACCGGATCGTCGCAGTCGCGGCCAAACTCGGTGGCATCGACTTTCTCGTGCCCTCCGCAGGCATCTATATGGCGGAGCCTTTCGCCGAGATGACCGACGATCAATGGCGCCGCACCCTGTCCATCAATCTCGATGGCGTCTTCTACCTCACCCGCCGCTCGGTCGACCATTTGAAAGCCGGATCGTCCATCGTCAACCTCAGCTCGCTCGCCGCCCATCGTGGCGCCAAGACCAACGCGCATTACGGCGCCTCGAAGGGGGCCATCAGCGCCATGACCCGCGCGCTCGCCAATGAATTGGCGCCGAAAACGCGGGTCAATGTCGTGGCGCCCGGTGTGATCGACACGCCGATGACGCGCGAGTTGATCGCGACACGGGGCGACGACACGCTCAGGCACACGCCGATGGGGCGGACCGGACAGGCGTCCGAGATCGCCAGTGTCATCGCCTTCCTGTGCAGCGAGGCGGCGAGCTTTGTGAACGGCGAAACCATTCACGTCAACGGCGGGCTTTATATGAGCTGAGCCAGCGCAACGCGCAGAAATTTAACTGTTTTCAACCCGGCGACCCGAGGAGGGCGTTTCCGGGACCGGAGGAGAATTATCATGACCACCACGTTCGATTTCACTGGACGTACCGCGCTTGTGACGGGCGCTGCTTCGGGCCTCGGCCTTGCCATGGCGCGCGCTTTTGTGGGCGCGGGCGCCAAGACCGTCCTTTTCGATTTGGATGAGGACGGCGTGCGGGCGGCGGCGGATGCGCTGAACGCGGATCACCCCGGACAGGTCACAGCCCTTGCGGGCTCGATCACCGATCCTGCGGCGGTGGAAGCGGCGTGTGAGGCGGCGGTGGCCTTTGGCGGACGGCTCGACGTGGTGATGAACAACGCGGGCATCTCCGGCAATGCGCCGTCTCTTGAACTGGACGAGGCCACCTGGCGTCGGGGTATCGACATCAATCTCAACGGTGCGTTTTTCGTGGCCCAGGCCGCCGGTCGCGTCATGGCGGAACAAGGCGGCGGCAGCATCGTCAACACCGCCTCGATGTATGGCGTCGTCGCCGCCCCAGAACGCGCCGCCTATTGCGCCGCCAAGGCGGGCGTCGTGGCGCTCACGAAAGTGCTGGCCATCGAATGGGCCGACCGCAACATCCGCGTCAACGCCATCGCGCCCGGTTACGTGCGCACCGCGCTGACCGAAACGCTCGCCGCTGAAGGCCGTCTGGATATGGACGCTCTCAACGCGCGGGTGCCCGCCGGACGTCTCGGCACGCCCGAAGAAATCGCCTCCGCCTCCCTGTTTCTCGCTTCGGACGCCTCCGCCTATGTGACCGGCCAAACGCTGGTCGCCGATGGTGGCTGGTCCTCCTACAGCTATTTGTAAAGGACATCTCACATGCCGATCTATGACGATCTGACGCCAAAAGCCTTCTGGCGTGACATCAAAGCCTCCAAAGAGGATCGCACCGAGCTTGACCCCACCGTCGGGCGCACGATGCTGAGCCAATTGCACCTCATTCGCGCGTTTGAGGAAAAGGTGTTGGACCTTGCGGGGCAGGGGCTTGTGCACGGGCCTGCGCACTCCGCGATTGGGCAAGAGGGCGGGGCGGTCGGCTCCGCCATGGCGATGCGTGGCTCCGATCAGGTGAACGGCTCGCACCGCGCGCACCATCAGTTCCTCGCCAAGGCGTTGGCCTATGCCGCTCCCGAGGGCATCGACCCGGAAAAGAGCTTTGGCGAGACGCTGCGGCACCTGTCGAAACGCACGCTGTCGGAAATTCTTGGTCTGTCCGAGGGCTTCTGCCAAGGTCGCGGCGGGTCGATGCACCTGCGTTGGGCCGAAAGCGGTAACCTTGGCACCAACGCGATCGTCGGCGGCGGTGTCCCCATGGCGGCGGGCGCGGCCTGGGCGCATAAACAGGCGGGCACGGGCGATGTCGTCTATACCTATTTCGGCGATGGTGCGGTGAATATCGGCTCTGTTTTGGAGACCATGAATATTGCCGCCGCGTGGAAGCTGCCGATCTGTTTCTTCATTGAAAACAACCGCTACGCCGTGTCGACCCATGTCGAGGAAGTCACCGCAGAGACGCGGCTTTCGGCGCGCGGTCTGGCTTTTGGCATCCCGGCGCTGAAGGTCGACGGCATGGACACGCTGTCCGTGTATCTGGCCTCCGAGGAAGCCAATAAGATCATGCGCGCGGGCGAAGGTCCGGTGGTGATCGAGGCCGATGTCTACCGCTACTTCCACCAAAACGGCGCGTTGCCGGGCTCTGCCTTTGGCTATCGCACGAAGGAAGAAGAACAGGAATGGCGCGGCCGCGATCCGCTCGACGCCATGGCGCGCGGCCTGATGGAGCGCCAGATCATCGGCGCGCAAGCCGTCGAAGACCTGCGCAGCCAGGCGCAAGAGATGATGGAAGAGATCGCGGGTGAGCTGATCGAAGAGGTCGACGGCAAACGCCGCATCAAACCGGCGCTCTGGCCCGAAGAAAGCTTCCGCGATTTCGGTCTGCGCGGCGATCTGTCGGAATTCGACGGGGCGCGTTTTGAGGAACAAGAAACGTTTTCCGGTACGCTCAAAGACAATGTGAAATTCATCGACGCCGTGGCCGATGTGATGATGCGCCGGATGGAAACGGACGAGCGCGTCGTCGTCATGGGCGAGGATGTGCACCGTCTGAAAGGCGGCACCAATGGCGCGACCAAAGGCCTCTCGGACAAGTTCCCGGATCGCTGCCTCGGCACCCCAATTGCCGAGAATGCCTTTACGGGCCTCGCCGCAGGCATGGCCGCAGACGGGCGCGTGCGTCCGGTGATCGAATTCATGTATCCGGACTTCATGTGGGTCGCCGCGGATCAGGTGTTCAACCAGATCGGCAAGGCGCGTCACATGTTCGGCGGCGACAATGCCATGCCTTTGGTTTTGCGAACGAAAATCGCGATGGGCACGGGCTATGGCTCGCAACACTCGATGGACCCGGCGGGGATTTTCGCGACCGCTCCGGGTTGGCGTATCGTCGCGCCCTCGACGCCCTATGACTATGTCGGGCTGATGAACGCGGCGCTTCAGTGCGAGGACCCGGTTCTGGTGATCGAACATGTCGATCTCTATGCCTCGAAAGGCGTCGGACCCGCCGATGATCTCGACTACATGATCCCGCTGGGCAAAGCCAAAGTCGTCCGCGAAGGCGCGCGTGTCACCGTGCTGACCTATTTGGCCATGGTCGAAAAGACCCGCGAAGTGGTCGAGCGTCTGGGCGTGGATGCCGAAATCATCGACCTGCGCAGCTTGGATCGCGCCGGGCTTGATTGGGAGACCATTGAGGCCTCCATCGAGAAGACCGGCAATGTGTTGATCGTCGAACAGGGCTCCTCTGGCACTTCCTATGGCGGCTGGCTCGCCGATGAGATTCAGCGCCGCTGTTTCGACTTCCTCGATCAGCCGATCAAACGGGTGCATGGCGCGGAAGCCTCGCCCAGCATTTCCAAAGTCCTGGAAGCGGCGGCTTGCGCGCGTCCGCAAGACATCGAAGCGGGCCTGCGCGAGGTCATGGCCGATCAGGGCCTGCCGCTTGCGGCAACGGCAGCGGAATAAGGAGAGAAGACATGCCCAAGGAAATCATACTGCCCTCGCTCTCCGCCGGAATGGAAGACGCGGTGATCGCCAATTGGCTCAAGGCCGAAGGCGAGGCCGTGAAGGCCGGGGACACATTGGCCGAGGTCGAAACCGACAAGGCGACGATGGAATTTGAGGCCGACGCCGACGGGGTGTTGGGCAAAATCCTCACCCCCGCCGGTGAGCGCGCCGATGTGAATGCGGTGATCGCGGTTCTGTTGCTTGACGGCGAAGACGCCTCTGTGCTGGACGGCTATACGCCGGGTGGGGCGGTGCCTGCGGAGACGGTCGAAGCGCCGGTTGAGGCACCGAAAGCCGAAGCAACCCCCGTGGCGAAATCCTCCGACAAGATTGCGGCCTCGCCGCTCGCCCGCCGGATCGCGGCACAGAAAGGCGTTGATCTTTCGGGGCTTTCCGGGTCCGGCCCGCGCGGTCGCATTGTGCGCATCGACGTGGAACGCGCTGCCGAGGCCGGGGGCGTGGCTCCCGTGGCTGCCCCTGTCGCCAAAGCCGCTGCGCCCAACCTCGCGGGCATCGGCGACTACGAGGAAATCCCCCACACCGGCATGCGTCGCACCATCGCGCGGCGGCTGCTCGAGTCGAAAACCACCGTGCCGCATTTCTACCTTGAGGCCGATTGCGACATCGAGGCGCTCATGGCGCTCCGGGCCCAAATCAACGAGGGCCGCGAGAAAGCGGACCGGATTTCTGTCAATGATTTCATCGTCAAAGCCGTCGCCAACGCGCTCGCGAAAGTGCCCGCCGCCAATGCGATCTGGACCGATGAGGCGGTGTTGCAGCTCAAATCCATCGACATTTCCGTGGCGGTCGCGACCGACGGCGGGCTGATCACGCCGGTGCTGCGCAATGCCGATCAAAAGAGCCTCGGCACGCTGTCCTCCGAGATGAAAGCACTGGCCGCCAAGGCGCGCGAAGGCCGTCTCAAGCCCGACGAATATCAAGGCGGTGGGTTCTCGCTTTCGAACCTCGGCATGTATGGGGTCAAGAGCTTCTCCGCGATCATCAACCCGCCGCAGAGCTGTATCCTCGCCGTCGGTGCCGCCGAAAAACGCCCCGTCGGGCGCGGCGATCAGATCGTGCTGGCCCCTGTCATGAGCGTGACGCTGTCGGTTGATCACCGCACCGTCGATGGGGCCGTGGGCGCGCAGTGGTTGGCGGCCTTCAAAGCGGGCATCGAGACCCCGATGAGCCTGTTGGTGTAACATGATCACGGGGCACACCAAAACGCTGGCGATCCTCGCCGATCCGGTCACCCATGTGCGCACGCCACAGGCGCTTAACGCGCGGTTTGAGGCCGACGGCGTGGATGCCATTTTGGTCCCGCTCGAAGTGCCGTCCGCAGCGCTGGAGCCGATGCTCAAAGGCCTCGCAGGCGCGCGCAATTTCGCGGGCGCCGTGGTCACCGTGCCGCATAAAACCGCTGTGCCCGCGCTTTGCGATGCGCTGAGCGCGCGCGCGGCGGCGGCGCAAAGCGTCAATGTCATCCGGCGCAGGTCGGACGGGTCGCTCTACGGCGATATCCTCGACGGCGAAGGCTTTGCGTGCGGGTTGGAACAGGCGGGCGTGACGCTTTTAGGCAAGCGGGTGTTCCTTGCGGGCGCGGGCGGCGCGGCGAGTGCCATCGCCTTTGCTGTTGCGGAACGTGGCATCTCGGCGCTGACCGTGGCGAACCGCTCCATTGAGAAAGCCGAGGCCCTGATCGCGCGGCTGGCGGCGCATTTCCCCGATGTGCACTTCGCCGCCGCCACGGACCCCGCCGGGCATGACATCGCGATCAACGGCACCTCTTTGGGGCTGAAACCCGAGGATGCTTTGCCCTTCGAGCCAGACACACTCGACCCCGGCACCTTGGTCGCCGAGGTCATCATGCAGCCGGAGATCACACCGCTTTTGCACGCCGCCGAGGCGCGCGGGCTCATGATCCATCCGGGGCATCACATGTTGGAGGCGCAGTTGACAGAGATGCTGCGGTTTCTGACGCATGAGGAGGACGACCAATGAGTTTGAGTTTGCAAGATCTTCGCGCCACCGGGCTTTTGCGCGACGCCAATCTGGTTGCCGGAGACTGGATCGAGGCCGACCCTGAGACCGGCATTGCCGTGCACAACCCCGCCGACGGCACGCTGATCGGGTATGTTCCGAAGCTGGGCCGGGCCGAGGTCGCCAAGGCGGTCGAGGCGGCGGAAGAGGCGCAAAAGACTTGGGCTGCGCGGACCGCGAAAGACCGTTCAAACGTGTTGCGCGCATGGTTCGATCTGATGATCGCGCATCGCGAGGCTCTGGCGCAAATCCTGACGCTGGAACAGGGCAAACCTCTCGCGGAAGCGGCAGGTGAGATCACCTACGGCGCGAGCTTTGTCGAATGGTTCGCCGAAGAGGCGCGTCGCGTCTATGGCGAGACCATTCCCGGCCATCAGCCCGACAAACGCATCCTCGTGATGAAGCAACCCATCGGCGTTGTCGCCGCGATCACGCCGTGGAATTTCCCGAATGCGATGATCACCCGCAAGGCCGGGCCTGCCTTTGCTGCGGGCTGTGGCATGGTGTTGAAACCTGCGTCGCAAACGCCTTATTCCGCTATCGCTCTGGCGGTTCTGGCCGAGCGCGCCGGGCTTCCTTCCGGGCTCTTCAGCGTCATCACCGGCTCCGCCGCGCAGATCGGTGCGGAACTGACCGAGAACCCGGTGGTGCGCAAATTGACCTTCACCGGCTCGACCGAAATCGGCGCGATGCTCTATGCGCAATCGGCACCGACGATCAAGAAACTTGGGCTGGAACTGGGCGGCAACGCGCCGTTTATCGTGTTTGACGACGCCGATCTCGACGCCGCCGTCGAAGGCGCACTGATCGCGAAATTCCGCAACAATGGCCAAACCTGTGTCTGCGCCAATCGCATCTATGTGCAGGACGGGGTTTACGACGCCTTCGCCGAGAAACTGGCCAAGGCGGTCTCAAACCTGCGCACCGGCAACGGCATGGAGAACGGCGTCGAACTTGGCCCGCTGATCGATGAGAGCGCGTTGGAGAAAGTGCAGAGCCATGTGTCGGACGTGGTCGAAAAAGGCGGCCGCGTGCTTGCCGGTGGCAAACCGCACGCTCTGGGCGGCACTTTCTATGAGCCGACGGTTCTGGCGGATGTGACCTCCGATATGGCGGTCGCGCGTGAGGAAACCTTTGGTCCTGTCGCGCCGCTGTTCCGCTTCACCGACGAAGCCGAGGCGATCCAGGCCGCCAATGACACCGAATTCGGCCTCGCCTCCTATTTCTACGCTCAAGATGTGGCGCGGATTTTCCGGGTCTCGGAGGGGCTGGAATACGGCATGGTCGGCGTCAACACTGGGTTGATTTCCACCGCAGAAGCGCCCTTTGGCGGGGTCAAAATGTCGGGCTTGGGCCGCGAAGGTTCGCGCCACGGCATCGAAGATTTCCTCGAGTTGAAATACGTCTGCTTGGGAGGCATCGCATGAGCGGGACGGATCAAACCTTCGACCTCATCGTGATCGGCGCTGGCCCTGGTGGCTATGTGGCCGCCATTCGTGCGGCGCAGTTGGGGCTTAAGGTCGCCTGTGTCGAGCGCGAGAATCTGGGCGGGATTTGTCTGAACTGG
>NZ_JBLWTA010000006.1:0-255318 GCF_048270365.1 Celeribacter sp.
CAAGAGACTTATTTCCAGCAGTACAAAGGCTATTACTTCTCCGGCGACGGCTGCCGCCGCGATGCGGATGGCTACTACTGGATCACCGGCCGCGTCGACGATGTGATCAACGTCTCCGGCCACCGCATGGGCACGGCCGAGGTCGAAAGCGCGCTGGTCGCCCACGCCAAAGTCGCCGAAGCGGCGGTCGTCGGCATGCCGCATGAGCTCAAGGGCCAGGGCATCTACGCCTATGTGACGCTGATGAACGATGTGGAGCCAACCGACGAGCTGCGCGTCGAGCTGGAAAAATGGGTCCGCACCGAAATCGGCCCGATCGCCAAACCGGACTTCATCCAATGGGCCCCGGGCCTGCCGAAAACCCGTTCGGGTAAAATCATGCGCCGCATCCTGCGCAAGATCGCCGAGAACGACACCGGATCCTTGGGTGACACCTCCACGCTGGCTGAGCCTGCTGTCGTCGAGGAGCTGATTGCGAATTCGCTGTATAATCTGAGCGCATAATGCTCAAAGTTCGCATGGCGAACTAATTTTGCAAAATCACAAAGCCCGCCCGCACACATGGGGCGGGCTTTTCATTTACACCTGAGCCGTCAGCGCGAAACACTGCGCGTCCAACGGGCGGACAGGCCCGCGCGGGGATGTACAGTCCAAACCTGCAACAAACAGGCGACCTCTGTCAGATTGCGTGGGAAACGGGAATGTTGCATGGGTTTTCCTCTTAAAGTGACCCGATCTTGCGCCCGGAACCTTCCGCTTTGGTTAACGGGACCCTCCTGCTCTGTGACATTCAGTTAAATTTTTACAGTCTCCAAAACCGGTGCCTCTGAAGGGTTTGTTAACCCTGTTGTGCCACGCATAAACCTATGGATGTGTGTGAGATCGAGACTCAAAAAGCATGGGAGGCGCTGGCGGATCAGATCATGGCGCCCCTGCCCCAGCGTTGGCTCTATGGCGACGCCGCCAAACGTGTCGGGCGCGAGGTGAAACGGTTTTGCGTTTTTGACGGTGACACGCCTGTCGCTCTGGCACAGGTCGTGCTGCGGCCCATGTTCGGCCTGCGCACAAGCCTCATCACCAGAGGCCCGCTGTTTTTTGACATCGACACGGCGACACGTACAACAGCGCTGCGCGGCCTGCGTCGCGCCCTTCCCAAAGGGGTGAAACTGGCCTCCCCCGAAGAGCGCCTCAAACGACTATCTCTCTCTGCACCGCCCGAAATTGCAGAACTGGATCTGACGCCAAGCCTTTCGGAACTCAGGGCGCAGATGAACGGCAAATGGCGCAACGGGTTGAAAAAGGCCGAGGCGACGCGGCTCAAAGTGGCGCGGCTAGAGGCGACACCCGTGGCTCTCATGCCACTGTTGCAGGCCGAAAAAGACCGTCAGGCTGCGGGCAAATACCGTGCGCTTCCCCCGGAGTTCACCCTTGCCCTGCAAGAGGTTGCGCCACGATCTTTGCGCCTGTTCACCGCCTTAGATGCGCAAATGCTCTTTGTCGTCCATGGCAACACGGCGACCTATCAGATTGGCCATAGCGGTCCGGAGGGACGCACATCAAACGCCCACAACCTGATCCTTTGGGAAGCGATGCAGCGGCTCAAGGCGGAGGGCGTGATACGGCTCGATCTGGGCACATTGGACACGGCCAAGGCGCCCGATCTGGCGCGGTTCAAACTGCGCAGCGGTGCCACGGCGCGGCGCCTCGCGCCCGCGGCACTCATCTAGGGTCAGGAACTGCGATAATATTTGCGCCGGGCCTCGACCTCGACGTCGAGCCGGAGCTGCACCTGCGCGATCTGGCGGATCAGCTCTTTGCGGGCCTCCGCCTCGACCGTATCACGAAGCTGCGCAGTCAGTGCCTCGATCTCTTTGCGCAACTCGAATTCGCGCGGGACGACCCCCGCCTCGGCCATGATGCGAAAGCCCGCCGCATCGCTGTCCGTGCCGCTTTGCATGTTCAACGGCTTGCCCGCCCCCTTCAAATTGTCGAGCTGACCTTCGGCCTTGGCCTTCAGAATTTGTCTTTCACTGAGCGTCGACCATTTCATCATCGGACCTCCACATCTGCCAAAAGGAATCGTCAACTGAGTTGACAGATTAAGACATACCGCCCTACAACACAAGAAAGGAGATTTCGATGTCCGACACGACGAGGAGCGACATGCGCCCGGCAGACCAGCTTTACGCCGGAATTCAACTGACCCGCCCGCTGCTGCGCAACATCACCGCAAGGGTGGAACACGATCTGCAAGGCACCGGGATCACGGTCGGCCAGCGGGCGATCTTGGAGGTGTTGTTGGCACTCGATCACGCCACCGCCCCACAGATCACCGCGCATCTCGACGTCACCCGGCAATTCGTCGGGCGTGAGCTCAAGTCGCTGGTGGCGGAGGGCAAACTTGAGACCGAGGAAAACCCCGCGCATCGCGCCTCGAAGTTTTACCGGCTCACGTCGCCGTCGCGCGCGCAAATCCTGTCAATCCGTAGGCGCGAGATGCAGGAGATCGACGCCTTCGCACAGGGGTTCACGGAAGAAGAAATTCGGGGATTTTATAAAATCCTGACGGCCTTAAATGCTGCATTCTCAGAAACACCTAAAGAAAAACAATAGGCTATCAAATTGATTTATATGTCATTTTTCAAAAAACCAAAGACATTTTCGATTTTCTCAGGAACTTCCACCGGGCCGATTTCATTGTCTCTCCATACCACATGCAAACGCATGACTGAGAGGAGAATAGAAATGAAAACCCTGACGCAGAAACTGATGACCACCGCCGCTGTGATTGGCCTTGCCGCAACTCCGGTCTTTGCCGAAATGACCAGCGAGACCGATGCGACCGTGTCTGAGGACGGCGTGACCATGCAGAGCGACACCACCATGGAAGCACCGGCTGTGGACGACGCCATGGAGAGCGCCGATGGCACCATGGACAACGCCGTTGACGGCGCCGAAGACACCGCCTCCGATGTGGCCGATGCCACGGCTGACACCGCCAATGAGGCTTGGGACGCGACCCAAGAAGGGGCGCAAAATGTCGCCGCCGCACTTGAGACCTTTGGTCAGGAAACCGTGTCCGAAATCGTCGGCACGCAGGTTCTGACCGAATCCGGTGAAGATATCGGCGAGATCGACGCCATCGTGATGGCCGAGGGTGAAACCAAGGCGATCGTGGGTGTCGGCGGCTTCCTCGGCATTGCCGAACATGACGTGCTGATCGAAATCGACCAGTTCTCCATGATCGACGAGAACAGCGTGATGATCCAAGGCGCGACCGAAGAAGAGCTGAAGGCGATGCCGGATGTGAACCTTGCGGATTACGAAGAGGTCGAAGGTGACCTGACGCTCGAACAAGCGATGAATTCGTAATCTTTCGAACGTATGTCCCTCCCTGCCTCGGGACATGCAAGCCCCGCCCCGGATCTGCTCCGGGGCGGGGTTTTATGTGCGATAAACTGAACGCGCTTAAAGCGTTTCTCAAAAAACTTGAGGCACTCAATTTTTAAGAAACGCAGCAATATCAATTCAGTGTGGCAACGTTTTTCGCTCAATCTGAAACAGATTAAACGAAAAACGCTTTAGTTCAGTGCAGCGTCCGTGATCTCAAGCGTATAGGCGCCTTCCGGTGCCTTGGTGATCACCGGATCGGAACCACCGGACAACAGAGACTCGACGGTCCGCTCATAATCGGCCACGTCCAGCGCGCCGTTGGAGCCTGCGGTCAGCTTGGCCACTTCGGTCATCATACGGACTTGATGCTCCATGGTCTGCGCGCCGGTTTCATCATACTCAAGCACGATCTCGGCGGCCTCTTCCGGGTTCTCTTCGGCGTATTTCCAGCCCTCCATGGAGGCGGCGACGAAACGGGCCATCTTATCCTTGAACGCCTCGTCGGTCAGGCTGTCTTCGAGCACGTAAAGCCCGTCTTCGAGCGTCGCAACGCCTTGGTCTTCGTATTTGAAGGTCACGAGATCGTCGGCGGAAATGCCGGCGTCGATCACCTGCCAATACTCGTTATAGGTCATGGTGGAGATACAGGCGGCCTGTTTTTGCAACAGCGGATCGACGTTGAAGCCTTGTTTCAAGACCGTCACACCGCCCTCGGACCCGTCCGTCGGGATGTCGAGTTTGCCCATCCACGAGAGGAACGGATATTCGTTGCCGTAGAACCAAACGCCCAGCGTCTTGCCCGGGAAATCTTCGGGGCCGGTGATGCCGGTTTCTTTCAGACAGGTCAGCATCATGCCGGACGATTTGTAGGGCTGCGCGATGTTCACCACCGGCGCGCCGTTTTCACGCGCGGCCAGAGCCGACGGCATCCAATCAACCATGACATCGGCGCCACCGCCCAAAAGCACCTGCACCGGGGCCACATCCGGGCCGCCCGGTTTGATCGTCACATTGAGATCGGCTTCCTCGTAAAAGCCTTTCTCCAGCGCCACGTAATAGCCCGCGAATTGAGCCTGAGTGACCCATTTGAGCTGAAGCGTCACGTCATCTGCGGCGAAGGCGCCAGAGCCAATAGCGGCCAGAGCAGCGGCGCTCGTCAGTAGCTTTTTCATAGTCTTACAACCTCCAAGTTGTGTCTTTCGGCCGAGGATTTTTCCCCCGTACCTTGTATTGCGCGAGGTTACCCGCAAAGGTTACCCGCGTTGTGAGGGGTGCCAGAAGGTCACCCGTTTTTCGATGCCCGCAACCAGACCGTAAAGTGCGGTCCCGGTGACGGCAGACACCACAATCTCAGCCCAAACCATGTCCGTTGCCAAGCGTCCCATCTCTGTCGTGATGCGAAAGCCCATGCCCCGGATCGGAGAGCCAAAATATTCAGCAACAATCGCCCCAATGAGCGCCAGAGAGGTGGCGATTTTCAACCCGTTGAACAGGAAAGGAAGCGCCGCTGGTCCGCGCAATTTATGGAGCGTTTGAATATGTGTCGCGCCATAGGTGCGCATCAGGTCGCGGTGCATCGGATCGACCGCGGCCAAACCGCCTAAGATGTTCACCAACATGGGAAAAAACACCATGATGGCGACCACTGCGGCCTTTGAATGCCAGTCAAAGCCGAACCACATCACCATGATGGGCGCGAGGCCCACAATGGGCAGCGCGGCAAAGAAATTCGCCACCGGCATGAGGCCGCGTTTCAGGAAGTCAAAGCGGTCGATGATCAGCGCCAAAATGAGCGCCGCCAAAGTGCCCATCCAGAGGCCGTTCAAGGCCCCTTTGACCACAGTTTGCACCCAATCTTGCCAGAGGATCGGCAGCGACCCGGCAATGGCGACGGCAATCGCTGAGGGCGGCGGCAGGATCGCGGGAGAGACGCCAAAGACGCGCACGATGACCTCCCAAAGGACCAGCACCAAAAGGCCGAAACCCAGAGGCCATGCGATTTTCTCGAACGTCGTGTCAGGTCTCATACCGCAGGCCCTCCCATCAGATTGCGCGCGAATTTTTCAAACCCGCCGACGAGGAAAATCAGGATCGCGGCCAGAATCGCCGCCGCAAACAGCGCCGCCCACATGATCATCGGCTCGCCGAACTGCGATCCGATCAACATCCGCGCGCCAAGCCCCGCAATCGCCGAAGTGGAAAGTTCCGCCACCACGGCACCGACAAAAGCGGCGGCGACGGAGACTTTGAGCGAGGCAAAGAAATAGGGCATCGACGACGGCAGGCGCAGTTTCCAGAACACTTCGCTCTGGCTCGCGCCGTAGGTTTTCAACAGATCGAGTTGCATCTGATCGGGGCTTTGCAAGCCTTTGACCATGGAAACCAGCACCGGATAAAAGCTCAGATAAGCGGCGATGATCGCCTTGGGCACCATCAGCGTGCCAGTGCCGACCGCGTTCGACAGCACGACGATGATCGGCGCCAAGGCCACAATCGGAATGGTCTGGGAAATGATCGCCCAAGGCATGAGCGTCAACCGCCCGATGCGGCTCAAAACGATGACAGTGGCAAGCGCAATACCGATCACGATGCCAAAACCAAAGCCCAGAAGCGTGGTCTTGAGCGTGATAGAGCCTTGATAAACCATCGAGCGTTTCGAGGTGATTTTCTTCTCAATCGTGGTGTCCCAAAGCTCAGCCACGATCTGATGCGGCGCGGGCAAGAGCGGGCGTTTTTGCGACATGGTGTCGGTGATCAGTTCGGAAAACGTGACCTCGGTGCCGGCGCGTTCGGCCTGATCATAGGTCCATGTGCTGTTCATCTTCACGGCGGCAGCGTACCAGATGACGATGAGCGCAATGAGGACAGTCAGGACGGGAATGATTTTACTCATACGTCATGTCCCGCACGGAGGCCGTCCCGAACCCGATGCGCAATCTCGATGAATTCCGGTGTGTCGCGGATGTCGAGCGGTCGCTCTTTTGGCAGCGGGCTTTCGATCACATCGGTGATCCGGCCGGGGCGTGGGGACATGACGACGATCTTGGTCGACAGATACACCGCCTCGGGGATCGAGTGGGTCACGAAACCGATGGTCTTGTTGGTCGCAGCCCAGAGTTTGAGGACCTCTTCGTTCAGTTTGTCGCGGACGATCTCGTCAAGCGCGCCAAAGGGTTCGTCCATCAACAGAATCTCGGCATCAAAGGCCAGCGCACGGGCAATCGAGGCGCGTTGCTGCATCCCCCCCGAAAGCTGCCACGGATATTTCCTGCCAAAGCCCCTGAGGTCCACCAGATCGAGCACCTTCTCGACCCTCTTGTCCATCTCCGCTTTCGGGAAGTCCATGATCTCCAGCGGCAGCTTGATGTTGCCCGCAATCGTGCGCCACGGATACAGCCCCGCCGCCTGAAAAACATAGCCGTAAGACCTTGATTTTCGGGCCTCTTCGGGCGTCAACCCGTTGACCGTCAGCGTGCCGCCCGTCGGCGTCTCAAGCCCGGCGATACAGCGCAGGAATGTGGTTTTGCCACAGCCCGACGGCCCGATGAAGGACACGAAATCCCCCTTTTCGATCTGGAGATTGACGTCCTTGAGCGCATGTACGGGTCCGTCGTTGGTCTGAAAGGTAAGATCGACGTTCTGCGCGTCGATGACTGGCTTTTTCATTGGCTAATGTCTTTATACTCGCCGCGTTTTCGCGGTCTGTCCCCTGTTGTGCGGGCGGGCCTGAGAAGGCCCCATCCTTTTTCGCCGTTTGGCTCAGACGCCGGTCACTGGAATACCAGCGCGTTCCACCGGACGCGGTGCGGTCAGTTCTTTCCACTTCGACAGCGCCTTGTTCACCGTCGCATTCGGGTCGCGGGCGACGAAGTCTCCGTGGCCTTCCTTGGCCTTCAGCTCGCCCTTGTCGACCGCCACATAACCGCGGGTCAAGACGTAACGCGGCAGCGCCGTGACCTCGATCCCTTCGAAGACGTTATAGTCGATCGAAGACGCCTGTGTCTCCGCCTTGATGGTTTTCGACATGGTCGGATCCATCACGATCAGATCGGCATCCGCCCCCACCAGAACCGCGCCTTTTTGCGGATAGCAGTTCAGGATTTTCGCGATATTCGTGGAGGTTACAGCGACAAATTCATTCATCGTGATGCGGCCCGTCTCGACCCCCATGGTCCAGAGCACCGGCAAGCGATCTTCCAAACCGCCCGTCCCGTTCGGGATTTTCGAGAAATCACCAACCCCGTAGCGTTTCTGCTCCGTCGTAAAGGCACAGTGGTCGGTCGCCACACAGGACAGCGTGCCCGAAGCGAGGCCCGCCCAAAGGCTGTCCTGATGCTTTTTGTTGCGGAACGGTGGCGACATCACGCGACGCGCGGCATGGTCCCAGTCCTCGTTGAAATACTCGCTCTCGTCCAACACAAGATGCTGGATCAGCGGCTCGCCCCAAACGCGTTTGCCGTTCATCTTGGCGCGGCGAATGGCTTCGTGCGCTTCTTCGCAGGAGGTGTGCACCACGTAAAGCGGCGCGCCCGCCATGTCGGCGATCATGATCGCGCGGTTGGTGGCCTCGCCCTCGACCTGAGAGGGCCGTGAATAGGCGTGCGCCTCCGGGCCGGTGTTGCCCTCGGCCAGCAATTTCGTCGTCATCTCGGCCACTAGATCGCCGTTCTCGGCATGGACCAAAGGCGTCGCACCCAGCTCGGCGCAGCGTTTGAAAGAGGCGAACATCTCGTCATCGTTCACCATCAAAGAGCCCTTGTAGGCCATGAAGTGCTTGAACGTGTTGATGCCTTTTTCTTCGGTGATGATCTTCATCTCATCGAAAACCTGCTCGCCCCACCAGGTGATCGCCATGTGGAAAGAGTAGTCGCAACAGGCCCGCGCCGATTTATTGTCCCAGACCTTGATCGCATCCAAAAGCGACTGCCCCGGATCGGGCAGTGCGAAATCGACGACCATGGTCGTGCCACCCGCCAGAGCTGCGCGGGTGCCGGCGTAGAAATCATCCGAGGAATGCGTGCCCATGAAAGGCATTTC
Organism: Celeribacter sp.; assembly: GCF_048270365.1. NCBI lineage: Bacteria > Pseudomonadati > Pseudomonadota > Alphaproteobacteria > Rhodobacterales > Roseobacteraceae > Celeribacter > Celeribacter sp. The sequence goes on from NZ_JBLWTA010000006.1 coordinate 8,431, forward strand.
CAAATGCGTATGCGGGTCGATCCCGCCCGGCATCACATAACAGCCCTCCGCATCGAGGATTTCATCGCCCGTCAGGTCCGGCCCGATCTCGACGATCTTGCCATCCTCGATTTTCACATCGGCCTTATAGGTCAGATCGGCGGTGACAACCGTACCGCCTTTGATCACCTTGCTCATAACTCTCTCCTTGTTGGCAAAAGCGGCGCGCCTTATCCCCGGCGCGCTCCTGCTTCTTCTTGACTCAAATACTCATTCCACGATTTCAGCGGTTTCCAAGACCGCATGCAACAGCACATCGGTCCCCGCAGCCGCCCATTCCGGGCTGATCTCTTCGGCCTCGTTGTGCGACAGACCATCGACACAGGGGCACATGATCATCGTCGTGGGCGCCACAGCGGCGGCCCAACAGGCGTCGTGACCGGCGCCCGAGACGATGTCCATATGCGAATAACCCAGCGTTTCCGCAGCTTTACGGACATTGGACACCAGCTCCGGCGTGAAGGTCACCGGGTCGAAATGGCCGACGGGTTCCACAGAACAGCCCACGCCGATCTCTTCGCAAATCTTCGCCGCACGCTCTTCGATCTGGCTGCGCATGGAGGTCAGTTTGGTGATGTCCGGCGTGCGGATGTCGACCGTGAACACCACCGTGCCCGGCAACACGTTGCGCGAATTCGGTGTGAATTGCATCTGGCCGACACCGCCCACGGCGTTCGGTTGGTGATCCATTGCGACCTCTTGCACCATCTCCAAAATCCGCGCCATGGCGAGGCCTGCGTTGGTGCGCATGGCCATTGGCGTGGACCCGGTGTGCGCCTCTTTGCCGGTGAGCGTAAATTCGAGCCACCACAGGCCCTGACAATGGGTGACGACGCCGATGTCCTTGCCCTCGGCCTCCAAAATCGGCCCCTGTTCGATGTGCAGCTCATAGTACGCATGCATCTTGCGCGCGCCGACCTCTTCATCGCCTTTCCAACCGATGCGGGCCAGTTCCTCACCATAGGTCTTGCCCTCAAGGTCCGTGCGCCCGTAGGCGTAATCCAGATCGAGCTTGCCGGCGAACACGCCCGAGGCCAGCATCGCAGGTGCAAAGCGCGCGCCCTCTTCATTGGCCCAGTTGGTGACCACGATCGGGTGTTTCGTCTTGATGCCGAGATCGTTCATCGTCCGCACGGCTTCGAGCGCGCCAAGGACGCCCAGAACCCCGTCGTATTTGCCGCCCGTGGGCTGAGTGTCGAGATGGGAGCCGACGTAGACCGGCAGTGCGTCGGGATCGGTGCCTTCGCGGGTCATGAACATCGTGCCCATGGCATCGACGCCCATCGTCATCCCCGCCGCTTCGCACCACGATTGAAACAGCTTGCGCCCTTCGGCGTCTTCGTCGGTCAGCGTCTGGCGGTTACAGCCGCCCGCAATCCCCGGCCCGATCTTCGCCATCTCCATCAAACTGTCCCAGAGACGTTCGGAGTTGATCTTGAGGTTCTCACCAGCGGCGGCCATGGGGTTTCCTTTCCATAAATCTGTCCTGTCCCAAATGATCTGGGTCCAACTTTGGGTTGGCGGCATTGCCTGTGTCCGAACAGATGCGGCCCGCCTCAGACCCTCAAGTCTGGCCCTCAAGTTTGACCATTTGGTCAAGAGCACCCTAGCAGCACCGCGCGCAGACGCGAAACAGAGCAAACGCCTAAAACCCATGCAAACTTGCATCAAGTGCGGATTTAAGGCAATTCAGACTTCGATTTGGCGTTTTTTTTAGCAAATATAGAGCAACAAGCGCTAGAAGGCAGGATGGAAATGGGAATCGAGCGACACATGCCCGGACGACAACCGCGCACACGCATTCAGAAAAAGAACACGGAAACCATCCTAGAAGCGGCTTTGGATGTGTTTTCACAACATGGCTTTCGCGGCTCCACCCTCGATCAGATCGCCAAGGCGGCGGGGCTGTCAAAGCCCAATCTGCTCTATTATTTCCCCTCGAAAGTGGCGATCCACCGGGCCTTGATCGATGAGCTGATGCAGAATTGGCTCGATCCTCTGCGTAAAATCGAGGCAGACGGTGAGCCGGTCGAAGAGCTTCTCGCCTATGTTTTGCGCAAACTCGAGATGGCCCGCGAGTACCCCCGCGAGAGCCGTTTGTTCGCCAATGAGATCGTCCAGGGCGCGCCCAATATCATGGACAAGATCGAGGGCGAATTGAAAAGCCTTGTGGATGAAAAGGCTCAGGTCATCGACGGCTGGATCGCCTCGGGCGCGCTGGCGCCGGTCGATCCCTATCACCTGATTTTCTCGATCTGGTCCACGACTCAGCACTACGCCGATTTCGATGCGCAGGTGCGTGCGATCCTGCGCCCCGAAGGCGACGCGCATTTCGAGGATGCGGCGGCCTATCTCGACACGCTGTTCCGCCGGATGCTGACGCCAGTCTGAGGTTCTAAACCGGATCTTAACCATACATCAAAATACCCGTGGGTATTAACCTTTCAAAAACCATAACGTTTTATAAAGAAAGATGGTGGGGGCTCCTGAGAAAAGGAGCTTAGCATGACCAATATCGCGGGCGTGCCGGCTTTCGGAGGTGGTGGATTTGCATTCAGACAACCGCCAGATCCGCCGAAGCCAGACGTTCCTCAGATCGCGGAAACCGCGCTGAACGGAACGGCAACATATACAAAGGGGAACGAGCTTCCCGGCCAGAATGGCGATATCCTGTCTTACAAGATTGACGAGGCGTCTGACGCCTCCTCCGTCACCGCGTCCGAGCGCGCGATGACATCTGAATATGACACCGATAAAACGGAACTTCCCGAAGACATCCTGACCGGGCCGACGCCTGCGTTTCAGGCCTCTGTCCTTGAGGTGGAGCTCGATCTGCGCAACACGATTGCCGAGATCGCCGCAAAACGCACGCAAGCCGAAGATGAGGCGGCGATTGCGCCGAGAAATGCGGCGAAGGCAGAGGGTGCGGAGGCGACCGCGCCCGTCGAGGCGGCGACAAACGCCTCTGAGGAAAGCGCAAAAGATATGGCCACCGAAGAGGTGATGGCGCTGAGCGATGCGCCTGCGGAGGCCATTGACCCAGAAGCCCGGCTCTCCGGCCCGGCGGCGGTTCAGAGGACACCTTTTGACGGCTGACGTCGTGATCCTCTAAACCTGTGGCGCCAGGATGGCGCAATTTTCAAAATGGAAATCGACCCTGATCACCGTGCCAGCGGGTGACCTTGCGGAGCTTTGCCGTCCGAAATGTCAGAGACGATAAAAAACAAACCCCGAGAGTGTCTCGGGGCCTGTTCTGATGTCTTGCCCCGGCTGCGTTTCGTAGGGTCCGGGGCATTGGGAGTGCCTCATCGGCTGTCGGCTGACCGAAATCAGCCGACAAATCCCGCATCACTCTGCGGAAACAGCCGCGACGTTGTTCGGATGCGTCGTCCAGTTGGCATAATCGCCCACCGGCTTGCCCGTCCGTTCATCCATCTCGCCTTTTTCAAGCGTTTTCATAGTGATACAGCCCTCGATCGGACAGACATTGACACAAAGATTACAGGCCACACATTCATCGTCCTTGACGGTAAAGGTGCGATCCGGGCTCATCTCAATGGCCTGGTGCGAAGTGTCCTCGCAGGCCGCATAACAGCGTCCGCAGTTGATGCAATCGTCCTGATTGATCACCGCTTTGGTGACGTGGTTGAGGTTGAGGTACTGCCAATCCGTCACGTTGGGCGTGGCCTTGCCAACAAGATCAGACAGCGCCATTTCCTTTTCATCGAGGTATTGGCTCAGCCCCGAAATCATCTCTTCGACGATCTTGAAGCCATAGGTCATCGCCGCCGTGCACACCTGGACATTACCCGCGCCAAGCGCCATGAACTCCGCCGCATCGCGCCAGGTGGTCACACCGCCAATGCCCGAAATCGGCAGTTTCGCCGTCGCCGGGTTGCGGGCAATTTCCGCCACCATATTCATCGCAATCGGCTTCACCGCCGGGCCGCAATAGCCGCCGTGGGTGCCCTTGCCGTCGATCATCGGCTCGGGCGAAAACGCGTCGAGGTTCACAGAGGTGATCGAGTTGATCGTGTTGATCAGGCTGACCGCATCGGCGCCGCCTCTAAGCGCGGCCTCCGCCGGGTACAGCACATTGGTGATGTTGGGCGTCAGTTTCACGATCACCGGAAGGTCGGTCGCCTCCTTGCACCACCGCGTCACCATTTCAATATATTCCGGCACCTGCCCCACGGCGGAGCCCATGCCGCGCTCGGCCATGCCATGCGGACAGCCAAAGTTTAGCTCGAACCCGTCGCAGCCCGTCTCAGCAATGCGCGGAATGATCGATTTCCAGCTCTCCGCGTCACAGGGCACCATCACGGAGGCAATCAACGCCCGATCCGGATAGTCCTTTTTCACCCGCGTCATCTCTTCGAGGTTCACCTCCAGCGGGCGGTCGGTGATCAGCTCGATGTTGTTGAGCCCCAGCAACCGCCGGTCGGCGCCGTGAATGGCCCCATAGCGCGGCCCGTTGACGTTGACGACCGGCGGACCTTCTTCGCCGAGGGTCTTCCAGACCACACCGCCCCACCCGGCCTCAAAGGCGCGGCGGACGTTGTATTCCTTGTCGGTCGGCGGCGCGGAGGCCAGCCAAAAGGGGTTCGGGCTTGTGATGCCACAAAAGGTGCTTGTCAAATCGGCCATGGCTCAGCCCTCCATCAGCTTGGCGTGGATGTCTTCGGCGGCGTCGCGTCCTTCGGACACCGCGGTCACGGTCAGGTCTTCGCCGCCCGAGGCACAATCGCCCCCGGCCCAGACGCCCGCAATCGAGGTGCGCCCCACGGCATCGACCGCGATCTTTCCGCCGGTGATTTCGATCCCCTCCGGCGCACCGTCGAGCGTCTGGCCGATGGCCTTGAACAGCTGATCGGCAGGCAAGCGGAAGGTCTCGCCGGTGCCTTTCAGGCTGCCGCCCTCCTCGGAGGTATATTCGAACTCGACCTCCTCGACCGCGCCCTCGCCGTAGACCGCCACGGGGGCCGCGTTGTAGAAAATCTGCACGCCTTTCGAGGCGGCGAGTTCCTGTTCATACTCGGACGCCGACATGCTGGCGCGGCCCCGGCGATAGACCATCGAGACGTTCTGCGCGCCCAGAAGTTTCGCCTGCACGGCGGCGTCCACGGCGGTCATCCCGCCGCCGATCACCACGACATTGCGGCCCACCGGCAGTTTCGAGAGGTCTTCGGCCTGACGCAGTTCAGAGATGAACTCCACCGCATCGAGCACGCCGTCGGTCTCTTCGCCCTCGGCGCGGAGCGCATTGACGCCCGCCAAACCGATGGCGAGGAACACCGCATCATAGTCGGCCTTCAGCCCCTCAAGCGTCAGACCGTCACCGAGTTTCTTGCCTGTCTCGACCGTGATCCCGCCGATCTGCATCAGCCAATCGACCTCTTTCTGGGCGTAGCCCTCGGGCGCCTTGTAGGACGCGATGCCATATTCATTGAGGCCCCCGGATTTCGGGCGCGCGTCGAAGATCACCACGTCGTGGCCCTTCATCGCCAGACGATGCGCCGCCGCCAGACCCGCAGGGCCTGCGCCCACAACGGCCACGGTTTTACCGGTCGCCTCGGCGCGGGTGTAGGGATGCACGCCCTTCGCCATCAACGCGTCGGTCGCGTAGCGTTGCAGACGGCCGATCTCGACGGGTTTGCCCTCTGCGATCTCGCGCACACAGACCTCTTCGCAAAGCGTCTCCGTCGGACAGACCCGCGCGCACATGCCGCCCAGAATATTCTGGTCGAAAATTGTCTTGGCCGCCGCCTCGGGCGTCCCGGTCATGATCTGGCGGATGAACAGGGGCACGTCGATCGAGGTCGGGCACGCCGTCATGCAAGGCGCGTCATGGCAGAAATAACACCGGTCTGCGGCGACGAGCGCCTCGTGATCGTCGAGCACCGGGTGCAGATCGGAAAACTGCGCGGCATAGCTCTCCTCGGGCAGGCGTCCGGCGGTGATGCCGGGCGTCAGCGGGCTGTTGGTCATCGGGCTTGCTCCCTGTTGGCTTGCTTTTATTGGTGACTCGAGCGTGGCAGGCTTCAATTTTTTATCAAGTGGTAAAATTTATGATCCGGTTATTTTCGGTCTTATCCCGCTCTTCACGCCGCATAATCATGCGCGAGCGCCCAAAACATAGGCAGAGTTTGCGCCATTCTCCCCGGGTCAGGGGCGGTTATCGGGTTTTCACGCAACGTCACAAGGCCTATATACGAACGCAGAAGATCAATCAGCCCGGGCTCGAACGGACCTGCCACATCTGGCACCCAAACGAGACCTGAGCGGCCCAAAACCGAGTTGAACATATGACAAAGCAAAACGACGCCGACGTGGCTTTCATTCAGGCATTGGCAGAACTCCTGAGCGCCAACGAGCTCACCGAACTCGAAGTCATGCGCGAATATGGCGACAATGACAGCCTCAACGTCCGCGTGAGCCGCGCCGCCCCTCAGGTCATTCAGACCGTGGCCGCAGCAGCCCCCGCGCCTGTCGCCGCCGCTCCGGTGGCCGCAGCAGCCGCACCCGCGGCCCCCGCTGCCGACGCAGGTGATCCGGCCAACGATCCGAATGCCGTGCCCTCTCCGATGGTCGGCACCGCCTATCTCGCCGCTGAACCGGGTGCCGCGCCCTTCGTGAAAGTGGGCGACAAGGTTTCCGAAGGTCAGACCGTTCTGATCGTCGAAGCCATGAAGACCATGAACCACATCCCCGCTCCGAAATCCGGGACCGTGAAACGCGTCCTCGTGGACGACGGCACCCCGGTCGAATTCGGCGCCCCTCTGATGATCATCGAATAAGGGGTTTGTCGATGTTCGATAAAATCCTCATCGCCAACCGTGGCGAGATCGCGTTGCGGGTGATCCGCGCCTGTCGTGAGATGGGCATCCAATCGGTGGCCGTCCACTCGACGGCGGACGCGGACGCCATGCATGTGCGGATGGCCGACGAGGCCGTCTGTATCGGCCCGAACAGCTCGGCGCAGTCCTACCTGAACTTCCCGGCCATCATCGCGGCCTGTGAAATCACCGGCGCGCAGGCGATCCATCCGGGCTATGGCTTTCTGTCTGAGAACGCCGCTTTCGTGCAGATCGTCGAAGATCACGACCTGACCTTCATCGGGCCCTCCGCCGAGCACATCCGCCAGATGGGCGACAAGATCACCGCGAAAGAGACCGCCGAGAAACTGGGCATCCCCGTGGTGCCCGGCTCCAAAGGCGGTATCGCCGATGTCGATGCCGCGAAAAAAGCGGCCGCCTCCATGGGCTATCCGGTCATCATCAAAGCAACCGCCGGTGGTGGCGGTCGCGGCATGAAAGTCGCGCTGAACGAAGCCGAGCTTGAGGTTGCCTTCCGCACCGCGCGCTCCGAGGCGAAAGCCGCTTTCGGCAATGACGAGGTTTACATGGAGAAATATCTCCAGAAGCCGCGTCACATCGAAGTGCAGGTCTTCGGCGACGGTCAGGGCGGCGGTGTCCACCTTGGCGAGCGCGACTGTTCCTTGCAGCGGCGTCACCAGAAGGTTTTCGAAGAAGCCCCCGGCCCCTCGATCACCCCAGAAGAGCGCGCCCGTATCGGCGGCATCTGCGCCAATGCCATCGCAGAGATGGGCTATAAGGGCGCGGGCACCATCGAGTTTCTCTACGAGGACGGCGAGTTCTATTTCATCGAGATGAACACCCGCCTTCAGGTGGAACACCCGGTGACCGAGGCGATCTTCCGCCAGGACCTCGTACGCGAACAAATTCGCGTCGCCTCCGGCGAAAAGCTGTCCTTCACGCAGGACGAGTTGCTGCTGGACGGTCATGCCATCGAGGTGCGGATCAACGCAGAGAAGCTGCCGAACTTCACGCCCTGCCCCGGCAAGATCACGCAATATCACGCGCCGGGCGGTCTGGGTGTTCGGATGGATTCCGGGCTTTATGATGGCTATTCGATCCCGCCCTATTACGACAGTTTGATCGGCAAGCTGATCGTGCATGGTCGCGACCGGCCCGAAGCTCTGGCGCGCCTCAACCGCGCTCTGGGCGAGCTGATCGTCGATGGTGTCGACACCACGATCCCGCTGTTCCACGCGTTGTTGCAGGAAGAGGATGTGCTCACGGGCAATTACAACATCCACTGGCTGGAAAAATGGCTTGAGGCCAATCTGGGTTGATCTGATCGCTCAACACTGTTTGAAAGGCCGCGTTCATCGCGGCCTTTTCTTTTGCCCTCACCCACGTCACATTTGCCGCCATGAACCACATCGAACTCACCCCGGAATTGATCCTGCAAGCCTATGCCAATGGGGTCTTTCCCATGGCGGAATCGCGCGAGGATGAGAGCCTCTTTTGGGTCGATCCCCGCGAGCGCGGCATCATCCCTTTGAACGGGTTTCACATCTCGCGCTCACTCGCCCGGCTGATCCGGCAGGACCGCTATCGTGTGAGTTTCGATCAGGCTTTTGAGGCCGTGATGGAGGGATGTGCGGACCGCGACGAAACCTGGATCAACGATACGATTTTCGAACTTTATACCGAGCTGCACGAGATGGGCTTTGGCCATTCTGTCGAGCTTTGGGACGGGGATCGGCTTGTGGGTGGCACTTATGGTTTAGCTTTGGGCACGGCATTTTTCGGCGAAAGCATGTTCTCGCGCGTGCCCAGTGCCTCAAAAATCGTGCTGGCCTATCTGGTCGCGCACCTCAAACGCTCAGGCTTCACGCTCTTCGACACGCAATTCCTGACCGAGCATCTCGCCAGCCTCGGCGGCATCGAAATTCCCCGCTCGCAGTATCGCTCACTCCTGAGCAACACCTTGACAACACGGGCAAATTTCACGGCTCACACGGAGCGCTTGACGCCTCAGGACGTGCTGCAGCTCAGGGGCCAGATGTCGTAACGCGGGTGGTCCATGGCGTTCAAAGCCGGGCTTGAGGCGACCATCCAGCCCGAAAACACAGGGGCCTCGTCGCCTTGGGCGCGGACCACGAGATAGGCATAGGCATTGCCCGAGGGGTTGTCCTCTGGGTAGCGGCAATCGCCCAGAAACACCTCGATCCGGCCGAAAACCTGCGCGCCACCGGTCTCTAGTGTCAGATCGGCGACTTGGCCGGTCAGCTTATCGAGCGCGCGCACCGTGGCGCCGGAGGCGGAGACAACATTTTCCTGCAACTCGGTGGTGATGTCCTTCAGCTCTTGCTGAAAGCCCTCATTGGGCAGGTTTTGCAGGTCTTCAAGCGACAACCCACCAGCCCCAAAACCGCCAACCTCGCCCCCCTCTTCCAAGGGTTGGATGATGATCTCATCGAGACCGGTTTCCAGATCGTCGTTGAACCCGCCGTCCTGCGCCCAGGCGGGCGTGCTCAAGACCATGGCTGCGATGAAGGCCGCGCGACGGATCATTCCGTGGCCCCATCGTCACCGCTGCCGGTCACGAATTTTAGCAGGAGGTTGATCAGGCTCACGGAGCCTTGGGTGTCCGCGATCACTTGGCCGTCCTCGAAATTGAACATCGATCCGCCGGGCACGAGTTCGACGAAATTGCCCCCCAGAAGCCCCTCGGACGAGATCATCGCCGCTGTGTCATCCGGCAGCGCAACATCGCCGTCGAGCGTCAGTTTGGCTTCGGCGCGGAAGGTATCGCGGTTGAGATCGAGCGCCGTGACCGTGCCGATCTTGACGCCAGCGAGACGCACATCGGTGCCGGTCGAGATGCCTTCGGCAGAGCGGAAGGAAGCGGTGAGTTGGTAGTGCTCGGACGCGCCCGCGCCGAACCCGGTGATCTGGCCCGCATAGACCAGAAACCCCAAGGCCAGCGCCACAACGCCTGCGCCCACCGCAACTTCTGTCGGATTTTCGGCCATTATTCGGGCTGCCACGCCTCGTAATCGCGCCGCTCAATCGGCTTGGCCTGACGGATCGAGCCCGCCGGCGCATAGGCGGCCACGGTGCCAGTCAGGTTTTCGACGTGTTCTTTTTCCCAAATCTTGTGCTCAAGCGCCTCATGACCCGGGTGGTTCGCGAAGGTGTGGTGCAGCCAGCCGTGCCAGTCCGGGCTGACCCGGGAGGCTTCGACATCGCCATTGTAGATCACCCAGCGACGGCTATCGTCTTTGTTGCGGTAAAAGGCATTGCCCTGAGCATCTTCGCCGACTTTGATGCCGTGACGCCATGTGAAAAGCTGCGTACCGATAGTTTGACCTTTCCACCAGATCAACGCCCGCAGTGCCGTGTTCAAAATCCCCATGACGGTGTCACCTTTCGAATTTCGCTTGGTTCTTTCTATGAACCATCCGGACGCGGAGGTCCAGAGGGCAGCCGCTGCCCGCCCTGCCTTTTCCTGCTGAAATCCGCTTCACATTCCGGTGGCAAAGCAAAGCCCCGCCGACGGGAACCGCAGCGGGGCTTTCAGATCGTTCGGACGTATCCCTTAGGACGCGGTCTTTTCCTTGGCGTCGTCCTCGGAATAGATCATCAGAGGCTTCGCCTCGGACATCACAGCCTCTTCGTTGACGACCACTTCGGTCACATTGTCCATGCCCGGAAGCTCGAACATCGTGTCCAGCAGGATGTCTTCGAGGATCGAACGCAGACCACGCGCGCCGGTTTTGCGCTCGATGGCGCGTTTGGCGATGGCGGTGAGCGCCTCTTCGGTGAAGGTCAGATCGGTGTCTTCCAACTCGAACAGACGCTGATACTGTTTCACCAGAGCGTTTTTCGGCTGTGTCAAGATGGTGACCAACGCGTCCTCATCGAGATCTTCGAGCGTCGCCAGAACCGGCAGACGTCCGACGAATTCCGGGATCAGGCCGAATTTCAGCAGATCTTCGGGCTCGAGTTCTTTGAACATCTCGCCGACACCACGGTCGTCATCATTTTTGACATCGGCGCCAAAGCCCATCGCGGTGCCTTTGTTGCGCTGCGCGATGATGCGGTCGAGGCCGGCAAAGGCGCCCCCACAGATGAACAGGATGTTCGTGGTGTCGACTTGCAGGAATTCTTGCTGCGGATGCTTGCGCCCGCCCTGCGGCGGCACGGAGGCGACGGTGCCTTCCATGATTTTCAGCAAAGCCTGCTGCACGCCCTCGCCCGACACGTCGCGGGTGATCGAGGGGTTGTCGGATTTGCGCGTGATCTTGTCGACCTCATCGATGTAGACGATGCCGCGTTGCGCACGTTCGACGTTATACTCAGACGCCTGCAAAAGCTTGAGAATGATGTTTTCGACATCCTCGCCCACATACCCCGCCTCAGTCAGCGTGGTGGCATCGGCCATGGTGAAGGGCACATCGAGGATGCGCGCCAGCGTCTGGGCCAAAAGCGTTTTACCGCAACCGGTCGGGCCGATCAGCAGGATGTTCGACTTCGCAAGCTCAATGTCGCCCGCGCCTTTGGCGGCGTGGTTGAGACGCTTGTAATGGTTGTGCACAGCCACCGAGAGCACGCGTTTCGCGGTCGCCTGGCCGATGACATAATCATCAAGAACCTGGCAAATCTCTTTCGGCGACGGCACGCCTTCGGAGGATTTCAGACCCGAGGTCTTGGTCTCCTCGCGGATGATATCCATGCACAACTCGACGCATTCGTCACAGATGAACACGGTCGGCCCCGCAATCAGTTTGCGCACCTCGTGCTGGCTCTTGCCGCAGAACGAGCAGTAGAGCGTGTTTTTGCTGTCACCACCGGACGAATTGCTCATCACATTCCCCTGAGCCTCAGGCTCTCTTGCGTTGTGCTTTGACCTATAGGCCCATCGGGGGCCAGCCGGTCAAAGAGCGATATTTGACAGAGTGTAGGACAGCCGTTTTTCGGGCACAATGGCAAAATCTCTCTGCCCCAACACCCGATTTGACGGCTCTCCCCGAGATTGAAGAGAGGGCGCATCGGCCCGATCAGGCCGAGACGCCCATCATTTTATTCCGCGAGCGGCGCGCGGCTTTCGACGATCTCGTCGATCAGACCGAAGTCTTTGGCGTCTTCGGGCGACATGAAATTGTCACGCTCAAGCGCATCGACGATGGTCTGGAATTCCTGACCCGTGTGCTTCACGTAGATCTGGTTCAGACGATCCTTGAGCTTTTGGGTCTCTTGCGCGTGGATCATGATGTCGGTCGCCTGACCTTGGTAACCACCGGAGGGCTGGTGCACCATGACGCGGGAGTTGGGCAGCGAGAAACGCATCCCTTTTTCGCCAGCGGTCAAAAGCAGCGAGCCCATGGAGGCCGCCTGCCCCATCACCAGAGTCGACACCTTCGGACGGATGTATTGCATCGTGTCGTAGATCGACAGGCCGGAGGTCACGACACCGCCCGGGCTATTGATATACATGGCGATTTCTTTTTTCGGGTTTTCCGCCTCAAGGAACAGAAGCTGGGCGCAGATCAGCGACGACATGCCATCATGCACCGGGCCGTTAAGGAAGATGATGCGCTCTTTGAGGAGGCGCGAGAAGATGTCGTAGGCGCGTTCGCCGCGGCTCGTCTGCTCGACCACCATGGGAACGAGCGTGTTCATATAGGTATCAATCGGATCTTTCATCGGGCCCTGCCTGTTGTGTCGTCTGATGTGTTAGCGCGGAAGTGTTACCCAAGTCTTAGTAGCGGACCGGGGGGGCTGCAAGAGCACCCGGGACCTGTCTCGGAAATCAGCGCTCACCTTCTCGGCAGCGAACTGTGAACATACACGGATCACTCCACGAAAAATCATAAAAAAACAGTTACTTATGAGAAATTCATGCTCTGGTAACCATGTTGGACAAAGCGGCAAAATCAGAGGTGTTGCCGCTTTGCCTCAAATTTAGACAAAATTTTCGTAAAATTTTATCGACCCGTGATTACATGACAGGTCACCCCACCAAGGACGGCAAAGCCACCAAGTGATTGTCCCAGGCCAGACCCGGCACGGCGTTCAGAGGCGACATGCCCTCTTTCAGCGCCAAAAGCGCGCCAAAGCCGTCGGAGCCGAGATAGCCGTCGCCCATCGGCGCCAACCCGCAAATGTCCCCGCGCAGCACGGCGCCCAAGAAGGTGCCATCGGGCGCAAAACGATGCATCCGACCGCCGCGCGGCGAAGTGATTGCCTCCTCGGAGCCATCGCCTGCAAAAGCAATCGAACCCGCGTAGCCCTTCATCGCATATTGTTCGGCCATATCGGCCTCGGGCAAACGCACCTCTTCGCCGCGGCGATGCAACCCGATCAAAGGCACCACCTCCGTCTCATCGCCTTCCCACTGCATGGCAAAGGCGACCTGATCGTCCGCGCCGATCGCGAGGTGGCGGATCGAGTTCTGATGCAGCTCGGGCGCCAGAACCAGCTTTTCTTCGAGGGCAAAACTCGCCGAGAGATAGGCAAGCGAGGGCTCCATCTCGTCGATGTTGAGCTTTTGCCGCCCCTCGCCAATCTCCGGGTGTGTGAAGATGCCCCCATTGGCGACCACCAAAGTGCCATCAGAGAGCGCGCGGATGTCATGCGGACCGATGCCGTGTGTGGCGACTTCACCAACGCGGGCATAGCCCTTGGCGCGATCCCAAATGCCCAAAACGCCCTTTTTCTCGGCGTAATTGTTCTCCGGCGTCACCAAAAGCGCACCCTCGTTCACGAACAACCCATGCCCCATGAAATGCCGACCCTCGGGGGCATCCAGACGATGGGTGATCTTGCCGGTGGCACAGTTCACCACGACGGCAAAAGTGCCTGGACGACGGGCAAAGGCCACGGCCTCAGGCTTGGTCGGATGGGCGGCGGCGGCGTGGCCGCGGGCGGGCAAAGGCGCGCGGAACAGAATCTGGGCTGCCGCGTCCAACCCGTAAAGCGCGTAATCGCCATTGGTGTCCTTGGCCGCACCAAGAAAGGCGGGCGATCCGGCATCGGCCCAGCTCAGGCGGGGCACGAGAGTTGCGGCCAGAGCCGCCTTGAGAAAGTTACGACGTGTGCTCATAGGAATATTTCCAGTTTCTTGTTTTTATTGAGGAAACGGCGGATTTCAATCGCCGCCCTTAGTCGCCATCAGAGGAATTGAACCCGGCGGAGACCCCCAGGGGGGCGCCGACCTCATTGGCGAGATTGCCCATCAGTCCGGTGATATTCTGGCCGATGATCTCGATCTTCAACCGCCCCATAGGATCGCCCGCGCCCGCGAAAGACGGATCATTCAGCGCCTCCGTCAGGGCGATGGTTTTCGCGAAAGCCTCCTCCGAGAGCGGCATCTCGCCCGGCGCAAGGTTCCGCGCCAGATCGCGGGCGGCTTCGAGTTGCAGGATCACATTGCGCTCGGAGCGACCGGAGCGGCGCGCCTCGGCGCGTTCGGGACGCGGTTTGTCAAAGGTGCCGATGGGCCGTCCGATGCGCTGATCCTTGGTGTTTTCCAAAGACGAAAGCAGCATGGTGTAAAGTGCCTGAACGCTTTCCTCTTGCGTCAGATAAAGCGGCTGAGGCGCCTCCCCGGCCATCAAAAGCGTCTGGGCGAACCCGTCGGGCGCGATCCATTCCTCTTTGATCTCCGCCGCCATTCGGTGCAGGTCGTGGGTGATGGCTTGGACGAGGTGGCAGGAATAGCTATCGTCGGCATAGCCGTCGAACTGATCGTCAAACAGCATATATTCCAGCGCAAAGAGACCGCGCACGGCGATGGAGGCGTCGGCGAAGGCCTCGGGCGTCTCGACCACAGGGTCCCGATCCGCGATATAGCCCGAAAGCGTGCGCGGGATCATGCCCTTTTTGTCGGGCCAAAAGGCGATGGCGAGGATGCGGCCGTTTTTCTCAATCGGCCCCATATGCAGATGTTGCAGCCCCATCCAGGCATCAAAAGCCACGTCATAGGCGGGTTTCACATTGCCCGGCAGGCAATTGGCCTCAGTGACATCCGCCAGAAACGCCGTCGCGACATCAAAGCGGTCCACCGCAGGGATGGTGTGCTGATTCACCGCGCGGCTCAACGCTTCGTCCAAGGGCGTGGCCATGGCAGGCGCCAGAGGCACAGATAGGGCCAGAGAAAAGCAAAGAGCCGTGAAATAACGCATGTGGGTTCCCCTAGAGGCTTTCGAGAAAACGAAGGAGTGCGGCGCGATCCTCAGAGGGCATCTCCACCACGGCGTCGCGGGCCCTTTGGGCCTCGCCGCCATGCCAGAGCACCGCTTCCAAGAGCGTGCGCGCACGTCCGTCATGAAGGTAGGTCGTAGGCCCTGAAACGCGCGCCGTCAAACCGATCCCCCACAAAGGCGCCGTGCGCCACTCCCGGCCGGTGGCGCGATGTTCGGGGCGATGATCGGCCAACCCCTCGCCCATGTCATGGAGCAACAGGTCGGTGTAGGGCCAGATCAGTTGGAACGAGCGTGGGGCGTCGTCCTTGTCTGTGAGCCGCGCGGTGACGTATTTCGGGGTATGGCAGGCGGCGCATCCGGCCTCGGAGAACATCTCTTTGCCGCGCAGGACCTCTGGATCATCCACGTCGCGACGCATGGGCACCGCCAAGTTTCGGGCGTAAAACGTCACCAAATCCATGCCGGTCTGGTCGATCTCATCGCCGCGCACGTCGCCCGCGCCGTGGGGAGCCGCGAGGCAGTCCACCTGTTCCGCCGTGCAATCGCCCGCAGGCGCGCGGAAGAGCGGAGAGGAAATGCCGATGTCGCCGTGAAAGGCCGCAGCGGATTGTTCTTCGACTGTCGGCTCGCCCGCTTTCCAGCCGAACCGCCCCAACATGGGCGCATCAAAATGCCGTGACCAGACCATGTTGGGCCGCCCGGAGATGCCGTCACCGTCACGATCCTCGGGGTCGGCCAGTGCGAGAATGTCTTCGGAGGGAATCGCCTCCAAAAGCCCCAGCCCGATCATCGGATTGGCGATCCGAGGAGAGAGTTGCAACTCGTCGGGCAGAGGCCCGTACCCCGGATTGCTGATGCTGTACGTCGGGTGTCGCAGGCTCACCACCTCACCGCCCGACAAGGTGATAGGAATCTCCTGATAGCTGATCTCCATCCGGCCTTCGGGGGCGAAACCAACCAGCGCCAGGTCCTGCAACTGGCCGCCATAGCCCGGCACGGGGCGGGTGCGTGGCGTGGCGCTCTGCCCGTCGAGTTTGGCCAGATAGGTCTCAAGCTCACTCAGAGGCGCGTCACCCGCAGGCACCGAGAGGCGCAGGAACATCGAGGTGCGGTCGTCGTCCCCGTGCTCCGGCGGATGGCCGCGCCCGTCGTTGACGTGGCAACGCTGGCAGGAGCGCGCATTATAAAGCGGCCCCAAACCGTCGGAGGCTTTGGTGGAGGACGGCGAGGAGACCCAGAGCTTGGCAAAGAGCGCATTGCCCAGTTCGAAATCGAGTTTCTGCTCGAAGGGCAGCGTCGCGGGCGGCAAGGAGAACGCCGTGTCATCGCCCGGATCGGCGACGGTGCCCGCGCCGCCTTGGTTGGTCTCGAAGGCTTCGGGTTTGGTGAAATCCGCCGTAGGTGCGATGACGGCGGCAATCCGCGCACGCTCGGCCGCCGTACGGGGTACGGTGGACAGATGCGGATCAGTTGTCGGGCCAGGAAGCAGAAGTTGGTCGGCAAAGGCACCCTGCCCCATAAGGGACAGGGCCAAAAGCAAATAGGCCTTACTCGGCTTCGTCCATGGGCGCCGCGTTGAGCAGCGCATAGCCTTGCTCGCCAAGACGGGCGTAGAGGTCGAGCTGGGTTTCGAGAAAATCAACATGGCCTTCCTCGTCGGCGATCAACTCTTCGAACAGCGATTTCGACACATGGTCGCCGACAGATTCACAATAGCTGCGCGCCTCATTGTAGAGTTTCAGCGCGTCCTGCTCGCCGGCGAGATCCGCCTCGAGCGTTTCTTTCGGGGTTTCGCCGATCCGCAGGGGGTCGAGCTTTTGCAAATTCGGGTGGCCTTCGAGAAAGATGATCCGGTCGATCAGCTTATCGGCGTGGTTCATCTCTTCGATGCTTTCCTCGCGCGATTTCTTGGCCATTTTCGCCAGACCCCAATCGGCCTGAAGTCGGAAGTGCAGCCAGTATTGGGAAACGGCGGTCAGTTCGGACCGGAGTGCTGCGTTCAGGTACTCAATGACCTTGGCGTCGCCTTTCATGGGATTATCCTCTTTTGCGGTGGTCTTTCAGCCCGCGCAATTCGGCAGGCACCTTGAGGTTATCATTCTGACGCATAGAGGAAAGGAAAAGCGACATGCAGTTGCCGCAATCGGGGGATTTCCCCAGAGCGCGGTAAACTTTGCCGGGGGTGATGATCGTCTCAGGGTCAGAGGCCCGCATCCAGTCGATGGCGGCATGGATGTCGCGGTCGGTGATGGCGTTACAGGAACAGACGATCATGATCTCGGCTCTCGTTGGAGTGGGAAAAGGCGGCGCTCGATGCGCCGCCCCGAAGTGTATTTACTGGAAAACAGCGTCCGGGTTGTCGAGGCTGTCGGAGCCTTCGACTTCGATCTCGGAGGCGGACAAAACGCTCACGGCACGCTCAATCTCGCGGGTCTGGGCGACCAGCGCATCGACGGCGGACATGATCAGCTCTTCGCCCGCTTCATTGCCGCGTGCCAGCATCTGGTCATAGGAGAACCCGGATTCAGCCGCCGCCTTGATCTCGCCCAGCTCGGCCATGGTGTGGTCCAGAGCGTGGCCCAGATCGTTCGAGAGGCCAGCGTCTTTCTCGGCCAAAAGGCTCGCGAGGCTCTCGCCTTTCACCTGCGTGCCATCGACGCGCATGTATTTGCCGAAATAGACATTGTGGATGCCCATGCCGTCATAGAAATGCGAGTTGTGGGTGTTGTCGGAGAAGCAATCGTGCTCTTCTTCGGGGTCGTTCAGCATGACGCCAAGCTTCATGCGTTCGCCCGCCTGTTCGCCGTAGGACAGCGAGCCCATGCCGGTGAGCATCGCGGTGATGCCCGCGGCCGGATCGTCCACGACAGCCGCACGTGCTTCGCCGCCTTCGGCCCATTGTTCGGTGATCCATTCCAGATCGGAAACCAAAAGTTTGGTCGCGGAGACAAGGTATTCCGCACGACGCTCACAGTTGCCGCCGGTGCAATCCTCACCCGTCAGGTAATCGGTGTAAGGACGTGCGCCCGCACCGTGATCGGTGCCGTTCAGGTCCTGACCCCAGAGCAGGAATTCGATGGCGTGATAGCCGGTCGCCACATTGGCCTCGACCTCATCGGCCTCGTGCAGCGTCTCGGCAAGAAACTCAGGCGTGATCGCGGAGGCGTCCACGGTTTCACCGGAAAGTTCGAAAGACGGCGTAGCGATGACGTTCAGAGCGGCCAGCGGGTTCTCGTCGGTCGCACCGCCGTAGGAGCCATCCACATAGTCGATCAGACCCTCGTCCAAAGGCCAAGCGTTCACCTTGCCCTCCCAATCGTCGACGATGGCGTTGCCGAAACGGTAAACCTCGGATTGCTGGTAGGGCACGCGGGCCTCGAGCCATGCGGCTTTGGCAGCGGCCAGCGTCAGATCGGAGGGGGACGCGACGAAATCCGCGATGGCGGCGTCCAATTCCTGCGCCTTGATCAGGCTATCGCCATAGACGGCGTGGGCCATGTCGGCATAGTTGCTCACAACTTCGGCTTCGCCCGCAAAAGCGGCGGCCGGAAGCGTGGCTGCGATCATGGCCGTCATCATACGTTTCATGTGGTTTTGTCCCTCTGTCTCCCCCGCCTTGGTCCTAACGGCGGGGCCTTCCAATCTACGTGCCGTGACACGCCTGACACTCTACAAGGGATTAACTGACTTCTTTGGTAAGATATGTCAATCCTGATTGTTTTAATAGGAATATGACAGATGCGTCAGAGGGCCTGCGCAAATCGCATGACCCTCTTTTTTTTGCCGTTTAGTCAAGCGTTTGCCGATACCGCCGCAAAGCAATCGCCACAACGACCACAAGGATCACCGCGATCGCCGCCATATTCCCCGCCACCTCCGGCAGCCCCCCGCCCTTGAGCATCACCTTGCGCACGAGGCGCAGGAAATGCGTTGCGGGAATCGCCGTGCCGAGGCTCTGCGCCCAGCCGGGCATAGCGGAAAACGGGAACATGAAGCCGGACAAAAGAACCGTTGGAAGGATAGTGAAAAACGACAATTGCATCGCCTGCATCTGCGTGCGCGCCACGGTCGAGACCAGAAATCCGATGGCGAGATTGACGATGATATAGAGATTAAAGCCCAAGAAGAACGCCAGAAACGAGCCGGAAAACGGCACGTTGAACAGCACCCGCGCAGCGATCAGAAACACGAAGGTCTGGACGTATCCCACGAAAACATAGGGCAAAATCTTGCCCAGCATCACCTCAGAGGCGGTCACGGGCGTCGCGATCAGGCTTTCCATCGTGCCTTTTTCGGTCTCACGCACGATGGCCACGGCGGTGATCAGGATCATCGTCATCGACAGGATCACCGCCAATAGCCCCGGCACGATGTTGATCGAGGTTTCTTCCGACGGATTGAACGCCCTGTGCACCACCATCTCGAACGGCGGCTCGGAACCTGCCGCGAAAGACAAAGGCCCCGACAGGCTTTGTTTCATCGCGGTTTCAACCACGCCGTTCATCGCGCCAATCGCACCGCCCGCCGCCACCGGATCGGAGGCATCGACGGTCAGCAAAATCTGTGGGCTTAGCCCCCGGATCATGTCGCGCTCAAACCCCGGCGGCACGGTCAGGATCACCGTTGCGGTGCCGTCTTTCAACGCCTCGGCGCTCTCTAACTCAGAGGTCACAATGCCAATGAAATCGAAGTAATCCGAGGTGTCCATCGCCGCCGTCAGGCTGCGCACCACGGGGCTCTCATCCGCCACCTCGATCAGCGTCGGCAGATTGTGCGGGTCCGTGTCGATCGCGTAGCCAAAGAGCAATAGCTGCATCACCGGCATGCCGATCATCATCGCGAAAGTGACGCGGTCGCGCTTCATCTGGATGAATTCCTTGATCAGCACGCCTAGAAAGCGGGTCCATGAAAACAGACGGTTCATTGGACCTCCTCCGGGGCCGCACCGAAATTGTCCTTCGCGCCGGCCATGAGATAGATAAACGCCTCTTCAAGACCGGCCTTTTTCGCCTGCCAGTCGTAGTCCCCATCCGCCTCGCGCGCCGCCAAAGCATCAAGCGCGGGCTTGTCCGTTCCCGATACATGCAGCTCCGCACCGAAACGGATCACCTGCCCGGCGCCGTCTTCGTGCTTCAGCCGCTCCTCCAAGGCACTCAGATCGGGACCTTTCACCACATAGGTCGACAACCCGATGGTCGTCGGAATGTCTTCCGCCGCGCCATCGATCAGCTTTTTGCCATAGGCGATATAGGCGATGTGATCGCATTGCACCGCCTCGTCCATATAATGAGTGGACACCAGAACCGTCACACCTTTGGCCGCCAAACGTCTGATTTCATCCCAGAAATCCCGCCGCGCCTTGGGGTCCACCCCGGCGGTCGGCTCGTCCAGAAGCAAGAGATCGGGATTGTGGATCATACAGGCGGCCAGCGCCAACCGCTGTTTCCAGCCACCTGAGAGCGTGCCCGCCAGTTGCCCCGCCCGGCCCTCAAGCCCCAGATCGCGCACCGCCTCTTCGACCAGACGCTTGCGCCCCGGCATCCCGAACATCCGCGCGACGAAATCGAGGTTCTCGGCGATGGTCAGGTCTTCGTAGAGCGAAAACTTCTGAGTCATGTAACCGACGCGTTTCTTGATCTCGCGGCTCTCATTGAGAATGTCGAGACCAAGGCACTGCCCCGCGCCGCCATCCGGCGTCAAAAGCCCGCACATCATGCGGATCGTCGTGGTTTTGCCCGATCCGTTCGGCCCGAGAAAGCCATAAATCGCGCCCTTTTTGACCTCCATATCGAAGTCATCGACGACTTTGCGGTCACCAAAAACCTTGGTCAGGCCGGTGACGGAAATGGCGACATCCTCCATGCTTCACTCCTCCACAGCGGCGGAGGCATCGACCGTGATCGGCTGGCCCGGCAACACGCCCTGCGGGTCGATCACCTCGGCCTCGATGCGGTAGACGAGCCGCCCGCGTTCGGCCTTGGTGTAAAGGATCGGCGGCGTGTATTGCGGGTCAGAGGCCAGCCTTGTGATCTTGGCGCTGAGCCCCGGCGCGCAGCCCTCGCAGGACAGCGCGACAACATCACCGGGGCTCAGATCGGCGCGCTCATATTCGGGCACGAAAAACAGCGCGGTCATCTGTCCCGGCGGCAAAAGCGACACCACGGGCGCACCGCTGGCGGCCACCTCGCCCGCCTCGAAGAACACCTTTTCCACTTGGCCCGTGACCGGCGCGTAGACCTTGCGGTCGTCCAGATCGGAGCGCGCCAGATCGACCTGCGCGCGCGCCGCATCTACCGCCGCCTCGGCCGCCAACCGTTCGGCATCGCGGGCAGGCAATTCAGCCACTTTCAATTCGGCCTCAAGCCGCGTCACCGCCGCCTGCGCCTCATCCACGGCGGCCTGTTGATCGTCCACCGTGGCCTGTGTCGTGGCGCCTCGGGCCAAAAGCGTTTCCGAGCGCGTCAGCCGGGTCTGCGCGATGTCCAGCGCCACGCGCGCCTGATTAAGCGACGCCCGGATCACATCCGTTTCCGCCTGCCGCGAGCCGGTCGAGAGGTTCTCAAACTGCGCCTCGGCCTGCGCCAATTGCGCCTCAGCCGAACGAAGTGCGGCACGGGTCTGGTCGTCGTCCAAAGCAAAAATCAGCGCGCCTTTGGCGACATGATCGCCCTCGGAGACCGCGATGGTGTCGATCCGCCCGCCCGAAGCCGGCGCCGCATAGGTGAAATCGCCCTCGATGTAGCCGTCATAGACATAGGGCGGCGTGTCGAGAAACCCGGGGTAGATCGCCGCGATGACAGAGGTCAGCCAGCTTGGAAGATCAGCCATTTTGCGGCTCCTTTTCGGTATGAGGATCGGTGGGGAGAGGCTCCAAGCCCGCAAAGAGCAGGGTCAGATGGGTGTCGATCAGATCGGGAATGCGCAGATCTTTGGGCCGATCATTGGGCGCGTCACTGTCGGGCCAGATGTCGAACACATCCGCCAAAAGCACATGCATTAGAAACGGTCCAAGCACACAGCGGACGGCCATCTCCGGGTCAACTTTACGAATATAGCCGCCCTCCATGCCCTGCCGAAACAGCGCAACCAGCGCGGGCAAGGCACGCCCGATGACGCGCTCGCGATACATCGTGGCAAGCTTTGGATGGGTTGGCGCCTCGCGGATCACCAGCTTCGGCACGGCCAGAATGCGCGGGTCGGACATGCGCGCCATGAACAGAGGCGCGATCTGGCGCAGGATCTCGCGCGGATCGCCTTGAAAGCCGCCGATCTGGTCGACCACCTCGCCCACGATCACACCGACAGCCCGGTCTACCAGCGCCTCGATCACCGCGTCTTTCGAAGAAAAATAGAGATAGACCGCGCCTTTCGAGACCCCCGCCCGCGTGGCGATATCCTCGACCCTTGTGCGGTCGAACCCCTTCTCAACAAAGAGGTCCAAGGCGGCGTCGAGGATTTCATCCGGGCGCGCCTCTTTGCGGCGGCGGAATTTGGGGGCCGCCTCTGGCGTTGTGTCTTCGGACATCCGGACCTCCCGAGTTGTAATGACATTAACTAACTGACCAGTCATTTATTTAAATTCAGCATAAAAGTAAAGCCCGAACCCTACACCCCAAACGCAAGTATCCTGCGTAACGCCCGAAGATGCCCATCCCCTGCGACATTTCGCTTCAATTAAAGAGGCAAGAAAATCATGGCGGCGCGCGATGACCGCATCACGCCGAAGTCCTCGTATATCGCGACGCTGACGACGAGCTGCGCTATCGTCAGCCCACCCAAAGGCGTCCCGAATAAGCTGCGGAGATTTTGGAGCGGGAGCAATCGGGCGGTCTCGACAAATACCGCATCTATGAGGAATTTGACGAACTGGAAAAAGGTCCGGACCCGAACCAAGTGATGGGAACGAGGGTCATTTTGAGACCTCTGACCTTGGTCAGAAAACATAGATGACCAAAGTCAGATAATAGAATTTTCTTTAATCGTTAAACCAATTGAGCGATCCCTATCGCCCATGGACTCAGCAATTTCGCGTGCCCCACAGGCCTGCGCAGGGCCGATATTTTGCCTCAAATCGGTCACGTATTTCGAAAACATCCTGAAAACTCACACGTAAAAGTGACTCCTCTGCCGGAACAGCTTGCGTTTTTATGTGTTTGACCTAGGAAGGTGAAATTCGAGGCTGCCACCTCATCCATCACTACGCTCTGCTCAGTCGTAAAGGAATTCGTCATGTTAACCCGTCGCCATTTCATCCAAACCTCCACCGCGCTGTTTAGCGCCACGGCACTTGGAACAGTGGCTGCCACGCCCGCCATGGCCGCCACCAAAAGCGATTGGGACCGCTGGGATGCGCAGGTGACGCCTGCGGATTTCAACCTCGAGACCACGAACCCTTGGGGTCTGCACAGCCGGTTCTTGCCGCGTCGCGTCGAGGCGAAAGACGGTCTGCGGACGGGCGACATCCATGTCGATGCCGTTGCGCGCTACCTCTACCTCGTCGAAGACGGCGGCACCGCGATGCGCTACGGCGTGGCGATCGGGCGGGACGGGCTTTACACGCCCGGCACCTACACGATCCGCCGCAAGGCGAAATGGCCGAGCTGGACGCCGACCCCCGCGATGATCAAACGCGAGCCGGAAACCTACGCGCAATTTGCCGACGGCATGGACCCGGGTCCGCGCAACGCCTTGGGGTCTCGCGCGCTTTATCTCTATGTCGGCAATCGCGACACCTATCTGCGCATCCACGGCACGCCCTACCCGCGGTCCATCGGCACTCGCGCCAGCTCCGGTTGTGTGCGCATGGTGATGGCGCATGTCATTGATCTTTATGACCGGGCAAACACCGGCGTAACCGCGCATCTCTACCCGGCAGAGCATTACGTGACCGCGACCAGCTAAGCCGCACCCAATTCAATTCAGAGCACCGAACAGAACAAAAAAGGCAGGCTCTTACGCCTGCCTTTTTTATGTCGTCATGTGAAGGGGATCACATCGCGGTTTCAAGCGTCGCCGGTGCCGCAGTGCAGATCGGGCGACCGTTTTTCGCACGCAGCGGCAACAAGGTCGTCTCGACCGGGCCGTCGTGACGATACCAGTAACAGCCATCTTCCGGGTTGATCTGTACAGCCGCCAAATTCTGGTTCGGCGCAGCCACCTCTGTCAGACCTTCAGGCAACTCCTGAAGATAGCCTTCGGATGTCAAAGGAGCCTCACACCCCGCCAAGGCCAAAAGCCCCCCCACCAAGAGCAGATATTTCATCGACCTTCGTCCTTTCGCAGTCTTCTCATACGTATGAGCCCCTTAAAGCCCTTTGTGAAACGCCGTGAAACAGGTTTTCGTTCAAAAATCGCACAACTTTGCACAGGTGTGGGTCTTTTGCCATGACCGCTGCCATGAGCGCGCGCGTCAATTCACCGGAGTCGGCAGGGGCGCGCCCGCGAAATAGGCGGTCAGATTGGCACATTGCAGCATCGACATATCCCGGCGGGTTTCCACGGTAGAGGAGGCCTGATGCGGTTGTAAAAGCACATTTGGAAGCGCGATCAGACGCGGGTTCACATGTGGCTCATTGTAAAAAACATCAAGCCCCGCCCCCGCGATGTCGCCCGCTTCCAAGGCCTCGATCAGCGCATCTTCATCGATACAGGTGCCGCGTGCGATGTTGATCACCACACCTCGGGGACCGAGCGCCCGGATCGCCTCACGCGAGAGATAGCCTTTGGTGTTTTCCCCACCGACCACAGCCACGACCAGCCAATCAACCGCCTCAGCGAGCGCCACGACGTCTTCGCCATGATAGGTCCAACCCTCCGGCGTGTCCTTTGCGCTGCGCGAGGTGTAATGCACCGGCATGCCAAAACCCGCGCAACGGTCCGCGATGGCGCGCCCGATACGGCCCATGCCCGCGATCCCCACAGGGGCACCGGACATTTTGCGGTTTAAAGGCAAATCCTTACCCTTGCCCCAAGTGCCGTCCCGCACCCAGCCGTCGCCACGGACGATCTCACGCGACCAGGCGAGCATCATCGCCAGCGCCAGATCGGCCACATCTTCGTTCAAGACATCCGGCGTGTTGGTCACCGTAATGCCCCGCGCAGTGGCCGCCGCCACGTCGATGGCATCATAACCGACGCCAAACTGCGAAATAATTTCGAGGTTCGGAAACAGATCCATCTGCGCCCCGTCGAGGGTTTTGTGCCCCTTGTTCGCGATGGCACGCACGCCCATCCGCGCCTCTTCGGACAAAGCGGCGCGCTCGTCGGGGGTGCCCGCATAGACCACCTCCCCCACATCCTCGATCCGGGCAAGTTCGTCTGCGGTAAAATAGGGGGCGGAGACGAGGATAGCGGCTTGGGGCATGGTCGGCCTTTCTGAATGCGGGACAACTTGGTGCTTTCGTCCTAACCCGTTTCGCCACCATGCGGAAACAGGCTTTCGCGCCCAAGGGTATGTTTTTCTACAAACAGAACCGGCGCAATCGAGGCACTGTTGACAAAGGCGTGACGTTTTCCAGGCCATAAAGATGCCCCGCAACACACAGACCTTGAGAAAATCTATGACGAGGTGATACGCTCAAATGGGGTCTGATCCGCGACCAAAGTCTTATTGATTTTTCCGCTTCCTCCGTGTCGCGGTCGCCTTGTTGTAAGCATCGAAAAAGACCGGAAAAAACGTGTAAAAAACGCTGACCCTCTCTTGACCCCCGCTTTGACGCGTATATACAGCGTATAGGCAAAACAGGATGGCACCATGTCGCCCAAGACCAAGAAAGACAGCACCCTGATCATCCGCCTGCCAAAGGCGGACAGGGATGAGTTCGTGGCGCTTTGCGAAGATATGGACACCTCCGCCTCGCGCGAATTGCGCGACCATATCCGAAAATTCCTCAAGAAGAATTCCAAGAAAGGATCGTGACCCGTGAAGACGCTTCTCGTCGCCAACAGCAAAGGTGGCTCCGGCAAGACGATGACAGCGATCACGCTCGCGGCCGCCCTCAAAGCCGCAGGGCGCAAGGTCGCGCTGGCCGATGCCGATCCGCAGCAATCCGCCCGGATGTGGGGCAAACGCCGCTCGGCCTATGCCGCGCATATCCCGGTGCTCGATTGGTCCGGGGAAGCACAGCCCTCGGTGCCGAAAAAGACCGAATGGCTGGTGATCGACAGCGGCGCGGGGCTTGAGGCGGAGGACGCCAAACCCTTTCTGAAAGAGGCCGATTTCATGGTCACGCCGGTGATGCCCTCGATGTTCGACGAGCTGGCGGTCAAAGGGTTTCTGAAAACGCTGCGTGATCTGAAACGCATCCGTAAGGAGAAAGTCGACATCCTCCCCATCGGGTCGCGCATCGACCCGCGGCGCAAGGATGGGCGGTTGTTGAAAGAGTTTCTCGAGGCCAACGGGCAGGAGATCGTCACGATGATTTCCGAACGCGCCGCCTATGTCGATCTGGCGCGCGAAGGGCTATCGATTTTCGACCAGAGCCAGGCGAAATACGCGCCGATGAAAGAGCAATGGGCCCCGGTGCTCAAACGCATGGGCGTCAAGCTCTGACCCTAACATTTTCGGCTTCTGGCTCCATGACCCGCGACGGGGTTTTGCTACTCTGTCACGGTGATGTCACGCGCTGCTCCTAAACCCGCGTATGACCAATGGAGCCTGCCATGATCCCATCCGCCTTCACCGCCCCCGGCCGTTTCTATCGCGGCAATCTGCACACCCATTCGAACCGCTCTGACGGCGCGCTGGACCCTGCCGAGGTCTGCCGCCGCTATAAGGCGGAAGGCTATGATTTCATTGCCCTGACGGACCATTTCGTCGGCCTCTATGACTATCCTCTGGTGGACACGACCGCCTTTCGCGACGAGGGATTTACGACGCTCTTCGGCGCCGAGCTGCATTCCGGCGCGATGGAGAATGGCGAGCTGTGGCACATTCTTGCGGTCGGGCTGCCCTTGGAGTTCGCCCGCTCGCATTCCCCGGCCTTTGTCCCTGTGGACGGTCAGGAAAGCGGACCGGAGTTGGCGCAGCGGGCACGCGATGCGGGCGCTTTCGTTGCCGTCGCGCATCCGCAGTGGTCGGGGATGAGCCTTTCCGATGCGCGCTCAATTGAGGCGGCCCATGCGGTCGAGATTTACAACCACGGCTGCGCCATGGGGTGCGACCGGGCGGATGGGGCGTTTTATGCCGATCTGTTGTTGTCCGAGGGTCGCGACCTGACGGTAATTGCCACCGATGACGCGCATTTCACCGAACCCGATCACTTCGGCGGCTGGGTCATGGTCAAAGCGGAAACACTCACCCCCGAGGCCCTGTTAGCGGCGCTCAAACGCGGCGAGTTTTATAGCAGCCAAGGCCCGGAACTGCGCCAGATCGAGGTGACAGAGAAAGCCGTTACCGTGGACTGTAGCGCGGTCTCTTCGGTCATCGTCCAAGGCCACGGCTCGGCAGCAATGGCACTGCATGGCGAAAGCCTGACCCGCGCCGAGGTGCCTTTGATGCGGTTTCACAAAAGCCCTTGGATTCGGATCACTGTGATGGACCGGGCAGGCAAACGGGCTTGGTCGAACCCGATGCCAAACCCGGATTTTAAGGGCTGAGCCGCGCGAAAGCCGAAAAAACAGGCACGCGCCGTGGCTGCAAATTAAGCAGGCACCACCGCCGTCACCTCGACCTCGACCTTGAACTCTTCGCGGGTAAACCCGGTGACGATCAAAAGCGTCGAGGCGGGTTTCACCGCCACATCCGCCAGCCAGGCATCGCGCACCGCCATATAGGTCGGAAAGTCCTCGCGGGCAGTCACAAAGCCGCTCACGCGCACCACCGTGTCACGGCTCACGCCCGCCTCCTGCAAAATCGCGTCGATATTGGCGAAACACTGTTCTGCTTGGGCTTTGACGCCTTCGGGACAGGTGCCATCGGGCGCCAGACCAAGTTGACCTGACGTCACGATGATCTGCCCTGCGGGGGCGGAGGCGATGCCATGCGAATAGGCACCAAAGGGCGCGGCGATGGAGGATGGGGTCAGGGCTTTGTGCATGGAATGCTCCGGGGATGAGTCTCTGTCAGATTCGCCAAATGGCCGTTTTGTGATGCCAGTCCTGGGCCTTGAGCGCCGCCATTGTGTACAATTCCGCATCCGATTTTCCCACCCAACGCCTGATATTTGACCAATCGGCCAGAATTTCGCCCTCTATTTCGGCATTTGCAGATTGTGCACAAGAACCCGCCCCGCGCCTGCTGCTCTCTCTCCATGAGGCTCACTAACGTGGGGGTCGGAATTTCACCCACGGAGAATTTACATGACCATGAAACGCGTCCTCGCGGGGCTGACCCTTGCCGCGACCACGTCCACCATTGCGCTCACCGGAGCCATGGCTCAAGACCTCACCCCGGTCTCTTTCGGCACCAACTGGTTGGCGCAGGCCGAGCACGGCGGCTATTACCAAGCCGTGGCCGACGGCACCTATGCGGAGTGTGGCCTCGACGTCACCATTCAGCCCGGCGGCCCGCAGGTGAACAACCGTGCGCTGATGATGGCGGATCGCATTCAGTTCCACATGGGCGGCGATCTGTTGCAGGCCTTCAACGCCGCCAAAGAGGGCATTCCGGTCGTGGCCGTGGCCGCCACCTTCCAGAAACACCCGCAGGTGATCATCGCGCATCCGGGTGTGGCCGAGACGTTCGAAGACCTGAAGAAAACCACGCTTTTGATCGGCGACAACGGTTTTGCGTCTTACTATCAGTGGATGATCGCCGCTTACGGCTTCACGGTCGAACAGCGCGAGCCCTACACGTTCAACCCGGCGCCCTTCCTCGCCGATGAGACGAAATCCATGCAGGGGTTCCTGTCGTCGGAGCCCTATGTGATCGAGAAAGAGGGCGGTTTTACCCCCGACGTCTTCCTGATCGCGGACGCCGGTTATTCGACCTATGCGACCACCATCGAGACGATGCAAAAGACCATCGACGAGAGCCCCGAGGCGGTGAAATGTTTCGTCGATGGCTCGGCGATCGGATGGTACAACTACCTCTATAACGACAACTCCGCCGCCAATGAGATGATCATGGCCGACAACCCGGACATGACGCAGGACAAGATCGATTTCGCGATTGAGAAGATGAAATCCGAAGGCATCGTCGACAGCGGCGACGCGCTTGAGCGGGGCATCGGGGCGATGACCGACGAGAAGATTGCGGATTTCTACGACAAGATGGTCGACGCGGGCGTCATTGAGGCCGGGCTGGATTACTCCGCCGCCTACACGTTGGACTTCACCAACGCAAAAGTCGGCATGGACCTGAAATAAGATCCACTTCCCAAAGACATAGCGAGGGCGGCCCCCGCTTTTTACCGCCCTCGCCTCCTTTGATTTCGAAAGACGCACATGACCCTCCCTTCTTCCATTCCCCCCATGGGCCAACGCGACAAACTGTTGGAGATGTCCAATGTGGACAAGGTCTTCGGCGGTACGGTCGTGGCGCTCAAGGATATGAATCTTACCGTGAACCAAGGCGATTTCATTTCGCTTTTGGGACCGTCGGGCTGTGGCAAATCCACGGCTTTGCGGCTGATTTCCGGGCTGATGCGCCCGACCTCCGGGCATATCAACTGGGAAGGCGGGCAAAACTCCGGCGATCTGGGCGTGGTGTTTCAGGAACCGACGCTGATGCCCTGGGCCACGGTCGAACAGAACGTCTGGCTGCCCTTCCGACTGCGCGGCAAATCCATCGCGGATGTCCAAGACGAGATCATGTGGGCACTCAAGATGGTGGGCTTGGAGAAGTTCCAAAAGAGCTACCCGCGCGAGCTGTCGGGCGGCATGAAAATGCGCGTCTCCATCGCGCGCTCGCTGGTGACCGAGCCTCGCCTGATCCTGATGGATGAGCCTTTCGCGGCCTTGGACGAGATCACTCGTCACAAGCTGAACAACGACCTGTTGGAGCTGCGCGACAAATTGAAATGCACGGTGATTTTCGTCACCCACTCGGTGTTTGAGAGCGTCTTCCTGTCGGACCGCATCGTCGTCATGGCGGCGCGCCCCGGTCGGGTGTCGTCCGAAGTCACGGTCGACGCCCCCTACCCGCGCACCGAGGAATTCCGCACCTCTGCAGACTACGCGGAACTGTGCCGCAAGGCTTCTGAGGCGCTGCATGGCGCAATGAATGAACATGGCGCGAGGGCCTCGGCATGAGCACGACAGATATGAACACCGCATCCATCGTGGACGAAGAAGAGCTGCGCTACGCCCGTGCAGAAAAGCGCGAAAAGATCGCCAAATGGGTCCTCCCCGTGGTGGTGATTGCGCTGGCGGTTTTCCTCTGGGACCGCATGGTGGTGTGGAACAATATTCCGCATTACATCTTGCCGGGGCCGGGATTGGTGCTTGAGACGCTGATCCAGGATTGGGGCATGCTCTCAGACGCTCTGATTGTGACACTCAAAATCACCCTCGCGGCTTTGGCCGTCGCGGTGATCGGTGGCGTGGGTCTCGCGATCCTCTTCACCCAGTCGCGCTATTTCGAGATGTCGTTCTACCCCTTCGCCGTCATCTTGCAGGTGACGCCGGTGGTCTCGATCGCGCCCCTGATCTTCATCTATGTCGACAGTCGGATCGCGGGGCTGCTCTTGTGTGCCTGGATCGTGGCGTTTTTCCCGATCCTGTCGAACACGACACTCGGCCTCAATTCGACCGACCACAACCTGCGCGATCTTTACAAAATCTATGGCGCCACGCGGTGGCAACGGCTGCGCTATTTGCAACTGCCGACCGCTCTGCCCTACTTTCTGGGCGGGCTTCGCATCGCCGGTGGCCTGTCCCTGATCGGGGCCGTGGTGGCCGAATATGTCGCGGGCACCGGTGGCATCGGATCGGGGCTTGCGTTTCGCATCCTTGAGGCCGGGTATCGCCTCAACATTCCGCGCATGTTCGCGGCCCTTCTTCTGATCGCGGCGACAGGTGTCGTGATCTTCACCGCAGCCTCTTTGCTCTCTCATGCATTGCTGCACAAATGGCACGAAAGTGCGATCAAACGGGAGTCATAAGGACTTATATGAGCTTTTGCGTTCTGCCCAGCGGCGCGAAGACACTTCGAAATGTCACGGTCCCGGCCAGCCTCATCGGCCAATCCGGGGACCTCATCAACACCGATCTCACGATCACAAATGGAAAGATCACGCAAACGGACGCTGGGCAACCGGTCGAAACCGTGATCGATATGAAAGGGGCGATGGTCTTTCCGGCCTTCGTCGATATGCACACGCATCTCGACAAGGGTCACATCTGGCCGCGCGCCTCGAACCCCGATGGCTCCTTTATGGGGGCGTTGGAGACCGTTCACGCGGATCACGCCAATTGGACCGCAGCGGATGTCGAAGCCCGGATGGATTTCGCGCTGCGCTGCGCCTATGCCCATGGCACCAAAGCCATCCGCACCCATATCGACAGCCTTGATGCGCTGGCGTCTTCGTCCTTTGGAGTGGTCAAACGGATGCAAGACAAATGGGCCGGAAAGATCGAGCTACAGGCCTCCTGTCTGGTGGCCATCGACAAGATTTTCAAGGATCAGGGCGACTTCCCGGCCATTGCGAAAATCGTCGCGGACGCCGGGCAAATCTTGGGCTCTGTCACCTACCCGGTGCCGGATCTAAAAGAGCGTTTGTTGGATTTCTTCCACTTCGCGGTGATGTATGATCTCGACGTCGATTTCCATGTGGACGAGACCGACGACCCCACCTCTGACACACTGCGCACGATTGCGGAGACGGTGATTGAGCTGGGCTTTAAAAACCGCGTCACCGTGGGCCATTGCTGTTCCATTTCGGTGATGCCCGACGAGGTGGCCGATGAGATCATCGCGCTTGTCGCAAAGGCCGGTCTCAACGTCGTCTCCCTGCCGATGTGCAACATGTATCTGCAAGACCGTTACAAAGGCCGCACGCCCCGTTGGCGTGGCGTGACCATGGCGCATGAGCTGAACACGGCGGGGGTCAATGTCTCCTTCGCCTCGGACAACACCCGCGATCCGTTCTACGCCTATGGCGATCTCGACATGATCGAGGTGATGCGCGAAGCGACGCGAATTTGCCACCTCGACCACACCGATGTGCCTTGGGTGAACGCCTTTCTGACCAATCCGGCGCGGGCCTGTGGGTTTGACACTCCGAGCCTGACGGTGGGCGCCCCCGCCGATCTGGTCATTTGCAACGCACGCGGCTGGACCGAGCTGTTCGCCCGACCGCAATCCGACAGGGTGGTGCTGCGGGACGGAGATCCCATTGAGCGCACCCTACCGTCTTACTCTGAACTTGATGAGATCGTGAGCTAATATCATGAACAAGAATTCCGCTGCGGCCATGGCCGCCCTGTCCCATCTGGACATCGAAGAAAACCCCGCCACCGTCCGCAACAAATCGCGCGACTTCTTTTGGTACTCGCCGGTCCTCAAGGCCGAGATGGACCACCTTCAGGCTGATTTCGTGGTCAACCCGACCTCCGAGGCCGAGGTGATCGAGGTCCTCAAGACCTGTTACGCCCATGACGTCCCCGTCACCTGTCGCGGCGGCGGCACCGGCAACTACGGTCAGGCCATGCCTTTGGCCGGCGGCTGTGTCATGCATCTGACAAAGATGAACAAGATCAAGGAGATCGGCGCGGGCTATGTCGTCGCCGAACCCGGCATCATCATCAAGGAGATGGACGCTGAGTTGAAACAAAAATCGGGTCAGGAACTGCGCATGTTCCCCTCGACCTATTCGCAGGCCTCGCTTGGCGGCTTTATCGCGGGTGGCTCCGGCGGCGTCGGATCGGCCAATTGGGGCGCCCTGCGTGATCTCGGCAATATCGACCGCCTGCGGGTGATCACCATGGAGGCCGAGCCCCGTGCGCTTGAGTTCACCGGCGAGGAACTGCACCGCGTCTCACATGCCTATGGCACCAACGGCATCATCACCGAGATCGAAATGCCGCTCGCCCCCGCCTATGAGTGGGTCGAGATGTTCGTGCGCTTTGACACCTTTCGCATGGCGACCGAATTCGCAGGTGCTTTGACCTCCGAGCCGGGCATTCTGATCAAGCTCGCCTCCGTCTACGCCGCCCCCATCGCGCATAAGTATTTTCAGCGTGTGAAGGCCCATGTCACCGAGAATGACCACCTCTGCGGCCTCATGGTCGCGCCGCACTCCATAGCGGGGTTCCAGACCCTTTTGGACCGCTATGAGGGCGCCGAGGTGATCTATCGTTCTGACAACGTGGAGTGGGATCGCCACCCCGGCCCGGTCTATGAATATGGCTGGAACCACACCACGCTGCGCGCGCTCAAATTCCAGAAAGACCTGACCTATCTTCAGGTCCGCTACGGCGGGGACATCGAAAAGGTCGTGCGCGCCTATGAGGCCTTCAAGGACGATCTCTACATGCACCTCGAAGTGATGCGCGAAGGCGCCGGGATTTCCTTTGCGGGCCTGCCGATTGTCTTCCCCAAAGACAAAGCGCAGCTCGACGATCTGGTCGCCAAACATGAGGCGATGGACTGCATGATCTTCAACCCGCATCGCTACACCTTGGAAGAAGGCGGGCGTCAGTCCACGGACAAACGCCAGCTCGATTTCAAACGCGAGGCGGACCCCAAAGGCCTCTTGAACCCCGGCAAAATGATCGCTTGGGACGAGCCGAATTTCGACTACGCGGAGATGTATTCCTACGCCAAGATAACGCCGAAACCGGAGACCACAGAATGAGTAAGGGCCGCGTTCTCGTCCTCTACGCCCACCCCTGCCCCGAGAGTTTCAACGCGGCGGTGCATGAGGTGGTCGTGGAGACGCTCACCAAATCCGGCTGGGAGGTCGACGATTGCGATCTCAACGTCGAGGGCTTTCAACCGGTGCTCACCATCGACGACCGGCGCGGTTATCACGACGAACCCGCCAATATCGAACCGGTGCGCGCCTATGTCGAACGGCTACAGGCCGCCGACGCGCTGGTCATGGTCTTCCCGGTGTGGAATTTCGGCTATCCGGCGATCCTCAAGGGCTTTCTCGACCGGATTTTCCTTCCCGGTGTGTCGTTCAAACTAAAAGACGGCAAGGTGCGTCCGGGGCTGACCAACATCAAGAAACTCTACGCCTGCACGACCTATGGCGGCACGCGGTGGCGCGCGATGATGAACGGCGATCCGCCCCGCAAATGCGTCACGCGGCCGGTGTGGTATGCCTGCGGCATGCCGAAGAAGAAATACATCGCGTGTTATGACATGAACCGCAACGAAGAGCCGAAACTCAAAGCGCATCTGGAACGGGTGCGGCGCGAGATGGAGGCGATGTGATGCAATTCATCCTCTGTTTGCCCGGCAACGCCGGGCTGCGCCTGCCTGCCCCCCGGCAGGCGCATTCTGCGCCCGCCCAGGCAGGCGCAGCCCTCAGCTCATTTGGACAGACCTCATGAAACGCGCCCTCGTCATCTATTGTCACCCGCGCGAGACCTCGTTTAACCGCGGCATTCGCGACCTCGTGGTCGCGCGCCTTGAAACCGCTGGCGTCGAGTATCGCCTGCGCGATCTCTACGCGGAGGGCTTCGATCCGGTGCTCTCCGCCCATGAGCATGAAATCTACGAAAACGTGCCGGAAAACCGCACCCTCGTGGACCGCGATTGCACGGACCTTGAATGGTGCGACAGCCTGATTTTCGTCTATCCGACTTGGTGGTACGGCTTGCCCGCCATGCTCAAGGGCTGGCTCGACCGCACCATGGTGTCAGGCGTGGCCTTCATCATGCCGCAAAAGGAAGGCGATGACATCAAACCCGGCCTGACCCACATCACCAAACTGGGCGTTTTCACCACCTGCGGCGCCTCGCGCTGGCTGACCTTCTTTGTCGGAGCACCCGGAAAACGCACGCTCATGCGCGGGCTTCGGGTGATCTTGGCCAAACGGTGCAAAACCGCCTTTGCGGCGCATTTCCTGATGGACAGTTCGACGCCCGAGAGTCGCGCCAAACATCTGATACGGGTGCAAAAGCGACTGGATAAATTGATCGCCGCGCCTGCGCCGAAGGAGGGATAAATGGACATTCCCGTTCTCGACTGGAGCCGCTTTGCCACAGGCGCAGACGTCGATGGCTTTGTGCAGGACCTCGGGAAGGCCAGCCGCGACACCGGGTTTTTCCTCGTGTCGAACCACGGCATCCCCGAGGATTTGGTCAAAGATGTCTTTGCCAAGGGCGACGCATTTTTCGCGCTGCCCGTCTCGGAAAAATCCAAAATCGACATCCGGGGCAACCCGCACAACCGGGGCTGGGCCTGTCAGGGGTCTGAGGCCTTGGATGAAACCTCCGGCCAGATGGACCGCAAAGAGGCCTTTAACGTCGGTTTCGACCTGCCCGCGGATGACCCGCGTGTCCTCAAAGGTGAGCCGTTTCGTGGCGTGAATGTCTGGCCGGAGGTGCCCGGCTTCCGCGACACAATGCTCGATTACTACGACGCCGTGTTGCACCTCTCGGTCGCGCTGCACCGCGCGTTCGAGATGGATTTGAACCTGCCCGAGGGCTACTTCCCACCGCATTTCACTGAACCCATGGCGACGCTGCGCGTGCTCTCCTACCCGGCGGCGCCCGACGGAGACGGCATCGGCGCAGGTGCGCATACGGATTACGGATCTGTGACGCTCTTGATGACCGATGGCGTCGGAGGCCTACAAGTCAAACCGCGTGGCGGCGACTGGATCGACGTGCCGCATGTGCCGGGGGCTTACGTGGTCAACATCGGCGACTGCCTGATGCGTTGGTCGAATGACATTTATGTCTCGACCCCGCACCGGGTGTTGCCTCCCAAAACCGCCCGCCGCTCCATCGCCTTTTTCCTCGATCCGAACCCCGACAGCGTGATCACCGCCCTGCCGGGCACGGGCGCGGCCAAATACCCCGCCGTCACCGGCGCCGATTATCTGCGGTCGCGATTGGACGCGACCTACACACCTAAGGACATCACATGAGACGTTTCGACTGGGCGGAGTTCCGCACCACTGAGTTCAAGGACTTCGATCCCGAGAAAACCATCGTCATCCTGCCCACGGCGGCCGTGGAACAGCATGGCCCCCACCTGCCCGTGGGCGTCGACACCTACATCAACGAGGGCATGCTGGCGCGGCTTCGCGCCACCTGCCCCGAGGACGTGGACATCCTGATCCTGCCGGTACAGGCGGTGGGCAAATCGAACGAACACATCCACGCCAAGGGCACGCTGACCTACACGGCCAAAACCGCGCTCGACGCCTGGACCGAGATCGGGCTGTCTGTCGCCCGCGCGGGCCTCAAGAAAATGGTGATCGTCAATTCCCATGGCGGCAATCTCGACCTGATCTCCATTCTGGGCCGCGAGCTGCGGGTGCAGGCGGGCATGATGGTCGTGA
Organism: Celeribacter sp.; assembly: GCF_048270365.1. Lineage (NCBI taxonomy): Bacteria > Pseudomonadati > Pseudomonadota > Alphaproteobacteria > Rhodobacterales > Roseobacteraceae > Celeribacter > Celeribacter sp. Next base: position 44,890 of record NZ_JBLWTA010000006.1, read on the forward strand.
AATGCCAATGGGGCAATTTCGGCAAACCGGAGGGCATGTATTCCGCGCAGGAAAACAGCTACGGCATCCATGGCGGCGATCTTGAGACCTCCTTGATGCTGCATTTCAAACCGCATCTGGTGGATATGGAGAAGGCCGAGGATTTCCGCTCGACGGCGGAGACCGCACCGATTTCTCCGATTGGTCCGGTGAATTTGGCTTGGGTGTCGAAGGATCTGAACCCGAAAGGCACGGTGGGCGAGGCGCATCTGGCGACGGCTGAAAAAGGCGCCGCGACCTGTGCGCATCAGGTGGCGGGGTTTGTCGAGATGCTGAAAGAGCTTCGGGACTTGTCGACCGAAGGCTATGCGCGGACGATTCCAGAGTGAAGAGCCGTGTGATCGCCTGACCGGGGGCTGATGACCCAGCTTTGCGACGGAGCACTTTATGCCAGCAAGGTCCGGGCAAAGTCCGACCGAGGGTCTGAAGATCGCAAATCACCTGCCCGCCGGACGGTCAGGTGATCACGCGGCGGCCTTTGGCCTTGTTCCGCGTGAAGAAAAAGGGGGCCCATTGGCCCCCTTTCCTATTCCTCCACTTCAGGCGCGCTGATCCCGCCGAATGCCCCACCAAAGGCCGAGGGGCTTTCGGGTTTCGGAGCCGCCGGAGCGGCTGGTGTCCCGACGCCCCCAAAGGCCCCGCCAAAGGCACTGTCCGGTTTCGGCACGGTCACGCCCTGCTCCGCCTCCTGCGCTTCGATCCTCGCCCGTTGCTCGGCCCGCAGCTCTTCCTGACGATCCAGCTTCTCCTGCAACACAGCAGCCTCACAGACCGAGCTGTCATATTGCGAGCCTGCATATGTGATCCCGCCGATCACCGTCACGAGGATCGCGAAAACCACGCTGGGATGGGTCAAAGTACGGGTCACCGGATTGGCATAAAGCGGTGAGCGGGACAGGCGGCCCCGGACTTCGGCCTCTTTTCGGCGCTGATAGGCCTCGTTGGTGAGCGCGCCCACCAGCGTCAGCGTGATGATGATCACCGCCAAGGCCGACAAGGACGGGTCCGTGCCGTGGCGCACTTTGGACGCCAAGGCCGTGGTGAAGGTACTCTCCGAGAGAACCGTAAAGACCGTGGTGTTGTAGTTCTCGAAGGAGGCCAAAAGCGTGATGAACGCCGCCGAGCCAATGGCGGGCGCCATGAAGGGCAAGAGGATTTTGCGAAACGCCTGCCCCGGTGTGGCGCCGAGATCAAGCGCGGCTTCGGTCTGGGTCGCGTCAAAGCGTTGCAGTCGCGCGATGAACACCAACATGGCATAGGCCGAGACAAAGGTGATCTGGCCCACGATGGTCAGGAAATACCCGTTATACAAGAACCCCGCGCCCGTGCCCCGCGTGATCTGGCCCCAAAGCACGATGGTCGAAATCCCCAAGACGACGCCGGGGATCAGGATCGGCAGGATCAAGACCGTGTACAGCATCGAGCGCAGCTTTGCAGGCAGTTCGGACAAGGCCAAAGCCCCCGCCAGCCCGATGGGCACGGCTAAGGCCACCACACCCACCCCGATGATCACAGAGTTCATCAAGCCTTCCATCAACCGCGCATTGCCGAACAACTCGCCAAACCAGCCGGTGGTGAAACACTCCCAAGGCGCCACACGCGGAAAGCGCGAGGAGTTGAAGGCCGTCGTCGCCATGATGACCAGCGGCCCGAAGAGAAAGGAGAAAAACGCAAGCGCATAGGCGCCGCCGAAAAGCGTATGCCTGTTCATTTGCCAATCTCCCCGACGGAAACCTTAAACACCCGCATCATCAGCAAAACGAAACTGATACAGGTCACCAACAGGACAACGGCATAGGCCGAGCCTCTGGGCCAGTTGGAGGACTCGTTAAACCACTGATAGATGAGCTGCGTGAACCACAAAGACGACGGCCCGCCCAAAATCTGCGGCGCGGCCAGTGCCCCTGCGGTCAGCATAAAGACCATGGTCGCCCCCGAGACAATGCCGGGTTTCGCCATCGGCAGGACCACCCGCCAATGCACCCGCCAGAGAGGCGCGCCCATGTCGCGGGCGGCTTCGACCTGGGTGTGATCCAGCGCCTCAATGGCGTTGTACATCGGAAAAACCATCAACAGGATATAGGCGTAGGCAAGGCCACAATAGAGCGCCACATCGGCGCGGATGAAATCCACCGGCGCGTCCCACAGCCCCATTTGCATGCCCCAAGTGTTGACCACACCCGTGGAGCCAAAGAGCACACGAAAGGCAAAAGCGCGCAGAATCTCATTGATCCAATAGGGAATGATCAGCCCGATCACCATGAGCCGCGCGGCCACACCTTTGGCGCCATGCGCGAGGATATAGGCGATGGGATAGCAGATGATCACATCAATCATCGTCACGATCAGCGCCGCAATGAGCGTGCGGATCAGGATCGTGATGTCGAGCGTGTTGATCGAACCGTCACTGTTGAAGAAAAAGCTGCGATATTGCTCCAGCGTGTAGTGATCCGCCTCTGTGCCGAGCTGATCGACCGGCAGGTTGAAGCGGAAGGAATAATCCAGCATCGACAGCTGCGGCAGGGTGATGAAGACGACAACCCAAAGCGTCACCGCGATGGCGATAAAAAGCGCCGCGCCCATGCCGTGTTTGGCGAGCAAGGTGGTGTAGGCGAGTTTGACCTGTTTCATGATTCACTCGCGATATGCCCGACGGGAAGGATGGTGCCGTTCATCGGCGCGAAGCCCAGAGACAGGCTTTCGCCCTGCCCCGGCAAGCTGCCTGCGAGACCTGCGTTGACCATAGAGATGCGCAATTCGGTATCGCTTGCTTTTGCGAAGATGTGGTTGGTCGCACCTTCGAATTCCTGCCGCGTGAGCGTGGCGTGAAAGGCGTTCTCTGTCGCGCCGGGGATCATCTGCTCGGGGCGCACAAACAAAAGCGCCTCGTCACCCGCTTTGTATTTGCGCCCACCGCCGACGCGCGCCTCAAAGGTGCCCATCGGGGTCTCAAGCGCGGCGGTCTCGCCCGACTGCCCCTTAATGACGCCCTGCAACACGTTGTTTTCGCCTACGAAAGAGGCCACAAAAGCAGAGCGAGGCCGATTATAGATGCGGTCCGGCTCGCCCACCTGTTCGATCACCCCCCGGCTCATCACGGCGACACGGTCGGACATGGTCAAAGCCTCGCCTTGGTCGTGGGTGATGTAGATGAAGGTCACTCCAACCTGCTTTTGAATGGCGCGCAGCTCCGTGCGCATGTGCTGGCGCAGTTTGAGATCGAGCGCCGACAAAGGCTCGTCCAAGAGCAAAATATCCGGCTCAACGGCCAGCGCGCGGGCAATCGCCACGCGCTGCTTCTGGCCACCGGAGAGTTCCGAGACCTTCTTGTCCCCGATCCCCGGCAGGGCGATCATGTCCAACAATTCGTCCGCCTTTTTGCGCCGCTCTTTCTTGGAGACGCCCCGCACTTCCAACGGAAAAGCGATATTCTCCGCCACAGTCATCAATGGAAACAGCGCCAGATGTTGGAAAATCAACGCGGTCGGACGTTTGTTCGGCCCCACGCCTGCCATATCCTTGCCCCCGATCAAAACCTTGCCCTCGGTCGGCTCGGAAAAGCCGGAAATACAGCGCAGCATCGTGGTTTTGCCGCACCCCGAAGGCCCGAGAAAGGAAAAGAATTCGCCGGAATTGATTTTCAGATTGGCATTGTCGACGGCGGTGAAATTGCCAAAGCGGATGGAAACGTGATCGAGGAGGACGGAACGGTCTGGGGTCTGGTCGGAGGTCTGGTCGGGCATGTTGCCTCTCTTATGAATTGAAGGTGAAAAGGCCCCGCGCATGTCCGCACGGGGCCTGATCGTGGAGTTACGCGGAGAGGAATTTATTGGTGAATTCGGTGCGCATTTCCGAATACCACGGCGCCTCTGCCGGCCAGGCGTTGAGGTTGCCCAAAGCCTCACCCGGATAGGCGTCGGCGAAGTTTTTGGCATAGATCTCACCGCCAAAGGCATCCGCACCCAGTACGGGCGAGTTGTAGCCATGAGTCTTGATCGCCTCACCGGCCCATTCGGGGTTGTAGCAGGCCTCGATGAAGGCATAGGCCTGTTCGATATTGGTCGCCCCCGTCGGCATCGCCATGCCATCGACCCAAGCCATCGCGCCCTCGACCGGCGCACGGTACATCACCGGCTCGCCTTCGTTTTTCAGCGCGATCGGCGGACCGTCCCAAGTCTGGCCGACGATGACGCCCTCGTTCAAAAGACCGTTCTTCTGAGTGTCGGCATCGTTCCAGATCAGCTTGATATTGCCTTTCTTTTCAATCGCGTGCTCGATCAAAATGGTCCAGACCTCGGTCATCTTCTCGGGCGTCTCATAGGCCGCCCACATCGAGCCCGGCTCCATCATCCCGAGGCGTTCCATGCCAAGGCCAAGGCCCAACAACATAGAATGGCCGCGCCCCATGGTTTTGCCCGCGTTGGCGTCGTCCCAGATGTCGTAATAGGACGGGAACTCGCCCGCAGGTGTGAACATATCGGTGCGCCACGCGACGCCTTCCGTGCCCCAGATATGCGGCACCCAAAACGTGCCTTCATCGCCGAAGTTCCAGTGTTTTTCGCCCAGAGCCATCGCCGGGTTGACCTTTTCAATGGCGATTTTCGTCATGTCGAAGGGCTGCAACAGGCCCAGCTCCGCCCACAAAAGGTTGCGGTTGACGGTCGGTGAGACGATGTCGAATCCTTCGCCTCCCGTGGCTTTGAGTTTGTTGATGATCTCCTCGTTGGAACCAATGCCGGTGAAGTTCAGCTTGATGCCGGTCGAGCCCTCGAACGCCGTCACGAAGCTTTCCGGCAGGTAATCGGACCACATCATCACGTTGATCTCGCCCGAAGACGCAAGTGCAGACCGGCTCACGATGGCGGGCGCCGCGAGGCCGCCCATGAGGGTAGCGGTGCCTTTGAGAAAGCTGCGGCGCTTGAGACCGGTTTTGGTGCGGCTGTTGGTTTTGAATGTCGTCATGTCACTCCCCGTGAACGTTTTGCCGTGAACTTTTTGTTATGCGGCGGTCTTCTGGCCCGAAACGGATCAGAGACCGCTCTGGCAAAAGCCTAGGAGGGCCGCTTCTGCTCAATTTAGAGCCAGAAGGGGCAAACTATAGGACCAGAGGCGCTTTCCCCTCTGGACGGCACCACGCTGCACAATAGAGTGGCGTTGACGCAAGGAGAGCGCCCGCCACACTGGCAGGAGCGAAACGGGCCGGAGGCCCCTGAGCGAAAGAGACAGAGGATGCTGGACCGCTATTTTGAACAGGGCTTTGACCAAAGCGCCTCGCTTCAGCATCAGATTCAGGAGCGCCTCATTCAGGCCATTCTCGACGGCGCGCTCTCGCCTGTCGATCCACTTCCCTCATCGCGCGAATTTGCCAAGACCCTCAAGGTCTCGCGCAACACGATCTCGATTGTCTACGACCGGCTGCATCAGGACGGGTTCATCACCGCAAAACCCCGGCGCGGCTATTTTATCGACGAGAATTTCGTCCGCGAAAAACTCAACGTCGCGCCCCCGCGCCGTCAAAGTTCTGGCGGCACGCCCCCCGATTTCAACCGCTTTCTGCCGCGCCGGTTTTCCGACCAGATGAACATCGACAAGCGCAAAGACTGGCGACACTTCCCCTACCCGTTTCTCTATGGTCAGGTCGGACGCGACGAGGTCTCTGTCGCGCGTTGGCGCGATTGCCTGCGCCGGGCGGGCACGACGCGCCATGTCGGCACCTGGGCAGACGACCGGGTCGACGCCGACGATCCGCTTTTGCTCGACCAGATTTCGCGCCGCATCCTGCCCCAGCGCGGCTTTCGCGCCGAACCCGATGAATTGCTGATCACCGTGGGCGCGCAAAACGCGATCTGGATGGTCGCCAACCTGTTTCTGGCGCCCGGGCGCAGCATTGTCATCGAGGACCCCGGCTATGTCGATGCGCGCAACATCTTTGCCGCCCAAGGCGCCCGCGTCGTGCCCGTCCCGGTGGATCGCAAGGGCTTGAAACCCGGCCCGGACTTGGCCGAGGCGGATATGGTATACCTGACGCCGGGGCACCAGAGCCCGACCAATATCACCATGCCGATGGAACGCCGCCTGGCCATTCTGGAGGCCGCCGCCGCACAGGATTTCCTCATCATTGAGGACGATTACGAGCATGAGCTAAACTTTGTCGGCGCCCAGCACCCGACGCTCAAGGCGCTCGATGCCACGGGGCGGGTGATCCATATCGGCTCGCTGACGAAACCGCTGTTTCCCGGCATCCGACTGGGGTTCATTGCCGCCGACCGCGAGGTGATCCGCGAGCTGCGTCACCTGCGTCGGCTGATGTATCGCCACCCTTCGGCTCTGGCACAACGCGCCATGGCGCTGTTTCTCTCGGAGGGCCATTACGACGCCCACATCCGACGGCATCGGCGCGGGATGGCCGAGAAATGGCGCGAAATGCTGCGCGAGATCGACCGGCAATTGCCCGGTTGCGAGGTGACCATGACCACCGGCGGCTCGGGCGTCTGGATCACCCTGCCCGAAGGCGTCGAGGCGGGATTGGTCAAGGAACAGGCCGAGGCGCGCGGCGTTCTGGTCGAGGACGGCACGCCGCATTACCTGCGGGCAGATGCACCGCGCAACCGGCTGCGGCTCGGTTTCGGCGCGATTGACTTTGACAAGATCGCGCCGGGGATTGCGGAGTTGCGGGGCGTGATTGAGGGGCTGGCATCTTAGTGAGGCGATCACGCGGCGGCGCAGAGCGCCTAGATCCCGCGTGAATTTTAATCCATTGCAATGACAATCGTCTTCGAGCGCGTGAAATGCGCCAGCATCGCCTCCAGCGACGCCTCCTTGCCCAAACCAGACCGCCCAAATCCACCATAGGAGACGTTGGGCTGAATTGTCAGGTTCTGGTTCACCTGCACATAGCCCGCGTTGAGCCGCGACGTGGCATCCAAAGCGCGCGACAGGTTTTGGGTCCACACAGTCGCGGCAAGCCCATAGCGGCTGTCGTTGGCTTTCGCGATCACATCCTCATAGTCGGACCATTTTTGAATGACCGCGACAGGGCCGAAAATCTCGTTCTGTACGCAAGGATGATCCTCGGGCAAATCGAGCAAAAGTGTCGGCAGGGCAAAGAGGTCGGGGGTCAGATCGGCGCCTTCGGGCAGCGTGCCGCAGCGGATCACACGCGCGCCCTCTGTGCCCGCGGCTTGCGCCACATAGCCTGCGACAATGGCGGCCTGTTTGGCGTTGATGATCGTCCCGATGTCGGTCGCCTCATCCAGCGGATCGCCGATTTTGAGGGTATTCAGTTCTTTGACCAAAGCCGCGAGGAAGTCCTCATAGAGACTCTCATGTACATAGATGCGCGAGGACGCCGTACAGCTTTGCCCCTGCCGCGTGAAGCGCATGCCCGAAATGGCCCCCGCCACCGCCTTGTCCAGATGGGCGTCGTCGCAAACGATCATCGGAGATTTTCCGCCCAATTCCAAAGACACCGGCACGATGCGCGCGGCCCCCGCTTTGTAGACGGTTTCGCCCACGGCCTCCGAGCCGGTGAAGGTGATTTTGGCGACATCCGCATGTGCGCTCAGCGCTGCGCCGCACTCTGCGCCGGTGCCGTTGATCACATTCAAAACGCCGTCAGGCAGGAATTGCATGAGGATCTCGGCGGCCAGAAATGTGGCGAAAGGTGCCTCCTCAGACGCCTTCACCACCACCGTATTGCCCGCCACCAGCGCAGGTGCGATCTTCAGCATCATCAACACCAAGGGCACGTTCCACGGCACGATGGCCGCGACCACGCCCAGAGGTTCACAGGTGGTCATGGTCAGCATGCGCGGGTTGAAGGGGATGGTTTCGCCCTTGAGCTCGGAGCCTAATCCGCCATAGAATTCAAGGATATCTGCGGCGGTCTTCACCTCGCCCCTGCATTCCGTGCGGATCGCTTTTCCTGTCTCACGGGCAAGAACCTGCGCCACAATCTCGAAATGCTCCAAGAGTGCCCGTCCACCGGCGGCCACCGCCTTGCCGCGTTCGCGCGCGGGCGTTGCGGCCCAGCCCGGACCGGCCGCTTTCGCCGCCGCAACCGCCGCCTCGGTCTCCGCTACACCGGAAGCCGCCGCCTGGCCCAAAACCGCGCCCGTCGCCGGGTTCAACACGTCGAGGCCCCGATCCACGGAGACCCGCGCGCCGCCCACGAGGTTGAGGTTGCGATAGGCGGCAATTGCGGCCACGGCGTCGGCGGGAGGGGTGAAATTATATGTCATACCCCTTTCCTCGCCGCAAAAACGGCGACGGCAAAGGTGCCAGTGAATGGAAAAAATGAGTCCAGATAGTCACTGCCATTGATCTGCCCTTATAATTGCTTTTGACTGAGATTATGACCGCTCGCGCACGCCTGCTTTGTCAGGTCAAGAATGGAGTTCCCCCAATGCATGACAATGATCTCTCCGCCATCGTCGAGGCCGACCGCGCCCACGTCTGGCACCATATGTTCCAGCACCAGCTGTTGGACAGCCGTGATCCGCGGATCATTGTCGAGGGCAAGGGCATGTCCGTTTGGGACCAGAACGGGCGCGAATTTCTGGATGCGGTTTCCGGCGGTGTCTGGACGGTGAATGTCGGCTATGGCCGCGAACGGATCGCCAATGCGGTGCGCGATCAGCTGATCAAGATGAACTATTTCGCAGGCTCAGCGGGCTCTGTTCCCGGTGCGAAATTTGCCGAGATTCTGACCGCGAAAACGCCGGGTCTTTCGCGTATGTATTACTGCAATTCCGGCTCGGAAGCCAATGAAAAGGCTTTCAAAATGGTGCGTCAGATTTCTGCGCAGCGCTATGGCGGCAAGAAATCGAAAATCCTCTACCGCGACCGCGATTACCACGGCACCACCGTGGCCACTCTGTCCGCTTGCGGCCAGCAACAACGCGCCACGCATTACGGCCCCTTCGTGCCGGATTTCGTCGAGGTGCCGCATTGCCTTGAGTACCGCAAACAGTGGGACGTCGAGAATTATGGCGAACGCGCCGCTGAGGCCATCGAAGAGGTGATCCTGCGCGAAGGCCCGGACACCGTGGGGGCGCTTTGCCTTGAGCCGGTGACGGCGGGTGGTGGCGTGATCGTGCCCCCGCAAGGTTACTGGGAGAAGGTGCAGGAGATCTGCACAAAATACGACATCCTCTTGCACATCGACGAGGTTGTCTGTGGCATGGGGCGCACGGGCGAGTGGTTCGGCTATCAGAACTACGGCATCAAACCGGATTTCGTGACCACCGCGAAAGGCGTCGCCTCCGGCTATGCCGCCATCGCCGTGATGCTGACCACCGACGAGGTGTTCGGCATGTTCAAAGACAACGCCGACGACCCGCTGAATTATTTCCGCGACATCTCGACTTTTGGCGGCTGCACCGGCGGGCCTGCGGCGGCGATCGAGAACGTGGCGATCATCGAGGAAGAGGGCCTTTTGGACAACACCAAGGTGATGGGCCAGCGCATGATGGACGGGCTCGACGCGCTGATGGACAAACATGCGCTCATCGGCAACACCCGCGGCCTTGGCCTGTTCTGCGGCGCCGAACTGGTGGCGGATCGCGAGACGAAAGAGCCGCTCAATGAAAAGCTGGTGCAGGCGGTCGTGGCCGAATGCGACAAGCAGGGCGTGATCATCGGCGCGACCAACCGGTCTGTGCCGGGCTTCAACAACACGCTGTGCTTCTCGCCGGCCTTGATCTCGAAAGCCGATGACATCGACCGCATTCTGGACGCGGTGGACAATGGTCTGACGACCGTTGCGGCGGCGATGCAAGACACTCGCGCAATAGGTTGATAAATATGGATTATGCCCCGTCGATCAGCGGGGCATTTTCTGTTTCAAGCAACCCACTTTCTTCCTTAAGACCGGTGCCGGTCAGCCCGCGCTCAAGTGCTGCGCGGGTGAGCCATGCGATCTTAGCGGCGGCTTGATCATAGCTCATGCCGCCTTTGCCGTGAATGTTCGACAGGCAGTTGCGCTGGCTGTCTTTTGTGCCGGGTTTCGGGCCGTAGGTCAGATAAGCGCCGAGGCTGTCGGCCACCGTGAGGCCGGGACGTTCGCCGACCAGAAGCACCACGAGACGCGCGCCCAAAGCTGCGCCGATCTCGTCCCCGATGGCGACACGGGCTTGGGTGACAATCGTGACGGGGCCAAGGGTGAGGCCGTCGAGTTTGGCGCTGGCGGCATGCACGACAGCCGCGGCATGGGCCTGTACCGCCGCCGAGGAGAGGCCGTCGGCAATGACGAAGGCCACGTCGCAGGGCGGTCTGGCGTTGAGTTTCTCCGCCTCAGCCACACCGAGTTTGCGACCAAGGTCCGGGCGGCGCAGGTAACTCGCACGATCCATCGCTGCGGAGGTGACGCGGATCACCTCGAAGGGTGCAAGCTCCGCCTCCAGAGTCGCCACATCCAATGCCGAATGCACCGCATCACGGGCACGGGCATGGGCGAATTGGAACTCGAGATTGGCCCCGGTCGGCAGCCCGGCCCCAGAGCGTCCCAAACCGATCCGCGCGGGCGTAGCGGCGCGGAGCTTGGCCCATTTGTCTTTGACGACATCACTCATTGCGCCGCCTCCAAAAGTCGGGCGGTGGCGAGGGTATTTTCCATTAACTGACCTGAGTCAGATATTAATCCCATCGCCTCCAACCAGGCCTCAAACTCCGGCGCCGCTTTAAGGCCCAAAGAGTTACGCAGATAGGCGATGTCGTGAAAAGACAGGCTCTGGTAATTCAGCATGATGTCATCGGCGCCCGGCACCCCGATCAGGAATTGCGCGCGGGCGTTGGCCAAGAGCGTCATCAAGACGTCCATGTCGTTCTGATCGGCCTCGGCGTGGTTCGTATAACAGACGTCGCACCCCATCGGCAGTCCGAGAAGTTTGCCGCAAAACACATCTTCGAGACCGGCGCGGATGATCTCCTTGCCGTCATAGAGGTACTCAGGCCCGATGAAACCCACCACCGTGTTGACGATCAACGGATCATAGGCGCGACAGACGGCATAGGCGCGCGCCTCCAGCGTCTGTTGGTCGATGCCATGATGCGCTTCGGCAGACAAGGCACTGCCCTGCCCGGTTTCGAAATACATCACGTTCTGGCCGACCGTGCCCCGGTTCAGAGACAATGCCGCCTCATGGGCCTCTTTCAGCATCGCAAGCGTCACGCCAAACCCCTCATTCGCGGCCTCAGTGCCCGCGACGGATTGGAACACCAAATCCAAAGGCGCACCGCGTTCGATGATCGCGATGGAGTTGGTGACATGGGTCAGCACGCAGCTTTGCGTGGGAATGTCGTATCGGCGGCGCAGGTCATCGAGCATCGACAACAACGTCATCGCGGTCGGGATATTGTCGGTCGCCGGGTTGATGCCGATCACCGCATCCCCCACCGCATAGGACAGCCCGTCGAGCGTCGAGGCAACGATACCTTTCAGGTCATCCGCCGGGTGGTTCGGTTGCAGGCGCGAGCCGATACGACCTTCAAGGCCCAGCGTGCTGCGAAAGGCGGTCACGACGGTAATTTTGCGCGCCACAGCAATGAGGTCACGGTTGCGCATGAGTTTTGACACGGCGGCGGCCATTTCGGGCATCAGCCCCGGGGCGAGCGCCTTAAGTGCGGCAGGCGTGGCGGCATCTGAGAGCAGCCAATCGCGGAACTGGCCGACGGTCATATGTGACACGATTGCAAAGGCTTCGGCGTCGTGACTGTCGACAATCAGACGCGTGACCTCGTCATCTTCATAGGGGATCAACAGCTCTGCGAGGAAGGCTTTCAAAGGCAGATCGGCCAGCATCATTTGCGCCGCCACACGCGCCACATCACTCTCGGCAATCAGCCCGGCCAAAGCATCGCCAGACCGCGCGGGCGTGGCCTTGGCCATGACCTCCGCGAGGGTTTTGAACCGAAAGTTTTCGCCGCCAAGCGTGCAGGAATAGGCGCTCATGTCGTGTCTCGTCTCTGTCGTCCGTCACGAGACCTTACCGCGCGAGACGGCAAAGGCCCGCGATTTCGACAGATGGGCCGACACGTAGCCCCGCCTGCCTCATTTTCAGTCAGAGACGCCCAAGTTTTTCGCACCGCAGCCGTGGAGAAACAGCGAAATCGCTAGATCGCGGCGCTGCGCCATTTCTTCCGGCGAGGGATCGCACTCGACGCACAGCAACAGCCGCGGCACCGGGTCCTCGAAGGTCAAATTGACCAACATTTCCGCAGCAAGCGCGGCAGAGTCGGGGGCAAGTTCGATCTCGCCAGCCTTGCTTGCGCGGGCCAGCTCTTCGGAGACATGGCCGATCAACCGCCCTCGCCCGTTCTCAAGCAATTGCCGCGACAGCGTCGGATAGGTCTGCGCCCGCGCAATCAGGGTGCGAAGGAATTCCAGCTTGCTGTTCTCGGCCCCCGGCGGCTTGTTCAGGGTCAGCAAAATCTGCAACCGCTCCGTCAGCGAACGCCCCTCATCCTCGGTGCGGAGCGGGCGAAAAATCCGCTCCCCCATGCGCGAAATGACACTTCCCAACAGGGCTTCGTGGCTTTCGAAATGTTCATAAAGCGTGCGCTTCGACATGCCCGCACGACGAGCAATGGCCGCCATGGTGACATGATCGAACCCACCTTCGGTCAACAACGAGCTGGCGGCTTCGAGAATACGCTCCTCGCGCGCCGCCATATCCATTTGCACCGGACGCCCACGACGCCGCGCGGCGGGGCCACCACCGCAAAAGCTCTCAGTTGCCTGTTTTTTTGTCATCTGCAGCACCCCACACCCTATTGAGCGGTGGCGCACAGCGACAAGCTATGGCACCGCTTTACAAAACTATCGGGTTTCTTTAATCGAAATTCAAGCACAACTCGTAAAATCACATGTGACGCACGTTTGACATACAAAAATGTCATAGAATTCGCTGGCCCCTGCGCCCGCATCCCTTCCCCCGGTCCATCAAAGACCGGGCTGTTTTCGTCGGAGACCCTCATGCACAGCCGTTTTTCACCCTCTTTGCGCCGGGCCCTGCCCGCTCTCGCCCTCACGCAGGTGCTCGCACTGGCCGCCCCGGCGCTGGCTCAGGACGCGCCCCCGCCGAGCCCCGTGACCGTCGTCACGCTGGAGGCCAAGGATGTGACACTGTCGGCACCGCTGCCGGGCCGTGTTGCGGCCTCGTCTGAGGCCGAAGTGCGCCCGCAGGTCAGCGGCATCATCCAGTCGCGCCTGTTCCGCGAGGGCAGCACGGTTTCCGAGGGCGATCCGCTCTATCAAATCGATGCGGCCACCTATGAGGCACAAAAAGCCGTCGCAGAGGCCAGCCTCGCACAGGCGAAAGCGGCGCTGAAATCGGCGGAGATCGAATACAACCGTCAAGAAGAGCTGCGCACCCGCAACGTGGTCGCACAGCAGAACCTCGACAGCGCCATCGCCGCCCGCGATTCCGCCGCAGCCGCCGTGAAAGTGGCCGAAGCCAATCTTCTGTCCGCTGAGATCGATCTGGACCGCACGCAAATTCGCGCGCCGATCTCTGGCGTCACCGGCTTTAGTGAAATCACACAGGGCGCGCTGGTGACCGCCGGTCAGGCCAGTGCCCTGACGACGATCCGGGCGCTCGACCCGATCTATGTGGACGTGACCCAAGCGGCCGCAGACATTCTGCGTTGGCGCCGGAGCGGCTCTGACATTGATACGGTCGAAGAATATGACCAAAGCGTTTCCCTGACTCTGTCCGATGGGGAGACCTATGAATACAGCGGCGAACTTTCCGCCGCCGAACCCTATGTCAACGAGGACACCGGCACGACCGTGTTGCGCCTGTCCTTCCCGAACCCGGAGCATTTCCTGTTGCCGGGCATGTATGTGCAGGTCGAGATGCCGCAGGGCGTTGTGCCCAATGCCGTGCTGGTGCCACAAGAAGCCGTCAGCCGCGATCGCCGCGGCCGTCCGATGGCTTTGGTGGTGAATGCCGAGAATGTGGTCGAACAACGCATTCTGGATGTGGAAAACGACCAAGGCGCGAATTGGGTTGTCACCGGCGGTGTCAGCGCAGGAGACCGGGTCATTGTGACCGGTCTGCAAAAAGCCGCTCCGGGCGCCACCGTAGCCCCGCAAGAACAAAGCGCTGACGCGCCGGTCGCACCCGAGGCAGCCATGGATGCCGCCGACGCGCCCGAAGCCAGCGAATAACCCGATAAGGACCTGATAATATGGCTCGTTTTTTCATCGACCGCCCGGTCTTTGCCTGGGTGATTTCTATCTTGATCATGGGGATCGGCGTCTTGTCGATCTTCACCCTGCCCGTGGCGCAATATCCGCAGATCGCACCGCCCTCCGTGTCCGTCAACGCCACCTATCCGGGGGCGTCGGCGGAAACCGTGGCGAACACCGTGACCCAAATCATCGAACAACAGATGACGGGTCTCGATGGCATGCGCTACATGTCCTCCAGCTCGACCTCCTCTGGCTCGGCCTCGATCACGCTGACCTTTGAGACCGGCACCGACCCGGACATCGCGCAGGTGCAGGTGCAGAACAAACTGTCACAGGCCACAGCTTTGCTGCCCGATGCGGTGCAACGTCAGGGTGTGACGGTGCAGAAATCCTCCGCCGGCTTCCTCATGGTGATCGGGGTGATTTCCGAGGACGGCAGCATGGATCAGTCCGACCTCTCGGACTATCTGAACTCCAACCTCGTGGATGCCTTCAGCCGGATCGAAGGCGTGGGTGGCACACAGGTGTTTGGCGCGAAATACGCCATGCGCATCTGGCTCGATCCGTCGAAACTTGCCGCGTTTGACATGACGCCGACGGATGTGACCGGTGCAATCTCCGGCTATAACGCACAGATTTCCGCTGGCTCTTTCGGCTCCATGCCGTCGCCTGACGGTCAGGCCTTTACCGCCACGATCACGGCGCAGTCCCTCTTGGAGACCCCGGAAGATTTCCGCAACATCATCCTGCGCTCGGAACAGGGCGGCGGGCTTGTGCTGCTCGAAGATGTGGCCCGTGTCGAAGTCGGCGCGGAGAACTACATGACCATCGCGGAATATAACGGCAAACCGGCCTCCGGCATGGCGATCCAGCTGGCACCGGGCGCCAACGCGCTCGACACTTCACACCGTGTGCGCGAGATGGTCGAGGAATATGCCGAATATTTCCCCGAGGGCATGACCTATGTGATCCCTTACGACACCACACCCTTCATCGAGATCTCGATTCACGAGGTGCAGAAAACCCTGATCGAAGCCATCATCCTGGTGTTCTTCGTGATGCTTCTGTTCCTGCAAAACCTGCGCGCGACGCTCATTCCGACGCTCGCCGTGCCGGTCGTGATCCTCGGCACCTTCGCGATCCTCTCGGCCTTCGGGTTCTCGATCAACGTCCTTACGATGCTCGCCATGGTGCTGGCCATCGGTCTGTTGGTCGATGACGCCATCGTGGTGGTGGAAAACGTCGAACGCATCATGGAAGAAGAGGGCCTCGGGCCCCGTGAAGCGACCAAGAAATCCATGGGCCAGATCACCGGCGCATTGGTCGGCATCGCACTTGTGCTTTCCGCCGTGTTCGTGCCCATGGCCTTCTTCGGCGGCTCCACCGGCGTGATCTATCGCCAGTTCTCGATCACCATCGTCTCCGCGATGATGCTCTCCGTGCTGGTGGCCTTGACGCTGACGCCCGCGCTCTGTGCGACGCTTCTGCGCGGCAAGGACGTGCATCACACGGCGCGCGGCCCGTTCGGCTGGTTCAACAAGGCCTTCGACAAGCTCTCCGGCGGCTACGGCGGTACGGTCGGCTACATCATCCGCCGTCCGCTGCGCATGGTGGCGGTCTATGCCCTCATGGGCGGTGGCATCGTCTGGCTGTTCATGCAGACCCCCACGGGCTTTTTGCCCGATGAGGATCAGGGCATCATGATGACGCTCGTGCAGGGCCCGTCGGGCTCGACCGCAGAGAACACTCAGGCCGCCACCGATCAGCTCCGCGACTATTTCCTCTCCGCCGAGAGCGACAATGTGGACTCGGTCTTCTCCGTCGTCGGCTTCTCCTTCGCCGGTGTGGGACAAAACAACGGCCTCGCCTTTGTGCGTCTCAAGGACTGGGAGGAACGCCCCGAAGCGCAGCAATCCGTGCAAGCCATGGCGGGTCGTGCCTTCCCGGCGATGATGGGCATCCAAGAAGCCATGGCCTTCCCCATCGTGCCGCCTGCGGTGATCGAACTGGGCAACGTCTCGGGCTTTGACTTCTATCTTCAGGCCCCGGCCGGTCAGAGCCACGAACAGCTTTTGGACGCCCGCAACCAGCTTTTGGGCATGGCCACACAAAGCCCGCTGATCGCCTCTGTGCGCCCCTCGGGTCTTGAGGATGCGACCCAGTTCAAACTGGACATCGACTGGCGTGCGGCAGGTGCCATGGGGGTTGATCCCTCCGAGGTCGGCAACACCTTGTCGATCGCGATGGCTGGCTCCTACGTCAACGACTTCAACGACCAGGGCCGCACCAAGCGCGTCTATGTGCAGGGTGAGGCCGAGTCCCGGGCGACCCCGAGTGACTTGCAGAAATGGCGGGTCCGCAACAGCTCCGGCGAGTTGGTGCCGTTCTCGAACTTCACCTCCGAGCGCTGGATCTACGGTCCGCAGGGTCTGAACCGCTACAACGGCACGCCGTCGATGCAGATTCAGGGCTCCCCTGCCCCGGGCGTCTCCACCGGCGAAGCCATGGCCGAAATCGAGAGCCTCGTGGCGCAAATCCCCGGCAACTTTTCGGTCGCCTGGACCGGCCTGTCGCTCGAGGAACGTGAATCCGGCTCGCAGGCGCCAATGCTCTACATGCTCTCACTGGCTGCGATCTTCTTCTGTCTCGCGGCGCTTTATGAAAGCTGGGCGATCCCCTTCTCCGTCATGCTCGCCATGCCGGTGGGGATCTTGGGCACGCTCTTCACCGCCTGGCATTTCGGCTTCCAGAACGGTGTGTTCTTCCAAGTGGGTCTTTTGACCGTGATCGGTCTGACCGGCAAGAACGCCATTCTGATCGTCGAGTTCGCAAAAGAACAGGTTGAGGCCGGGCATGATCTACTTGAGTCTGTGCTGACCGCCGCGAAACAGCGTTTCCGCCCGATCGTCATGACCTCCATGGCCTTCTCCTTGGGCGTTGTGCCGCTGGTTCTGTCCACGGGCGCAGGCGCCGGTGGCCGGATGGCCGTGGGCGCAGCCGTGCTCGGCGGCACCATCACCGGCACGGTTCTGGGCATCCTTTTCGTGCCGCTGTTCTTTGTGATCATCACCAAGATCTTCGGCAGCAAAAAGAAACTGGCCTGATCCGCACCACAAAACAACAAAAGGCCGGGCACAATGCCCGGCCTTTTTCGTTTCTGATCCTGTGCTTATTGGCGTTTCAAAAACCGCTCAAAGGCTTTGAGCGATTGTTCCGAGACGTGATGTTCGATCCCTTCGGCATCAAGCTCCGCCACGTCCTCGGGCACGCCCACCGCCCTCAAAAGCGCCACCACGGTGCGGTGCCGCGTCCGCACCCGGTCGGCCAGCTCTGCGCCCTCTTCGGTCAGGAAGACGCCGCGGTAAGGCCGCGCGGTGGCAAAGCCGTCGCGTTTGAGCCGCGCAATCGCCTTGGTCGCGGTCGGTTGCGCCACGCCCATGCGTTCGGCGATGTCCGCCACCCGCGCCTCGCCCAGCTCCGCGATCAGATCGCCGATCATCTCGACGTAATCCTCGATGAGGGCCACGGATTGCGCCTCCCGCGCGCGGGCAAAGCGATCCGCCTGATCCATGTCTGTCATCGCCTCTCCCCTTTTGCTGCACTTGCGAAAACTTCGATTGATTTTAATATAGCATAGGCTATATATCATCCATTAGGCAATAGATGTGAGTCCGATGCAAAACTCCACACGGCACCCCACAAGCCGCCAAGACCTGACGCGCAGAACCCAAAACGGCATCACCGCCGTCCTCACCGGACAACGCCACGGCTGGCGCAGCCGTCTGCTTTTTGCCGGTCCTGCGATCATCGCCTCTGTCGCCTATATGGACCCCGGCAATTACGCGACGAACATTCAGGCCGGCGCGGGGTATGGCTATACGCTTCTGTGGATCGTGCTCCTCGCCAACCTCATCGCCATGCTGTTTCAGGCGCTCTCTGCGCGGCTTGGCATCGTCACCGGCAAGAACCTCGCCGAGCTGTCCCGCGATCACCTGCCCCGGCCTCTGGTCTGGGTGATGTGGGCGGTGAGCGAGGTGGCCGCGATGGCCACCGATCTCGCGGAATTTCTGGGGGGAGCGATTGGTTTGGCGCTATTGTTCAACCTGCCGCTGATCATCGGCATGGGGATCACCGCGATTGTGACCTATGGCATCCTGATTTTCGAGGGCCGCGGGTTTCGTCCGATGGAGTTGATCATCGGCGCCATGGTCGGTCTCATTGGCCTCTGTTATCTCGCCGAAATTCTCATCGCCCCCATCGATTGGGGCGCCACGGCGACCGGTCTTGTGACGCCCAATCTGCCCGATGCGGCGGCGCTGACCATCGCCGTTGGCATCATCGGTGCGACCGTGATGCCCCACGCGATCTACCTGCACTCCGGCCTGACGCAATCGCGCGCCGTAATGCGGGACGACAATGACCGGCGGCGCGTGTTGAGCTATTCCAACACTGAGGTGGTACTGGCCCTTGCCGTTGCTGGCATGGTCAATATGGCCATGGTGATGATGGCCGCCAGCGCCTTTCACCAAGGCCATTCCGAGGTGGCCGAGATCGAGACCGCCTACCATACGCTCACGCCGCTTTTGGGCGCCGCCGCCGCCGCGATTTTCCTGACCTCGCTGATTGCTTCGGGCATTTCTTCGTCGGTGGTGGGCACCATGGCCGGTCAGATGATCATGCAAGGCTTCCTGCACATCCGCATCCCGATCTGGCTTCGACGTCTGATCACCATGGTCCCCGCCTTTGCCGTGGTCGCCATGGGGGTGAACGCCACCGAAGCTTTGGTGATGTCGCAGGTCGTGCTCTCCATCGCCCTACCCGTGCCGATGCTGGCGCTCTTGTATTTCTCGGCGCGTCGCGACGTGATGGGCGCGTTTCGGATCGGGCCGGTGTTGCGCGTGCTGGCCGTCTTGGGCGCCTGCGCGGTTTTGGGCCTCAACTTCGTGTTGTTGGCCGAGACCTTTGGCCTGCCCATTCCCTTCCTCGCAAATTAAAAAAGGCCGGGACGATCCCCGGCCTTCAATCCTTCTCTGTCGCTCACATCAGGTGATCACATCCGATGCATTGCGCTCATGTTATGACGTCGGGCGCGTTGCGCTCATGTTATGACGTCGGGCGCATTGCGCCCGGTGCGGCTGCGAATTTCCGCCAGCTTATCCGCCGCCGAGATGATCCCCGACAGCGCGTTCTGCGGGTTGTCCTGCAACGCCGCCGCCTTGGTTTCGACCCTCTCCAGATAGACCCGGATCGTCGCGCCCTCGGTGCCCGTGCCCGACAGGCGGAACACGATGCGCCCGCCGTCGGTGAAGAGGATGCGAATGCCCTGGCCTTCGGAGCGCGAGCCATCGACCGGATCGTCATAGGCGAACTCATCGGCGGTCTCGATGGTCATCCCCTCGATCACCCGCCCCGGCAGGTTCGGCAGACGCGTCCGCAGCGCGTCCATCAAACCATTGGCCGCATCGCTGTCCACCGCCTCGTAATCATGGCGCGAATAGTAGTTGCGCCCGAATTTGGCCCAGTGATCGGCCATGATCTCGGCCACGCTTTGATCGCGCGCGGCCAGCACGTTGAGCCAAAAGAGCACGGCCCAAAGCCCGTCTTTTTCGCGCACGTGATCCGAGCCTGTGCCCGCACTTTCCTCACCACAAAGCGTCGCGCGCCCCGCATCCAAAAGGTTGCCGAAGAATTTCCACCCCGTCGGCGTCTCATAGCATTCGATCCCAGCGGCATGGGCCACACGGTCCAGCGCGCGGGACGTCGGCATGGAGCGCGCCACGCCCTTAAGCCCGTCCTTGTAGCCAGGCACCAGAGAGGCGTTGGCGGCCAGAACGGCGAGGCTGTCCGAGGGCGTGACATAGGCGTTGCGGCCGACGATCATGTTGCGATCTCCATCGCCGTCCGAGGCCGCGCCAAAGTCGGGCGCATCCGACGAGAACATCAGATCCATCAGCTCCTTGGCCCAGATCGGGTTCGGGTCCGGGTGTCCGCCGCCGAAATCCGGCAAAGGCACGGCGTTGACGACCGATCCCTCGGGCGCCCCCAAAGAGCCCTCGAGAATGGCTTTGGCATAAGGCCCGGTGATCGCATGCATCGCATCGAACCGAAGCGTAAAGCCGGAGGCAAACAGATCGCGGATCGCTTCGAAATCAAAGATTTCTTCCATCATCAGATGATAATCCGCGACCGGGTCGATCACCTCAACCTCCATGCCAAAGATCGTCGTCACGCCCAGTTTCGACAAGTCGACATCCTGCGCCTCGCAGATCGCATATTCACTCAGGCTCTGCGTCTCTTCGAAAATACGCTGGGTGATATTCTCCGCCGCCGGGCCACCGTTCGCGGTGTTAAACTTGACGCCGAAATCTTCGGTCGGGCCGCCCGGATTGTGCGAGGCGGACATGATGATGCCACCGTCCGTGCCGCGCGTGCGAATGAGGTTCGAAGCCGCCGGCGTGGACAAAAGCGCATTCTGGCCGATGATGACCTTTTTCGCGCCATTGGCCGCCGCCATGCGCAGGATCACCTGAGCGGCGCGTTCGTTGAAATAGCGCCCGTCCCCGCCCAAAACATAGGTCTTGTCCTCTGCGCCGCCCGTGCCGTTGAAAATCGCCTGAACGAAGTTTTCGAGGTAATGCGGCTGCATGAAGACAGGCGTTTTCTTGCGCAGCCCGGAGGTGCCGGGTTTCTGGCCTTCGATGGGGGTCGTGGCAACCACTTGGCGGGTCATGGCGTGTTGTTCCTCTCTTCGGTCTTTTTATCGGTCGTTCTGGCGCATGATCTCGGCCACGCGATCCAGTTTCTTATGTTTGGCCAGCGCCTTGGCGCCGCCCGGCAGCCTGAGCCGCCAATTTGGGTATTCACTGGTGGTCCCCGGCAGGTTCTGTTGATCCACCATATCAAGAATCACTTCGGCTTGCACGGCGACAAGGCGCGAGGGCGTGCGGGCCAAAAAGCCATGCAGCGCATCCTGACCGGTGCTCAGTCCCACCTCGGGCAAAAGCCTATCAAGCGCCTCGACCTCGCGGGCGCGGTGACCCTGATCTTGCGAGGTCTGGGCATTGTCGAGGCTGCCGATGCGGGCGCGCGCCGTGATGTCGGCGCCTTGACGCCAGCCCATCCAGGTCGGCAGATCATGGGTCGAAAACGAAGCAATCGCTGCCTCGTCATAATCCTGCGGCGGTTTGAATTCCGGGTCGTCCCATTGCCAGCGCTCAAACATCGCCACGCGACAGCCCAAGACCCCCGACCCCGCCAGCGCATCGCGCAAGCCATCGGGGATATTGCCCAGATCCTCGCCAATGATGATCCCGCCCGCGCCGCCATTGCCACGCGCCGCTTCGATCCGGGCAACCGCGAGCATGGAATCCCGCGGCATGGTCACATAGGAGCCGGGCGCGTTTTGCGGCACCCAAAAAGTGCGCTCAAACCCAAGGATGTGATCGACCCGCAGCATGCCGGAAACGCGCAGTTGCCGCGCGAAGGTTTCCGCCAAAGGCGCATAAGCCTTGTCCCGAAGCGTGATCGGATTGAACGGTGCGAGGCCCCAGTTCTGCCCCTCGGATGAGAACGCATCGGGCGGCGCGCCCAAGGACGCCCCAAAGGCAAAGCTGTCGCGATCTTCCCAGGTTTCGGCGCCATGCGGATGGGTGCCGACCGCCAGATCGACATAAAGCCCATGGGTCATCCCCGCCGCTTTGGCCTGCGCCTGCGCCTCTGTGAGGGCCGCCTCGGCCCGCCATTGCAGCCAGCTGTGAAAGCCGATCTCGACTTGCAACTCGGCCCGCGCGGCGGTGCACTCCGCGCTTTCGGGGTCCTGATAGGCCTCCGGCCAACCCGACCAGAATGGCCCGAAGCGATCCGACAGCGCCTGATGCAGGGCAAAGGTTTCCAAGGACCGCCCCTCGGCCTCAAGATAGGCCGTGAACGCTTTGGAAGCCTTGTCCTTTTCAAACGCCTCGCGCAGCGCCCCGAGCCGCGCCGGGCCGTCGTTTTCATAGTCGACAAGAGGGTCAGACGCCCCGCCAGAGGTCTTCAGATGCAGCACATTGAGACGGCGACGATGCGACGGCGTATAGGGGCTAAAGAGGCCGGGATCGGCGGGAAACCCCGCATGCACCGGATTCATGCCCAGAAAACTGCCGCCTCTTTCGCCAAGCCCCTGCACCAAGGGCAGAAGGTCGTCATAGGAACCGATGCCCTCGGGAGAAAGCGCATAAAGCGGCACGGTCATGCCCCAGGCGCGCTCCGGCAAGGGAATGGTCGCAGGCGCGGCCAAAAGCGTGATCCGCTGGGTGCCATGCGGCAGATCGGCCAAGAGGTGATGGATGCCCAAAGGCACCACCGGCAGGCTTCCAGCCCCCCGCCCCTCGGTCTTTGTGCCGTCTTCAAAGCTGAGCCGCCACGCGGCCTCACCGATGTCGACCCAGGGCTTTGTCCCCGCCTCGAACACGATGTCCCACGGCAGCCAAGCGTCGCCCGCGTCGAGATGCGCGCGGGCCTCGGCCTCCGTGTCGGCCTTGATCCCCAGCGCGCCCAGAAGCGCCACCGCGGTCTCCACGGAGGTCTCATGATAGACCCCCATCTGGTCGTAATAATTGGCGTGAATGCCACGGGCATAGGCCAATTCGAGGCGCAGATCAGTCATTATAGGCCTCCAGTTCCAGAACCAATGTGCTCTCGCAGGCGGCCTGTATCGTCGCGTCGACCACTTCGCCGTCGATCTCCAGGTGCGCTGTGTCGATCCAAAGCCGCCAGCGCCGCCCATCCGGGCAGGCCGGAAGCTGGACAGGCACCGCAGGGCCACGGTTGAAAATCAGGAACAAAGCCTCTTCGCGCTGCGCATAGGCCGGCGTGCCCGAGGCGATCCGCATTTCGACGCAAAGTGTTTTCAGATCGGACCAGGCCCAATCGGCATCCGTCATCGGCGCGCCATTGGCCCGCCACCAGAACAGATCCTCGATACCGTCCACGATACGTTCTCGGGCGTGCAGGAACCGTTTTTGACGCAGGATCGGGTGTTCACGCCGGAACGCGATCAGGCGGCGCACGAAATCGAGGAATTCGGGATCGGATTGCGACCAGTCGATCCAGCCGATCTCATTGTCCTGACAATAGGCGTTGTTGTTGCCCTTTTGGCTGTTGCCCAACTCGTCACCGGCCAAAAGCATCGGCGTGCCTTGCGAAAACATCACGGTCGCCAAGAGGTTGCGCCGCCGTTGCGCGCGGGCCGCAAGGATCGCGGGATCGTCGGTGGGGCCTTCGACGCCCATATTGTCCGAGGCGTTGTCACCATGGCCGTCGCGATTGCCCTCGCCATTGGCCTCATTGTGTTTCTGGGTGTAGCTGACCACATCCGTGAGCGTGAACCCGTCGTGCGCGGTGACGAAATTGACGGAACTTGTGGCGGGCCGCCCCGAATGGTCGAATTGCAGCGCAGATCCGGTGATGCGGTCGGCCAGCACTGCAACATGCCCCGCGTCCCCGCGCCAGAACCGCCGGATACCATCGCGAAACTTGTCGTTCCATTCCAGAAACGGCGGCGGAAAGCCCCCCACCCGGTAGCCACCGGGGCCGATGTCCCAAGGCTCGGCGATGAGTTTCACGCGGGTCAGCACCGGGTCCTGACGGATCGCATCGAAAAAACTGGCGCCCCGGTCAAACCCGGTCGGTGTGCGCCCCAAAGTGGTGCAAAGATCGAAACGGAAGCCATCGACATGCATTTCCTCGACCCAATACCGCAAGCTGTCCAACACCATCCGCAGCACCATCGGATGGTCGATGTTGAGCGTGTTGCCGGTGCCGGTGTCATTGATGTAATGGCGCGGATTTTCGGCGAGGCGGTAATAGCTTCGGTTGTCGAGGCCGCGAAACGACAAAGTCGGGCCTAATTCGTTGCCCTCGCCCGTGTGGTTGTAGACCACATCCATGATCACTTCGATATTCGCGGAATGCAGCCGCGCGACCATGTGTTGGAACTCGGCGATCTGGTCGTGAGCAAGGTAGCGCGGATCGGGCGCGAAGAAGCCAAGCGTTTGATAGCCCCAGTAATTCACGAGGCCCTTCTCGACGAGAAAGCGGTCATTCAAAAAGGCCTGCGCGGGCAAAAGTTCGATCGCCGTGACGCCGAGTTTCACCAGATGATCGAGGATCGCATCAGAGGCGAGACCCAGAAATTTGCCCTTGTGCTGCACATCCGGGTGGAGCTGCGTCAGGCCTTTGACATGGGCCTCGTAGATCACCGATTTCGAGGTCGACGTGCGCGGCGCCTTGTCCCGACCCCAGGCAAAGAGCACATCCTCGACCACACAGCGCGGCATGTAACGCGCGGAATCGCGTTTATCGAAGGACAGATCGACCTCTTTGTCCCCGACCTTGTAGCCCATCACCGCGTCATGCCAGTCGAGATGCCGGGTCAGCCGTTTGGCGTAGGGGTCGAGCAACAGCTTGTTGTAGTTGAACCGATGCCCCTCATAGGGCGCATAGGGCCCGTCGGCGCGCAGCCCGTAGAGCTGACCGGGACGCAACCCCGGCACATAGCCGTGCCAGACATCGCCATCACGTTCCGGCAGATCGAGGCGATGCGTTTCCACCCGCCCGTCCGGCGAAAAGAGGCAAAGCGTGATGCGGTGGGCATGTTCGGAGAAGACCGCAAAATTGACGCCCTCGCCATCAAACGTCGCACCCAAAGGCGCGGCATGGCCGCCGAGGATCGTCAAAGAACTCATGCGCGGGCGTCCTCGCTATCGTTCTCAACCATCTGTTGGAAGAGCGCCGCATAGGCCTTGGCCGAGGTGTCCCAACCGACCGGTTGCGCCATGGCGTTTTTCATCATCTGCGACCAGACGTCTTTGTCGCGGTAAAGATCGCAAAGCCGGGTCAGCCCCATCGAAAGCGCCTCTTTGGTCAGCGGATAGACTTGCAGACCGGTTGCCACGCCCGCCGAAAGCGCGGCAGGATTGGCGTTGATCACCGTGTCGGCCAGCCCGCCGGTGAGCGTCACCACCGGGATCGTCCCGAACCGCAACCCGTACATCTGGGTCAGACCACAGGGCTCAAAGCGCGAGGGCACGAGGATCGCATCACCGCCTTCGATGAGACGGCGCGCGAAGGCTTCGTCATAACCGATGCGCACGGCGACGCCCGGATATTTCTCTGCGGCATTGCGAAATGCGGCCTCGAAATGCGGCTCGCCCGAGCCCAAAAGCGCCAGTTGACCGCCCTGCTCCAACAGGCTCGGCAGCGCCTCAAGCAAGAGATCAAAGCCCTTTTGCCCAGTCAGCCGCGAGATCACCACACACAGGGGACCGTCACTGTCCGGCAGGTGTAATTCCTCACGCAGCGCGGCCTTGTGTTTGTCCTTGCCCTTGGGCGATTTGTAGGAGGGCTTCCAGAGATCGAGGTCGATCCCGTTGAGAATGCCGGAAAAATCCGCTCCACGAGAAGCCAGAACGCCCTCCATCCCCAGACCGAACGCCCCATCCATCAGCTCGCGCGCATAGGTCGGCGAGACGGTCGTCACCTTGGTCGAGGTCATGATCCCGGCTTTCAGCGTCGAGATTTGCCCCCAATATTCATAGCCGCCCTCGGTGAACCCCTGCGGCGGCAGGCCCAGCGTCGCGATCATATCAGCGCCGAAACAGCCCTGAAAGGCGACGTTGTGGATGGTCATCAGCGTTTTGACCCGCTCGGCGGCGCCCAGTTCGCGCAGGTAAATGGGCGTCAGACCCGCCTGCCAATCGTGCATATGGATCGCCTGCGGGACCCAGTCTTCGATGCCATGCGCGGCGATCATCGTGGCGGCCAGAGAGAGCGCGGCAAAGCGTTGCGCATTGTCGCCCCAGTCGTGCCCATCGGGACCGATGTAAAGCGAGCCGTCGCGGTCATAGAGATGCGGCGCATCCAAGATGTAGAGCACCTGATCGCCTAGCGTGCCACGTCGGATGCGGGCAAAACCGCCGAAGAGGTCCCAGACCTCGAAGACGGTTTCGGCCTCGGGCTGCGCCTCCAAAACGGTGCGGTAGCCCGGCAAAAGCGTGCGCATCTCGACGCCCAGAGGCGCCAAAGCGCCGGGCAAAGCCCCCGCCACATCGGCCAAGCCGCCGGTTTTCACCAGCGGCACACATTCGGACGTGACAGAGAGAACGCGGATCATCGCTTCGGTCGCCATTATCCTCTGGCCCTCGCGTCGATCATCTCTTGGGTGATCAGCGTCACGCCACCGGGCGAGACGCGGAACCACTTGGCATCGACCTCCGGGTCCTCGCCTACGACGAGGCCCTCGGGCACATGCACGCCGCGATCAATGACCACGTTTTTCAACCGGCAATGCCGCGAAATATAGGCCTTTGGCAAGACGACAGCGCGTTCCAGCGAAGAATAGGAATTGGTCATCACATGGGTGAACAACAGGCTTTCGCGGATTTCCGTCCCCGAGATGATGCAGCCGCCCGAGACCATGGAACTCACCGCAGAGCCGCGGCGGTCAGGCCGGTCGTGGATGAATTTCGCAGGCGGCGTGTTCTCCGAATAGGTCCAGATCGGCCACTCTTTGTCCCACATATCCAGTTCCGGGGTGAAATCGGTCAGGTCGATATTGGCCTTCCAATAGGCATCAATCGTACCCACGTCGCGCCAATAGGCGGGCGCATCCGGGTGGCGCACGCAACTGTCAGTGAAACGATGTGCCTGCGCCTTGCCTTTCGAGACCAGTTCGGGGATCAGATCGTTGCCGAAATCGTGGCTTGAATGCGGGTCTTCCATATCTTCGAGCAGGCGTTCGCGCAGGAATTTCCAGTTGAAGACATAGATGCCCATCGAGGCCAGAGATTTCGTCTCATCGCCCGGAATGGCGGGTGGATCGGCGGGTTTTTCCAGAAACGTCGTGATACGGTCCTTCTCGTCGACGCCCATGACGCCAAAGGCCGAGGCCTCTTTGCGGTCCACTGTGAGGCAGCCGACGGTGACATCCGCGCCGGTGTCCACATGCTGGCGGATCATGATTTCATAATCCATTTTATAGATGTGGTCGCCCGCGAGGATCAGGATGTAATCCACGTCGTAACTGTCGATGATGTCGATGTTTTGCGCCACCGCATCCGCCGTGCCGCGATACCAGGTGCTTTCCTCGTAACGTTGGGACGCGGGCAGGATGTCGAGAAATTCGTTGCGCTCGGCGCGGAAGAACGTCCAGCCGCGCTGGATGTGGCGAATGAGCGAATGCGCCTTATACTGCGTGGCGATCGCCATCTTGCGAATGCCGGAATTCAGCGCGTTCGAGAGCGCGAAATCGACGATCCGGTTCTTGCCGCCGAAATAGACGGCGGGTTTCACCCGTTCGTTGGTCAACTCCTTGAGCCGCGAGCCGCGTCCGCCCGCGAGCACGAAGGCGACGGTGCGACCAGAGAGCCTATTGCGCGTATGTGGCATCTGTTTCTCCTCTCACGTGTCCCTGACGGGTCACGCCCCATCCTTAATAAAAATCAATGTCGAGAGCGGCGGCACGCAAATCGTGGCCGCGGCAGGTTGGCCCTGCCAGTCCTGATCCTCACGCGTGGCGGTGACCCCGCCCATATTGCCGCGCCCGCCGCCGCCGTAGTTCTCTGAATCCGAGTTCAGCGCCTCCTGCCAGCGGCCTTCCATCGGGAAGCCGAGTTTGTAGGCCATGCGCTCCACCGGCGTGAAATTGCAGACCACGACCACCTCAGGATCGCCCGGTTTGCCGCGCCGGACCCAGGCATAGATCGACGCCTCGGCATCGTTGGCCTCGATCCACTGGAACCCGTCGCCTTCGCAATCTTTGGCGTAAAGCGCGGGCGTGCCCTGATAGAGATGGTTCAGATCGCGCACGAGGCTTTGGACGCCCTCATGCATATGATAGCCCAAACAGCCCCATTCGATCTCTTTCTCATGGTTCCACTCCTGCCATTGGGCGAATTCCTGCCCCATGAACAAAAGCTTCTTGCCCGGATGCGCCCACATAAAGCCGTAGTAAGCGCGCAGGTTGGCGAATTTCTCCCATTCATCCCCCGGCATTTTCGAGAGCATGGATTTCTTGCCATGGACCACTTCGTCGTGGCTGATCGGCAGGATGAAATTCTCGGAGAAGGCGTAATGCAGGCCAAAGGTCATCTGGTGGTGGTGATATTTGCGGTGGATCGGCTCGCGGGACATGTAGTCCAGCGTATCGTTCATCCAGCCCATGTTCCATTTGAACCCGAACCCAAGCCCGCCCGTCTCCACCGGCGCGGAGACACCCGCATAGGCCGTGCTTTCCTCGGCCACGGTCATGATCCCCGGCACCTCGCCATAGGTCAGCGTGTTCATGGTTTGCAGCATCGAGATGGCTTCGAAATTCTCGCGCCCGCCTTGGGCGTTCGGGATCCACTGGCCCTCTTCGCGCGAATAATCGCGGTAGATCATCGAGGCGACCGCATCCACACGCAGCCCGTCGATGTGATATTCCTCGAACCAATAGAGTGCGTTGGAAGTCAGGAAATTGGCCACCTCCGTGCGGCCATAGTTGTAGATCAGCGTGTTCCAATCCTGATGGAAGCCCTCGCGCGGGTCGGCATGTTCGTACAAAGCCGTGCCGTCGAATTGCCCTAACCCATGGCTGTCCGTCGGGAAATGCCCCGGCACCCAGTCGATCAGGATGCCAAGCCCCGCCTCATGCGCCGCGTTCACCAGATCGCGGAACTCATGCGGCGGACCGAAACGCACGGTGGGCGCGAAAAGCCCCACGGGTTGATAGCCCCAGGAGCCGTCAAAGGGATATTCCGAGATCGGCATCAGCTCGATATGGGTGAAGCCCATGTCTTTGGCGTAACCCACCAGCTCCACCGCCGCCTCTTTGTAAGAGATCGGGCGCGCGCCGCCGTAAGCGTTTTCCTTGTGCTTCCACGACCCAAGCTGCACCTCGTAGATCGAGATCGGCTTGTCGCGGGTCTGCACCGATTGGCGGGTCTCAAGCCAGGTGTCATCGGACCAGCCGTACCCCTTGATGTCGCGCACCACGGAGGCCGTTTCCGGCGGGTGCTGGCTGCCAAAACCGACGGGGTCGGCCTTGAGATGCACCTCGCCGTAAGCGCCGATCACCTCGAACTTATAGGCCGTACCCTCGCCGACGCCGGGCATGAAAATCTCCCACACGCCTGTGGCGCCGCGACGGCGCATCACGTGACGGCGTCCGTCCCAGGCGTTGAAATCGCCCACCAAAGAGACGCGCCGCGCGTTGGGCGCCCAGACCGCGAAATGCGTGCCTTCCGCGCCTTCATGTTCCATCACATGGGCGCCAAGCGACTTCCAGATGTGGTGATGCGTGCCCTCGCCCAGAAGGTATTCGTCGATCTCGCCCAGAACAGGACCAAACCGATAGGCGTCCTCGATGGTCCAGATCACCGAGCCGTGCCGCCCTTCGAGCAGGTAGGGTTTGGTGCCAGAGACTTTGCCGTGGAACAGCCCCGCGTAGCCGGTCACCGGCGCCAGCGGATAGCGTTTGCCGTCTGAGAGCGCGGTGATCTCCTCTGCGCCCGGATCGAAGGCGGTCACAAACCGCACCCGGCCCTTTTTGTGCGGCCCCAAAATGGCGAAGGGATCGTCGAAACGCCCCTCACACATCTGAGACAATGTCTTCGCGTCTGCAAAGTCGTGATCTTGTGCCGGAGCCATGCGAAATTCCTTTGTTCACGGCAAGCTTAAAGGATTCGGACCCCCGCACAATCCTTTGATTTTACGTAAGAAGACTTTCAGCTCCCCAAATATCGCACATGTAACCGCGGATTGTGCGATCAGAGGAGAACCAGCCCGAGCGCGCGGTGTTCAGAGCCGCCATTTTGGCCCAGGATTTGGGGTCCAGATAGGCTTTGTCCACCTCCCGTTGGGCGCGCCAATAGTCGGTGAAATCGGAGCAGACGAGGAAGTAATCCGACCAGGTCAGATTGTCGGCGATATGGGTGTAGCGGCCCGGATCTTCGGGGCTGAAGGTGCCGTCTCTGAGCGCCTGCAAAGCGCGGCCCAGACGCGGGTCGGCATGGATCGCCTGTTGCGCGTGATCGTGGATCATCCGGCGCTGCATGACCTCATCGGCCAACATGCCGAAAAGAAAGAAATTCTCTTCGCCGACATGGTCGCGAATTTCCACATTGGCGCCATCGAGCGTCCCGATGGTGGGCGCGCCATTCAGCGCAAATTTCATATTGCCGGTGCCGGAGGCCTCCTTGCCTGCTGTCGAGATTTGTTCAGACAGATCGGCGGCAGGCACCAGACGTTCGGCCAGCGTGACGTTGTAGTTCGGCAGGAACACGACCTGCAACACATCGCGCGTCGCGGCATCAGAGTTGACCAGTTTGGCGACGTCGTTGATCAGCCGGATGATGTCTTTTGCAAAGTAATAGCCCTGCGCCGCCTTGCCCGCGAAAATCTTGACCCGCGGCGCCCAATCGGCGTTCGGGTTGTCCTTGATTTCCTGCCAATGGGCGATGGTCTCCAAGATATTGAGGTGCTGGCGTTTGTATTCGTGCATCCGCTTGATCTGGATGTCGAACATGGCGTCGGGGTTGAGTTTGAGGCCATGCGCCTCCGCCACATAGTCGCAAAGCGCGGCTTTATTGGCGGATTTCACGCCCATGAACCGGTCGAGCCAGCCCGCGTCCTCAATGGCGGGTTCCAGCTTTTTCAACTGCTCAAGATCCGCAATCCACTCTCTACCGATGGTCTCCGTGATCAGCCCCGAGAGACCCGGATTGCAAGAATGCAGCCAGCGGCGCGGGGTCACGCCGTTGGTCTGATTGACGATCCGCTCGGGGTGCAGCGCATTGAGTTCCTTGAACACAGTCTTTTTCATCAGATCGGAGTGCAGCGCGGAGACGCCGTTCACCTTGTTGGCCATGATGAAGGACAGCTCGCCCATCTTGACCTGACCGTCGGAGCGCGACGAGAGCGTGCGGTGCGGATTGGCGCGGTAATGGGCGTCATCGATGCGGTTGATGATGTCGATGTGACGCGGCAAAAGACGCCCGAACAGGCGCTCGTCCCACCGCTCCAAAGCCTCCGGCAGAAGCGTGTGGTTGGTGTAGTTGATACAGCCATGCACGATCTCAAGCGCCTCTTCGAAGGACAGGCCCCGTTCGTCATGCAGGATGCGGAGCAACTCTGGCCCGGCAATCGCCGGATGCGTGTCGTTGAGCTGGATCGCGATCTTTTTCGGCAGCAGTTTCAAATCGTTATGATGGCTGTCAAAACGGCGCAGGATGTCGCGGATCGAGGCGGCGGAGAAGAAATATTCCTGCTTGAGGCGCAGCTCCTTGCCCGCTTCGTTGCTGTCCTCCGGGTAGAGCACGCGCGAGATGGTCCGCGCCAGCGCCTCGTGTTCGGAAGCTGCGGCAAAATCGCCGGAGTTGAACAGGTCCAGATCAAAGGGATCGACCGCGCGGCCCGACCAGAGGCGCAGCGTGTTGGCCCAGCGTCCCTGCCAGCCGACGATGGGGGTGTCAAAGGCTTCGGCCTGAATCATCTCGGAGGGACGCCAGATCGGCTTGCCATTCTCATAGGCGACATCGCCACCGAACCCGATGTTGATGCGCACTTCCGGGCGCTCGAATTCCCACGGGTGCGGCTCCTGGAGCCAGGTCTCCGGGCTTTCGACCTGACGGCCCTCGACAAAGCTCTGTTTGAACAGCCCGTTCTCGTAGCGGATGCCATAGCCATAGGCCGGACAGCCCAGCGTCGAGAGGCTGTCGAGGAAACAGGCCGCAAGCCTCCCAAGCCCGCCATTCCCAAGCGCCGCATCCGGTTCGTCATCCAGAATGGTGCGCATGTCCATGCCGAAGCTCTCAAGCGCCTCTTTCACCTCTTCGACCATATCGAGGTTGAAAATCCCGTCTTCCAAAAGCCGCCCGATCAGGAATTCCATCGACAGGTAATAGACCCGTTTGCCGTCCTCTTCGTAGGTCTTGCGCGTCGAGGCGACCCAGGTGTCGACAATCCGGTCGCGGATCGCATGGCTCAAGGCCATCCGCCAATCGAAGAACTGCGCATGCTCCGGGTCCTTGCCCATCGTGTAGGTGAGATGTTGAAGAAGGGCGTCGCGGAAATTCGGGGTCTGGGCAGTTCGCACCATGGATCACCTTATGACTAAAAGAGAGGGGGAGAACACTCGTAAGACACTGTTTCCTCACCAGCTAAGACCTAAAGTTTCGCTATGGCAAGGTGGCCCTCTTCGTTTTCTGGCTGCGGTGCGGCATTTGCATCCTAATCGAACATTTGAAGACATCTGCGCCCGGACATCGCCTGTTCCCGCAGCAGATGTGCATTGATCTCGGCCAAAACCCGCCGCATCGTCTTTCCTCTCCCCCTTCCTAAAGCGTTTCGACTTTAACTTGAGTTATCACATAAAGTCGAAATGCCCGCTCCGCTTTGACGCTGTACTGCGTTTCTGCTCAAACCTGACTCAGGTTTATGTAGAAACGCTTTAGGCGCAGAGTATGAATGTTTTATGCAGGCGCTTTCGAATATCAGGCGGGTCTTCGCCTCAAAACAGCGGGCTGACGCCGATCACCGGCCCGTGGGCCATGATCAAACCGCCATAGAGCAAAATCCCCACCAAAAGACGCAGGATCACCTTCGAGGACAGCGGCCAGAGCAGACGCGAGATCGGCAAAGCGCGGGTCTCGGCCCAGAGCCGGTCGTATTTGGCCCCCATCACGCGCCGCTTGCGCCGTGTGATCATCTTGCCTCCCAGCACAGCAAAGCCCACCGCATGCGCAGGGCAAGCTCGTGCGCTGTGGCCGGGGTCGGATTTTCGACGTGGCGGTGGATGCGCGCAAGCCTGAGGCGTTCCGCTTTCATCACATCTCCACCGACGAGGTGTTCGGCTCTCTGCCTGCCGACAAATCCGTGCAATTCACCGAAGACACGCCCTATTCGGCGTCGAAAGCCAGCTCGGACCATCTGGTGCGTGCATGGCATGAGACCTACGGGCTGCCCGTGGTCTTGACCAATTGCTCGAACAATTACGGGCCCTATCATTTCCCCGAAAAACTGATCCCGGTGATCATCCTCAACGCTTTGGCCGGCAAGCCGCTGCCGATCTACGGCGACGGGTCCAACATTCGCGACTGGCTCTATGTCGAGGATCACGCCGACGCGCTTTTGCTCGTGGTGGAAAAAGGCGAGATCGGGCGCAGTTACAACATCGGTGGCGAGAACGAGCGGAGCAATCTTGAGCTGGTGCAAACGCTCTGCGCCATTCTCGATGAAAAGCGCCCGAAGGACACCGGGTCCTACGCCGATCAGATCACCTTTGTCACCGACCGCCCCGGCCATGACGCGCGCTACGCGATTGATCCGACCCGCATCCGCGACGAGCTTGGCTGGCGCCCTTCCGTGACGGTCGAGCAGGGCCTGCGGCAGACGGTGGAGTGGTATCTCGACAACGAAGCGTGGTGGCGCGCGCTGCAAAATCGCCACGGCGTCGGGGAACGTTTGGGAGTAAAGGCATGATTGTTTTCGGCAAATCCGGACAGGTGGCGACAGAGCTTGCGCGGCTCCTGCCCAAGGCCACATTCCTGGGCCGCGCGGAGGCCGATCTGAGCGACCCCGCGTCCTGCGCGCAAAAAATTCGGGATCTCAAACCCGATGCGGTGATCAATGCCGCCGCCTACACCGCCGTGGACAAGGCCGAAGAGGAAGAAGACCTCGCCCATCTGATCAACGCCGCCGCCCCCACCGCCATGGCCGAGGCCTGTGCCGAGCTGGGCATTCCTTTCGTGCAAATTTCGACGGATTACGTGTTTGACGGCGCGGGCGAGACCGGTTTTGCGCCGGATCATCCGACCGGGCCTTTGGGCGCATATGGTCGCACAAAACTTGCGGGCGAAGACGGCGTGCGCGCGGCGCGCGGTGCCTTTGCGATCCTGCGCACGTCTTGGGTGTTCTCGGCGCACGGTAACAACTTCGTCAAAACCATGCTGCGCCTCGCAGAGACCCGCGACAGTCTGACGGTGGTTGCCGATCAGATCGGCGGCCCGACCTCTGCGCGTGCCATCGCGCATACCTGTGTCGCCATCGCCGAGCGGTTGAAACGGGACGAGGGCGTGGCCGGAACCTATCATTTCAGCGGCACGCCGGATGTGAGCTGGGCCGACTTCGCCCGCGAGATTTTCGCCCAAAGCGGCAAATACATCGCCGTGCAGGACATCCCAAGCTGCGACTACCCGACGCCTGCCGCCCGCCCCGCCAACAGCCGCCTCGACTGTCGCACGACCGAGGCCGTCTTTGGCATCCCGCGCCCCGACTGGCGCGAAGAGCTGGCTCTGGTGCTCAGCGATCTTGAGGTGCAAAAATGACCGACCGCAAAGGCATTATCCTCGCAGGCGGCTCCGGCACGCGGCTTTATCCATTGACCATGGCGGTGTCGAAACAGCTCATGCCGGTCTATGACAAGCCGATGATCTACTATCCCTTGTCGGTCCTGATGCTGGCGGGCATTCGCGAGATCGCGGTGATCACCACGCCCGAAGATCAGCACCAGTTCCAACATCTTTTGGGCGACGGCAGCCAATGGGGCTTGTCGCTCACCTATATCGCACAGCCCTCCCCCGACGGGCTGGCGCAGGCCTATCTCTTGGCAGAGAACTTCCTCGATGGTGCGCCTTCTGCGATGGTTCTGGGCGACAATATCTTTTTCGGTCACGGCCTGCCGGAAATGCTGGCCGCCGCAGATGCGCGCGGCACGGGCGGCACAGTCTTTGGCTATCACGTCGCCGACCCCGAGCGCTACGGCGTGGTGAAATTCGACCGCGACGGCCGGGTCGAGGAGATCGTTGAGAAGCCCGAGGTGCCGCCGTCGAATTACGCCGTCACCGGGCTTTATTTCCTCGACGGCGATGCGCCGCGTCGGGCGCGGGAGGTCAAACCCTCTGCGCGGGGCGAATTGGAGATCGTCACGCTTTTGGAAAGCTATCTCAAAGACGGCACGTTGTCCGTGGAACGCATGGGGCGTGGCTATGCGTGGCTCGACACCGGCACCCATGGCTCGCTGTTGGACGCGGGCAACTTCGTTCGAACACTGGCGCTGCGTCAGGGGATGCAATCAGGCTGTCCCGAAGAGATTGCCTATACCCAGGGCTGGATCGACGACGCGCAGATGGCGAAACATGCCGAGATGTTCCAGAAAACCGCCTATGGCACATATCTCAAAACGCTGATGAGCCAGAAGAAGGTCTGAGCCTCAGCGCCCTGTCACGCCTCCGGCAGCGGTGGGTTGGTTTGCTCCACCACCGCTTCCATCGCCACGAAGGTCGAGGTGGATTGCACATGCGGCAGGCTGGAGATTTTGCGGCCCATGACCTCGCGATAGGACTCCATCGAGCCTGTGCGCACTTTGAGCAGGTAATCGAAATTGCCCGCGATCATGTGGCATTCGGCGATCTCCGGCACGTTTTTCACCGCCGCGTTGAATTTACTGAGCGCCGCATCGCGCGTGTCGTCCAACTTGACCTCGACAAAGGACACATGGCTCAGCCCCAGCCGCTGCGTCGACAGGATCGCGCGATAGCCGACGATGACCCCCGCCTGCTCCAACGCCTTGACCCGAAGCGCCACCGGGTTCTTGGACAGGCCAACCCTTTGGCTCAACTCGGTCAATGACATTCGGGCGTCGGTGGCCAGACAGTCGAGAATCTTCCGGTCGTAACGATCGAGCTCTTTTTCCATTGCACCACAAAATCCACATTCTTTGGTCGCTTAGATGCGCCTAGAACACAATAATGGGAAAAAGATAAAGTTCAATTCCTGTATAGTGAAAGAAACGCACCCTCTCTTTTTAGGATTACGCAGATGGGCCACCCGCTTTCCCTGACGGACTTGATGTCCTCTCTGTCCACCACCAAATTCGCCCCCGAAGCCGATGTGCTGGACGCTTTGATCCATGAGGCCGCCCTGCCCGAGGCACAGCGCGCCCTGATCACCACCCGCGCCACCGAGCTTGTCCGCCGCATCCGCAAGGAATCCGCCCCCACGCTGATGGAACATTTCCTCGCCGAATACGGGCTTTCGACCCGCGAAGGCGTGGCGCTCATGTGTCTGGCAGAGGCGATGCTGCGGGTGCCGGACCGCGAGACCATCGACGATCTCATCGAGGATAAGGTCGCGCCGTCGGATTGGGGCGAGCATATGGGGCATTCGTCCTCGGCCATGGTCAACGCCTCGACCTGGGCCTTGATGCTCACCGGCCGCGTGCTGGATGACGAGAAACCGGGCAGCGGTGTGGCCGGCACGCTCCGAGGCCTCGTCAAACGCATGGGCGAGCCGGTGATCCGCACCGCCGTCT
Source organism: Celeribacter sp. (assembly GCF_048270365.1). Lineage (NCBI taxonomy): Bacteria > Pseudomonadati > Pseudomonadota > Alphaproteobacteria > Rhodobacterales > Roseobacteraceae > Celeribacter > Celeribacter sp. Next base: position 81,453 of record NZ_JBLWTA010000006.1, read on the forward strand.
CGCGCGCGATGAAGGAAATGGGCCAGCAATTCGTGCTGGGCCAGACCATCGAGGCCGCCATGACTCGCGCCAAAGGCCAAGAGGCCAAAGGCTACACCTACAGCTACGACATGCTGGGCGAAGCGGCGATGACCCAGGCGGACGCGGACGCCTATGCCAAAGCCTATTCCGACGCGATGACCGCAATTGCCAAGGGCTGCACCAAAGGCTCCGTCGCCGACAATCCCGGCATTTCGGTGAAACTCTCCGCCCTGCATCCGCGCTATGACGTCGCCCAAGAGGCCCGCGTCATGGCCGAGCTTGTGCCTGTGCTGCGCGCCCTCGCCCGTCAGGCCCGCGCCGCTGGCATGGGCTTCAACATCGACGCCGAGGAACAGGCGCGGCTCACGCTGTCGCTCCGTGTCATCCGTGCCACGCTTGAAGATGAGGAGCTCGCCGGTTGGGACGGCTTTGGCGTCGTGGTCCAAGCCTATGGCAAACGTGCGGGGCAAACGCTCGATTGGCTCTATCAGACCGCCGTCGATCTGGACCGCAAGCTCATGGTCCGCCTTGTCAAAGGCGCCTATTGGGACACGGAAATGAAACTCGCGCAGGTCGAGGGCCATCCCGGTTTTCCGCTTTTCACCACAAAGGACGCGACCGACGTCAGCTATATCGCCAACGCCAAGAAACTCCTGTCCTACAGCGACCGGATCTATCCGCAATTCGCCGGGCACAACGCCCATACGGTGGCCGCGATCCTCGAACTCGCGCGCGAGGCAGGAAACCCCGCCTTTGAATTCCAACGCCTGCACGGCATGGGCGAACGTCTGCATGACATCGTGCTGAAAGACGAAGCCACGCGGTGCCGCATCTACGCCCCCGTCGGAAAGCATCAGGACCTTTTGGCCTATCTCGTGCGGCGTCTGCTGGAGAATGGCGCGAACTCGTCCTTCGTGAACCAGATCGTCGATGAAAACGTCACGCCCGAGGAGATCGCCCTCGACCCGTTCGTCTCCGTCCTCAATGCGCAGGCCCCGGCAGGCCTCGTGCAGCCCTCCGAGATTTTCGGCGCGCGTGACAATTCCAAAGGGTTCGACCTCAAAGACGAGGACACGCTGGCCCGGATCGAGGCCGCGCGGGAGGCCGCGTTCGTGTTCAACGCCGCGCCGATGATTGCGGGCGAGGCCACTGGCACGCCCGCCCCGGTCGTGAACCCCGCCACAGGCGAGACCGTTGGCGAGGTTGTGCAAGCCGATGCAGAGACCGTCTCCCGCGCTTTGGACGCCGCTGCGCTTTGGGACGCCCCCGTGTCGGAACGCGCCGCTGTGCTGCGCCGCGCCGCCGATCTTTACGAGGCCAATTTTGGCAAAATCTTCGCCGTTCTGGCGTATGAGGCCGGGAAAAACCTGCCCGATGCGGTGGGCGAGCTGCGCGAAGCGGTGGATTTCCTGCGCTATTATGCCGATGAGGCCGAGCGTCGTGCCGAGGCCAAACCTCTGGGCCGCGTGACCGCGATTTCGCCGTGGAACTTCCCGCTGGCGATTTTTACCGGGCAAATCTCGGCAGCACTTGCCATGGGCAATGCGGTTCTGGCGAAACCCGCCGAGCAAACCCCGCTGATCGCCGCGCTGGCCGTTGGGCTTTTGCATGAGGCGGGCGTACCGGTGACGGCTATGCAACTCTTGCCCGGCGATGGCCCGACCGTGGGCGCCGCTCTGACCTCGGACGCGCGCATCGACGGCGTGGTCTTCACCGGCTCCACCGACACCGCGCAGGTGATCCGCCGCGCCATGGCCGCCAACCTTGCCCCCGGCGCGCCTTTGATCGCGGAAACCGGCGGGTTGAACGCCATGATCGTCGACAGCACCGCCCTGCCCGAGCAAGCCGTGCGCGACATCGTTGCCTCGGCGTTTCAATCGGCGGGCCAGCGCTGTTCGGCGCTCAGATGTCTCTATGTGCAAGAGGACATCGCCCCCGCTCTCATAGAGATGATCAAAGGCGCGATGGACGAGCTGTCCGTAGGCAACCCCTGGCTGCTTTCGACCGATGTCGGCCCGGTCATCGACCGTGAGGCGCGCGACCAGATCAAAGCCTATGTCGATGCCGCCGGGAACCGCGTGTTGCACCGCTTGACGGCGCCCACCGAAGGCACCTTTGTCGCCCCGGCGCTCGTTCAGGTCGCAGGCATCGAAAGCCTCGAGCGCGAGGTCTTTGGCCCGGTGCTTCATATCGCGAGTTATAAGGCGCGAGATTTGGGCAAGGTGATCGAGACGATCAACGCCACCGGTTATGGCCTGACCTTCGGGCTGCACACGCGGATCGACGATCGGGTGCAACAGGTCTGCGATGCGCTGCATGTCGGCAACCTCTATGTGAACCGCAACCAGATCGGTGCCATCGTAGGCTCACAACCCTTCGGCGGCGAAGGCCTGTCGGGCACAGGTCCGAAAGCCGGGGGGCCGCTCTACCTCAACCGCTTCTGTGCCGCGCCGTCTGTGGCCTCCACTGAGGTCTGGGACCAAGCCACCGATGCCGCTGCCCTTCAGCGTGCGATCACCGCGACGCCCCGCTCCGAAGAGCCTTTGTCGAAAGAGCAATTGCCCGGGCCGACCGGTGAGGCCAACACGCTCTCGACCCATGCCCGTCCGCCGTTCCTCTGTCTGGGACCGGGGCGCGCCACAGCAGAGGCGCAGGCCAAGGCCGTCACCGATCTGGGCGGGCTTGCGGTCATAGCCGAGGGCCTCGCCCCCACCCACGCGCTCAAAACCATCGAGGGGTTCGGCGGCGTGATCTGGTGGGGCGATGCGGAGAAAGCCCGCGCCTATGGCCAAGCTTTGTCCCAGCGTCTGGGCGCGATCCTGCCGCTCGTGACGACGGCGCCAGATGCCGCCCATGTGCTGCATGAGCGTCACCTCTGTGTCGACACCACGGCGGCGGGCGGCAATGCCGCGCTTTTGTCGGGCGAGGCGTAAGCCGCCCCGACCGCGTCAGCTCGGCAGGTTGTTGAGCCCCGTCGCACAGACACCGCCATCGGCCAGGATCGTCTGGCCGGTGACATAGCCCGCGCCCTTAGAGGCCAAAAACGCGATCACCGCCGCAATGTCTTCGGGCAGGCCGACACGGCCCAACGGCACGCGTTTGGCGCGGGCCTCTTCCAGACCTTCCTTGGCGTAGATCGCCGCCGTCAAAGGCGTGCGGATCATCCCCGGCGCCACCGCGTTGACCCGAATGCCGTCGGGCGCCCATTCCATGGCCAGATTTTCCACCAGCGAAATCACCGCCGCCTTGGCGGGCGCATAGGCCGCCTGCCCCAGATGCGCCTGCATGCCGGACATGGAGGCGACGACTACGATGCTGCCCTTGGACGTCTTGAGCGCCGGGTAGAACGCCTGCGCGAGCACAAAGGTCGAGCGGACGTTGAGGTTGAACATCCGGTCCCATTCGTCGAGCGATTGCTCGGCCAGCGGCGCGGGTTTTCCGGCGCCTGCGTTCGACACAAACAGATCGAGACCGCCCAGGAATTCCAGCGATTTCGCGGCAATGTCTTTGGCCACCTCCGCGTCCCCCAGATCGCCCGTCAGGAACAGAACCTCGGCGCCGAGGCTTTCCAACTCTGCGATCAACTCAGCAGGGGCCGGTTTGCGGCCCGAGGCCGTGGTGACGATTTTCACCGCCTCGCCGCGCGCTTGTGCCTCGCGCGCCATTTGGCGCAGGGTCGCGCCCCCGATCCCTTCGCTTCCACCGGTCAACATGATGCGCATGATTTGTCCTCCGTCTTATATGCGTTTGCGGGCGAGACTTTCAGACCGGCCTGACGCGGGCAATGGACATATCCCTAGGCCGGTTAGAGTTTTCGGTTTTCTGCAAGAATTCCCAAGTCCTGTGCATCGCGCGGGCGTCTGATCGCGCGCAAAATCGCGACAAAAGGGAGGTGTATCCATATGAGATTCAAAGGCAAAACCGCCGTTGTGACAGGCGGCGCATCGGGGATCGGGCTGGCGGTTTGCGACGTCTTCGCGGCCCGCGGTGCTCGGGTGGCGATCCTCGATCTGAACGGCGATTTGGCGGTCGAGAGCGCCGCGCGCCTTGGCCCCGATCACCTCGGCCTCGCCGTCGATGTCACCGATGAGGAGGGCGTGATCGCAGCGCTCACAGAGGTCGGCGGCATCGACATTCTGGTCAACAACGCCGGCATTGGCGACGTGAACCTGCCGACCACCGAGCAAAGCCTCGCGCACGTCCGAAGAATGCTCGACATCCATGTTGCGGGCGGATTTCTCATGGCGCGCGAGGTGGCCAAACGCATGCAAGGCAACGGCGGCGGCGCGATCATCAATCTGGCCTCCATCGCCGCCCTCACCGGCCTGCCCCGGCGCAATTCCTATGGCGCGGCCAAGGCGGGCCTGGTGGCGATGACGAAATCCATGGCCTCGGAATGGGGCCGCAGCGGCATTCGCGTCAACGCGGTCGCGCCCGGTTATGTGGCCACCGATCTGGTGCGCGGGTTGATCAAGGACGGACTTTTGGACGAGGCCAAGATTTTGCGCCGCGTGCCTTTGGGCCGGATGATCGAACCGCGTGAAATTGCCGAGGCGATTGCATTTCTCGCCTCGGATGCCGCCTCTGCGATCACCGGATCGGTACTCTCCGTCGATGCCGGTTGGATGGCCTATGGCGCGGCGGACGACCTTTAACGCAGCGGCGAAACTGAGATCGGGCGGATGATTTCATGGCGGGCGGCCCCTTTGGCGCTCGCCATCGGATCGCCGCCCCACAGCGTCACGATCTCGCCCGGCGTTTCGCCGGAGATCACCCGCCAGCGGCCGACGAGCGGCTGATCGCAGCTCGCGCCTGCCCCAAATGTCAGGCCTTGCATCGCCTCACCGAACACCGGCGCGTCCGGCGCATTCGGGTGATGGGTTTTACGTCCGTCTTCGGCAGCATCGAGCATCGCATTGCCCTCCAAACGCTCCATCAGCATGTTGCGCTGGGTGACGATCATCGGAAAGCCTTCGGGCACGAACCCCTCCGTCCAATCACGATCCGCGCCAAGCCCCACCCGCGCCGCCGCGCGTTCCTCAAGACTTTCGTAGATCCACAGATGATAGAGCCGGTTGAGCGCACCGGTGTCTGTCAGCCAATAGCCCGCCATCGGCAAATGCCGCGTCACGGCGCCGATGCCTTGCCGCATGAAAAGCGACAAATAGGCTGGCCCCATGCCGGGTTTCAAATCATAGGCGCGCAATTCATGGATCATACCACTCTCCCTCTCAGCTCAATGAGTTGGACAATTCCCGCACTTTTTCCGCGAAAACCATGGAGATTACCGGGTTTGACTTGAACAATTCCCTCAATTCTGACGCCGCTCCGCAAGACAGGTTTCGCGATAGGCGCCCGGCGGCACGCCGACGCGTTGCGAGAAGAAACGCGAGAAATAGGCCGGGTCTTCGAACCCCAGATCATAGCCCACTTCGGCCACCGTCATCGTCATATAGATCAGACAGCGCTTCGCCTCGATCACCACGCGTTCGTGCAAAAGCTGCGAAGCGGTTTTGTCGGCGCGGGCCTTGCAGGCGAGGTTCAGCCGCTGGATCGACACACCGAGTTTCGAGGCATAGAACTCCAACGCCTTCTCGCTTTTGAAATGCGCCTCAAGCAGCTCTCGGTAGCGACACAAAAGATCGTAGTCGCGATCCACTCGCTGGGGATCGACGCTTCCGGCTTCGGCGCGTAGCCGCATCAGGGCGACGAGAATGCGCTGAAACTGCGCCTTGATCGCCATGCGGCGTCCCGGTGCGGTCCAGACGTATTCGCGGCGCATCCATTCGAAACTCTCCTTGAGCGCGCCGCAATTGGCCGGGTCCTCACCCAGCGGATAGACTGCGGGATGCGCCAGCGCCTCGCCATAACGGGCATCGCCTTGGGTCATCGCCTTGGCGTAGGAACAGGCGGCGGTGATGACATGGCCGTCGGTGCCGGGCAGAAAACGGATTTCATGCACCATCGCCACCGGGATCACCACCACGGCGGGGACCGGAATCTGATAGGTCTGCGCCTCGATCCGGATCTCGCCACCGCCATGTTCGACGAACAAAAGCTGGATGTGATCGGGATGCGCGTGCGGACGAATTGTCCAATCGTTGGCGCCCGAACGTTCCCGGATCGGTTCGACATGGACAAAGTCCAATTCGACCTCGGAAAGCTCCTCTCCGTAGAGATAAATACGTGGAATCAACTGCTCATGTGCGTGCAGCATCCTCTTCCTCCTCCTTCTGGCAGGCGGCTCCTCTTCCGACTGCGATGAACAATAGTGCAATGAATTTCGGCGTCCGTCCATTCGCGTGCGCGGTCTGGATTGGCATATCTCGACACAGGGAGGCGGCGAGGATGCGCCGCACAACTGGAGGAGATAAGATGCAAGACCGTCTCAAGGATGGCACGCACTGCGATGTCTTGGTGATCGGATCGGGGGCCGGTGGCATGTCCACGGCGATCACCGCTAAGAAAAATGGCCTCGATGTGATCATCATCGAAAAAGCGCCGGTCTTCGGCGGCACCACCGCCTTTTCGGGCGGGGTTCTCTGGATTCCCGGAAACGCACATTGCGCGCCCGGAGACGTCGAGCGCGCGCGGGAGTATATGAAATCCGAGACCGGCAATTTTTTCGAAGCCGAGGCGGTCGACGCCTATCTCGAAAACGGCGCCAAGGCGGTGGAATTTTTCGAGCGCGAGACCGAAGTCAAATTCGTGCCCTCGCTCTACCCGGACTATCACCCCGACGCGCCGGGCGGCGCGCAGGTCGGACGGTCGATTACGGCGGCGCCCTATGACACCAGCGGTCTGGGCGCGAACCTCAAACGTCTGCGTCCGCCGCTGTCGACGATCACCTTCATGGGGATGATGTTCAATTCCTCGAACGCCGACATCAAACATTTCTTCAACGCGACCAAAAGCATCGGCTCTTTTGCTTATGTCACCAAACGGCTTGCCGCGCATGCCGCCGAAGTCGCGCGCTACGGTCGCGGCACGCATGTGACCTCGGGCAATGCACTGGCCGCGCGGCTGGCGAAAAGCTGTTTCGATCTCGGGATTCCGATCTACACCGACAGCCCCGCGACCGAGCTTTTGGCTGAAAACGGCGCCGTCGTTGGCGCGAAGGTCAAGGGCGAGATGGGTGTCGTGACTGTGCGCGCGTCCAAAGGCGTCGTGCTGGCCGCAGGTGGTTTTGCGCACGATGTCGAGAAAATCCGCGCGGCCTACCCGCATCTCAAACGCGGTGGCGAACACCTGTCGCCCGTGCCGGAGGACAACACCGGCGACGGGATCGACCTTGGCCGCGCCGTGGGCGGCAAGTTCGAGGTGAATTTCCCGGAAACGTCCGCCTGGATGCCCGTGTCGAAAGTGCCCTCCAAAGGCGGCTACAAGGCCTTTCCGCATCTCTTGGACCGTTACAAACCGGGGATCATCGGCGTGCTGGCAAATGGCAAACGCTTCACCAATGAAAGCGAGAGCTATCACGACGTGGGCGCGGCATTGATCAAGGCCTGCGAGGGGCAAAAAGAGACCGCTTGCTGGCTGATCGCCGACCGTCCGACCATTCGCAAATACGGTCTGGGCTTTGCCAAACCCGCGCCGGTGCCGCTCGCGCCCTATCTGAAGAATGGCTACCTCGTCACCGGCAAGACGCTCGATGAGTTGGCTCAGAAGGCCGGCATTGATGCAGCGGGCCTGAAGGCCACGATTGCCGCTTACAACAAAGACGCGGTGCGCGGCGAGGACCCGGAGTTCGGGCGTGGCAGCACGGCCTTCAACCGCTACCTGGCCGACCCGGAGGTCAAACCGAACCCCTGCGTCGCGCCGGTCGCGCAAGGCCCCTATTACGCGCTCAAGGTGATCATGGGCGATCTGGGCACCTTTGACGGGCTGACGACGACGGTCGAAGGCCAAGTCATGGACACCGAAGGCACGCCGATTGCAGGGCTGTTTGCGGTGGGCAACGACCGCGCCTCGATCATGGGAGGCAACTATCCGGGCGCGGGGATCACCCTCGGGCCGGCTTTGACTTTCGGCTATATCACGGGCCGTCATCTGGCAGGAGTGGCGTAAATGGGCTGGATTGATTTCACAGGGAAAATCGCTGTTGTGACCGGCGGTTCGGGCGGTATTGGCCGGTCGATGCTTGCGACCTTCAAAGAACTGGGGGCCACGGTGGTGGCCCTCGACTACCGCGCCGAGGATGCCGAGGCGGCGGCGCATGAGCTGGACGGCTATGGCTTTGGCTGTGACGTCTCCGATCCGGCCTCGGTCGCCAAGGCGGCGACGCAGATCGCCAAGCTGGGCGGTGCGGATGTCTTGGTGAACAACGCCGGAATCCTGCGCCCCGGCCCCTTGGAAGAATTGGCGCTGGAGGACTGGCAGGCGATGCTGCGGGTCAATCTCGATGGTTGTTTCATCACCGCGCAAGCCTTTGGCGCACAGATGATCGCCAAGGGCAAAGGCGCGCTCATTCACGTGGCGTCGATCTCGGCGAGCCAGCCCCAGCCCTTCTCCGGCGCCTATTCGCCAGGCAAGGCCGGTGTCGCGATGCTGTCGCGCACCCTGGCCTATGAGTGGGGTCCCAAGGGGGTGCGCTCGAATGTGGTGTCGCCCGGTCTGGTGCTCACGCCCATGTCGGAGCCGTTCTACGCCAACACGGAGGTCAAAGCCGCCCGCGAGCGCCGCGTGCCCACCGGCCGGATCGGCGCCGCAGAAGACATGGCAAATGCCAGCGCCTTCCTTGCCTCGGACCGCGCCAGCTATATCAATGGTCAGGACATTGTGGTGGACGGGGGCTTGAGCCAGACCCTGATGGGCAGCGTCCCCCGTCCCGGTTTTACCGAGTGACATAGATGTGGGAGGTGGCTCAGGCCACCTCCTCCATATGACCACCCAGGAACAGTTGGCCGACCTTCGGGTCGGCCAAAAGCTTGTCGGCCTTGTCGTGCATCCGCATCTGGCCCAGTTCCAAAACGATCCCGTCATCCGACATCGCCAGCGCCGCCTTGGCGTTTTGTTCGACCATCAAGATGGTGACACCTTCGTCGCGCAGCGTCTTGAGCGTCTCGAAGACCTCCTGCACCAGATTGGGCGACAGGCCAATGGACGGCTCGTCAATGAGCACCAGTTTCGGATCGAGCAAGAGAGAGCGCGCGATCTCGAGTTGTTTCTGTTGCCCGCCAGACAGTTCGATCGCCTTGCGGTCCTTGAACTGGCGCAACATCGGGAATTGATCCATCACCAATTCCATCCGGCGCTTGACGCTGGCCTGATCGTTGGAGGTGATGCCGCCCATCTCCAGATTGTGCCAAACGGAGAGCTGCGGGATCACATTGCGGCCCTGCGGCACGTAGGTGACACCATGGCCGATCATCTGTTTGGGCGACGACCGCGTGACATCCTCACCATCGAAAATGATCTGGCCCGAGTGGATGTCGAGCATGCCGAAGATGGCTTTGAACACCGTCGATTTGCCCGCGCCATTGGGACCGATCACCGTGGTGATCGTGCCGCGCGGGATCGAAAAGGTGGTGCCGTTGAGGATCGTGATCTTGCCGTAACCGCCGTAGAGGTTTTTGAGTTCAAGCATTGCAGACATGGTCAGCCTCCCAGATATGCGTCGATGACTTGCTGGTTGGAACGGATCTCGTCGGGGCTGCCCTCGGCGATGATCTGCCCCTCGGCCAGCACGATAATCCGCGTGCAGAGCGACATGACGAATTCCATGTTGTGCTCGATCACGACAAAGGTCGTGCCGTGTTCGCGGTTGTAGGTGATCAGGCGTTCTTTCAGATACTGAAGCATCGTCAAGTTCACGCCGCCTGCCGGTTCGTCCAAAAGCACGATCTCCGGCCCGGCCATAAAGGCCATGGCGGCATCCAGCAGTTTCTGTTGCCCGTAGGACAAAGACCCGGCTTTCTCGTCACGCAGGTGTTCGAGCCGGAAGAAACGGATCATTTCCTCCGCCTCGCCGGTCAGCCCTGCGTCGGATTTGCCAAACAGACGCGTGAGCATGGTGCCCTTATGCTCTTGGCCCGCCATGATAATGTTTTCGATCACCGTCATTTCGGGAAACACAGACAGCTGTTGAAACGTCCGGCCAATGCCCAGTTTGCTCAGCTCATGCGCCTGAGCGCCCGCCACGGATTTGCCGTTGATCTGCACCCCGCCCGAGGTGGGCGTGAGCTGACCCAAGATGCAGTTGAAGAGCGTCGATTTGCCGGAGCCGTTGGGGCCGATAAGGCCAAGGATTTCGCCCTTTTGCACCTCGAAACTCACACCATTGACGGCACGGATGGGACCGAAATGTTTGTTGATGTCCTGAACGGACAGAACCGTATCGCTGTGCATCACAATTGTGCTCCCTGTTTGAGATCGCCCCGCTCTTCACGCGGCTTGAAGGAGGAGAAAAGTTTCTGGCCAAGTCCGATGAGCCCATGCGGAGAGAAGATCATCACCACCAGCACGAGAAGCGCATAGATGATCAGGTAATAGCCATCGGTGAAGCGCAGCATTTCCGGCAAGAGCACCACAAGGCCTGCGCCAAGGATCGGCCCGAAGAAATAGCCGGAGCCGCCCACAATCACCATCAACAGGATCTTCAGGGACAGGATCAGAGTGAAAGAACCGGGTTCGATGAACTGCACCAGTGGGGCTTGCAACGCGCCCGCCAGCCCCCCCATGGCGGAACCGATGGCAAAGGCCAAAAGCGTCATCCGCGTGGTGTTCAGCCCCAAAGAATTGGCCCGGATCGGGTTCTCGCGCAGCGCCTTGAAGGCGCGGCCCCAGGGCGAATGCAACATCCACGCCATGACGCCTGCGGTGATCAGAAAACAGACCACGGTGAAATAGTAGAACGGCAGTTGCTTCATCGTGTCGAACGGCCCGAACACCGGACGCGGGATGCCGACGAGGCCCAGAGAGCCACCGGTGAGCCAGTCCTCATTGCGCAGCACGAGGAACACCAGCGTGGTGAAAGCCAGCGTCACGAAGGCGAGGAAGTGGTGTTGAACGCGCAGCGCCGGGTAGCCCAGCACCAGCCCGATCACAAAGCTTGCGCCAATCGAACAGAAAACAGCAACGATCCAATGCACCCCCGCCATGGTCAAAAGCGCCGTGATATAGGCGCCGATGCCCATGAAAGCGGCCTGTGCGAGGCTGATTTGACCGGCGTAGCCAAGGGTGAGGTTGAGGCCCATGGCGGAGATCGAGAAGATCAGCCAGGAGCACAGAACATAGATGATGTAATTGCCCTGCCCCAAAGGCGCGATGAACAGCGCGAGGCCAAAAGCAACGAGAAAAAGCAGACGGAGCGCGGTCATACGGTCCTCCCTTCGGGCGTGCCCAAGATGCCTTGCGGGCGCACCATGATGATGACGATCAAAAGGATGAGCGGGATCGCCGTGCGGTATTCGGCGGAAACGTAAACGGCGGCGAGGTTGTCGATCACCCCGATCAGAAGGCCGCCCAAAAGCGCCCCCTTGATCTGGTTGAACCCGCCGACGATGGCCGCGATGAAGGCGATCATGCCAAGCGTCTCACCATTGGAGAATTTCGCCAGATAGACCGGAGAAATCAGGATCGAGGCAATGGCCGCCAGCGCGCCGTTGATCAGGAAGGTGTACATCACCATCTTTTTCACATCGACGCCGAGAATTTCGGCCACGCGTGGGTCCTGAGCGGTCGCCTGCATGGCGCGGCCAGTGCGGGTGCGGCCCAGAAACAGCTGCAGCGAAATGATCGCGGCGAAGGCCACAACGAGGTTGCAGATGTCCTGAATGGAGATCGAGGCGCCGAAGAAGTTGATCACATGCTGCGGGAAAAGCGGCGGAAAGGGCTGGCCCTGTGCGGAGTAGAACTCCTTGACGCTTTCCTTCATCAGAATGCCAAGCGCGATGGTGGCGATCACCAGCGGCAGCGTGCCATGCGGCAACATCGGCTCGACGATCAGTTTCTTGAACATCGCGCCCAGAATGATCAGCGACAGCACAAGTGCGGTCAGGATCGCGGCCCAAAGCGGCAGGCCGAAAATGGTCATGCCCGCCAGCACAAAGAACGCGGGCAGCATGACGAATTCGCCCTGCGCGAAGTTGATGGTTTGGGACGCCTGCCACAGCAGGGTAAAGCCGACAGCCGCCAGCGCGTAGATCGCGCCCGCCGACAGTCCCGAGACTAAGATTTGCAGAAGCTCGGCCATGGCCAGTCCTTCTCATTTGTGTGAAACGTAACCCTGCCCCACGAGACGCGCGGGACAGGGCGTGGCGGTCCTGCCGCCGGAGGTGCGAACGTCAGTTCGCGGGGAGAACCTCGGACACCTGTTCCTGGCCATCGACGACTTCGACCATATAGCTTTCGCGCGACACCTCCCCGGTGTCGTCCCAGCACATGTCGATCAGAACGCCGGGGTATTCCTCGGCATCGAGGCAAAGCCCATGCACCGTGTCAGCCAGTTTCTGGCTGTCCACTTCGCCGACCATTTCGGTGGCGTATTTGATCGTGTAGGCGCCGATATAGCCCTTCATCGCGTTGTAATCGGGGCTGTAGCCAAAGCGGTCGGTGAACTTAGCGGCAAATTCCTGAACCCGCGGCTCATCGGCGGCGATGGTCAGCGCCGCATGGCCTTTCGCGCCATTGGCGGCAGGTCCAGCCAGTTCGATCACCTTCTCGGAGGTCAACACGCTGTCGCCGATTTTCGGGATCTCAAGGCCTTGCTTGGTGGCCTCCATCAAAAAGCGCGCGGCCTCTTCTTGGGTGAGGTAAATAAACACCGCTTCAGCGCCGGAATTCTTGATCCGGAGCACATCGGCGGAGAAATCCGCCTGGCCCTGCTCGGACGGCACATCGGCCACGACCTTGAGGCCCATCTCTTCGACGATCTCGACAAAGCTGTCATGCCCGCCCTTGCCGAATTCAGTGTTGGCCCAGGCGACGGCGACATTCTCGACGCTCAGCTGGTCCCTCATATAGGCGCCGATTTTGGGCATGCCTTTGTGCGCGCCCCAGTTGGTGCGAAAGATATAGGGATTGCCCTTTTGCGTGATCGACGGCGCCTCGGAGGCGGTGAATTGCGGGATGCCGTTTTGTTGCGCCACCAGCATGTTGACGACGGTCGAGGACGAATACACCGTGCCCAAAAGCGCAAACGCGCCCTCGTCGATGGCCTTTTGCACCAAGGCGCGCGATTGCAGCGGGTCGGTCTGGCTGTCGTATTCGCGCATCTCGACCTGCATGCCAAGAATACCGCCATGTTCGTTGATCTCATCCACCGCCAGATCGACCCCATGGGCCCAGACGGTCCCCGCCGCGGCGCCTGCCCCGGACAGTTCGGAAATATTGGCGATCTTGACCGTGTCGGCATATGCGCCTCCGGTCATCAGCATCGCGGTCAGGCTGACGCCCGCCAAAACGTTGCGTTTCATCATCGGTTCCTCCCTAGAACACTCCTCATAACGCAGGTCGGCCCGTTTGATGTGCGTGGGTCCTGATCTGCGACCCCTGCGCCGTCCCCGGCACAGGGTATTCTTCATCTTTCCGGCTGCGTCTGGCGCCTCAGTTCGGCGGCAGAATGGTGGTGATCTCCTGCGCGTCGTTCTTGACCTCCACCATGAAGCTTTCGCGCGCCACCTCGCCGTTTTCATCCCAGCAAATGTCCATCAGAACGCCCGGGTATTCCTCGGCATCGAGGCACAGACCATGCATCGCATCGGTCAGTTTCTGGCTGTCGATTTCGCCAACGATTTCAGCACCGTATTTGATCGAATAGGCACCGATATAGCCCTTGATCGCGTTGTGATCCGGGCGATAGCCAAAGCGTTCGGTGAATTTCGCATCCATCTCCTGCAACAGCGGCACCGGCGCATCTGCGGACAGTCCGACATGGCCAAGCGCGCCCTCGGCCGCGCCACCCGCCAGGTCGATGACCTTTTGCGAGGTCAGCACCGTGTCGCCGACTTTCGGCACATCGAGCCCCTGTTTTTCCGCCTCGATCAGAAAGCGCGCGCTCTCCTCTTCGGTCAGATAGACAAAGACCGCCTCTGCGCCGGAGTTCTTGATCTTGAGCACATCGGCGGAGAAATCCGCCTGCCCCTGCTCAGAGGCCACATCGGCGACGATATCGAGGCCCATCTCTTCGGCCACGTCCGAAAACGCATCGTGGCCGCCTTTGCCGTATTCGGTGTTGGCCCAGGCCACGGCGATCTTGGTCACGCCCAGCGTGTCCTTGAGATAGGCGCCGATCTTCGGCATGCCTTTCTGCGCCCCAAAGGTGGTGCGGAAGATGTAGGGATTGCCCTTTTCGGTGATCGACGGCGCCTCGGAGCCAGTGAACTGCGGGATGCCGTTTTGCTGGGCGACCAGCATGTTGACGACGGTCGAGGACGAATAGACCGTGCCGAGCAAGGCAAAAGCCCCTTCATCGATGGCCTTTTGCACCAAGGCGCGCGATTGCAGCGGATCAGTCTGGCTGTCGTATTCGCGCATATCGACTTTCATGCCCAAAATGCCGCCGCTCTCGTTGATCTCATCGATGGCAAGATGCACACCGTCGGCCCAAACCGACCCAGCTGCTGCACCTGCCCCCGAAAGCTCGGCGATATTGGCGATGTGAACCGTCTCCGCCTGTGCGGCAAACCCCAGTCCCGCAGCCAGTGCGGTTCCTGTCAGTAGTGATTTCAGCATGGTCTCCTCCCTGATAGATGCTGATGAGGGGACGTGTCCCCGTTTGGCGTCACGCGCTCCCCGTCATGACGTCGACCAAAAGATCCGCCTGCGCGTTGAACATGCCGAGCCCCGGCATGATGGCGCAGCCCTTGCTCTGTGCGATGGCAAGCTGCGGCGTGATCTCCGGTTTCGTGATGCTGTCGGCGACGAATTGATGCGCCTCGTATTTCTCCGCCTCGATGGGCAGAGGATCGCCCTCGCGCATGCCCACGGGCGTGGCGTTGCCGATGAAATCGAACCCCGTCGGATCGGCACTGCCGACGCCGACCTTGCCGGGAAAACGGTCAGACAGCCGCGCAATCGTGGCGTCACGGCGGGTCTCGTCGACGTCGTGGATCGCCAGATAGGCGGCACCGCGCGCGAGGATTTCATAGGCAATCGCCGCCCCCGCCCCGCCGACACCGACCAAAAGCGCGCGTTTATCTTTGATGTCAAAGCCGCAGTCGGCCACGCCGTTCATATAGCCCTGACCATCGGTGTTATCGCCCTGCCAGCTGCCGTCTTCGCGTTTGTTCATCACATTGACGGAGCCTGCGAACACGGCCCGTTCCGTCGGATGATCGCAGAGCGGCAACGTCGCCTGTTTGTGCGGCACGGTGGCGATCAGGCCACCGACATTGGGCAGCTGTTTCATCATCGCGACAAAACCGGCATAGTCGTCCGGAAGCACATGCATCGGCGGCACAAGCGCGTTGAGGCCGCGTGCGACCAGAATGCCCGTCAAAAGCCCCGGCGATTTGACCTGAGCGATCGGATCGCCCGCGATCGGATAGAGCCGGGTTTCCCCGTTCAGCTCGACATCCATTCCCATTTCCTCCCTGACGCCACCTGTCGTGGCGTCACCTCTCGTTTAAAATTGCAATCCTTGATCCAACACTGAATGGACGGCGCCCCGGATAAGTTGGACAATTCGTTAGAGCCTTGCCGCCCACTCCGTCACATCCCTGTCGTCGCGCTCATGCTGCAGCTGCAGCATTCCTCCAATGCGCAAGCGTGGTATCGATCCCCTCCTCAAGCCCCGTGACCGGCAGCGCGTCAAACCATGCGGCCTGCGCCCCGCCCTGAAGTATTTCAGGCGTTTTCAACGGCATACCTTCGACATCCACCCTTGCCCCCGGCACGGCCCGGGTCAAAAGCGTTACAAACTCTGCCACAGTTGCCGAGACGCCATGCAGATCGAAACAGGGCGCGCCCGTTTCCGCATTGGACAATCCCGTCACAAAGGCCCGCGCCACATCCGTCACATGGACAAATCCCACGGCGCCAGAAAACTCGATTTTCGCGGATTGTCCAAGTGCGGCCGCGCGCAATGCAATCGAGGGGCCCGCGGCGATCCCGGCGCTCTCGCCCGGACCGTAGACGATATAGGGGCGAAACCCGACGCTCAGCAGGCCATGATCGAGCCCCGCACAGCGCGCCATGCCTTCAATCGCGAGCTTATGCACCCCGTAGAGCGTCTCCGGATGGGGCAGCCTGCCCTCCCCCGATCCGTAGACCGCCGAACTGGACGCAAAGGCCATGCGGCTGACACCCGCCGCCACGGCCTCGGCAATCACCGTCTGCCCGCCGATCAGATTGACCTGCGCGGCGCGGATGGGATCGGCTTTGCAATCCACCGTCATCAGCCCCGCAAGATGAATGAGCGCACCGCAGCCCGCCATGGCCTCCGCCACCGCTGCACGGTCTGTCACGTCGCCCGCGATCAGCTCGCACTGTCGCGACAGGCCCGGCGCGACGAACTCCAGCGTCTGTGCATCGGGTTTGAGATCAAAGAGGCGCGGGCGCATCCCCTGCGCCACCAGCTCCCGGGCCACAAAAGCGCCCAGAAACCCGGTGCCGCCAGTCACGAGGACAGGTTGATCGCGCCAGCCCTTCATGACGCTTTCCGCGCGTGGCTGGCGATCTGGCGATGCATCGCATGGGTCGCCGCGATGGAGCCAAAAACGATGCCCGGCCCGATGGTGATCCCCGGCCCCGGATAGACCCCGCCCATGATCGAATTCATATCGGCACCGGCGGCATAGAGCCCTTCGATCACCGAGCCGTCTTGATGCAAAAGCTGCGCGTTTTCATCGGTGACCAGACCGGTCGCAGCGCCGATGTCGCCTGGGTAGAGTTTCACCGCATAAAACGGCCCCGGCCCAAGCGGGCGCAGCGTCGGGTTCGGGCCATGTGTGGCGTCGCCATTGGCGCGCTCATACACCGTTTTGCCGCGATGGAAATCGTCATCGACGCCGGTTTTGGCCAGTGCATTGAACCGCTCGACAGTGGCGACCAGATTGGCTTTGTCGATGCCCAGCTTTTGCGCCAATTCCCGCAGCGTCGCCCCTTGGGTCAGATAGCCGTCGGCGAGGAAGGGCGTGAAATCTTTCGTGCCCGGATGGATCATCCCCATACCGTATTTCGTGGCTGCTGCCGCATCCGCGATCAGATAGGTCGGGATGTGCGAACCGTCCTTGTCGGCAGCATACATGGCGGAGACGAATTCGTGATAGCTGCGGCTTTCATTGACGAAGCGTTTGCCATCCTTGCCGACCGAAATAATCCCCGGCTTTGAACGGTCCAGCACGAAATGCGGAAACGCCGCCTCCGTGCCGTCCTTACGTTTGCGGATCGACACTGGCGCCCAGTAACAGGGCTGCGCCGAGCTGTCGGAATAATGCGCGCCGAGGCCCAGCACGATGTCATGCAACTCGCCCGTGTGACCCGGAGCCGCCGGAGAGACGCGCGGTGCCGGCGCGGGCAGCATTTCGCGGCGCTTCACCGGATGGCGGGCAAAGCCGCCAGAGGCCAGCACGACGCCTTTGTTCGCTGTCACCGTGACCGTCTTGCCGCCCTGCTCCAGAGTGAGCTGATAGGCGCCGCCGCCCAGAGGCGTCAGGCCGGTGGTTTTGGTTTGCGTGGCAATCTCCACCCCGCGTTTGCGCGCCTCATAGAGAAAGCGCCCGATCAGAGCGTTCCCCATCAGCATCCGCGTGTCGCGGCCATGCGCCCATTTGCGCAGGTAATACCGCGCGACGATGCGCATCGAATAGGCCATGGAACGGGCGCTCTGTTTCATCTTGAGAAGATGCGGAATGTCGTCGCGGTCGATCTGCATCCCGCCCAAAATGGTGAACTCCGAGATCGGCGGGCGCACCAGCCAGATGTCATCGCCCAAGAGCGCCCCGTCGAAGGGCTCAGGCTCCAGCGCGCGACCAAAAGAGGTCGAACCTTCGAGTTCGTGCAAATAATCCGGGTGAAATGGACGCCCGCGGAATTTGACGTCGGTCTCGTCTTCGAGCCGGTGAATGGCCTCCGGTCCGCGTTTGACGAAGGCTTCGCGCAAGGCGCGCGGCGCGCGATTGCCGACGGCACGGTCGAGAAAGCCCAACACAGTCTCTTCGCTGTCCTCGGCGCCAAGCTCGTCGCGGAATCGCGTGTTGGGCACCCATGTTGTGGCCGCGGAAAAGGCCGATGTGCCGCCCAGATATTCGGTGCGCTCGACCAAGAGAACGCGCCCGCCCTCCATCGCCGCAAAGGTGGCCGCCGACATGCCCGCGGCCCCCGCGCCCAACACGACGACATCATAAGAGCTGCCATCCTTTGGCAGGGATTTCACCTGAGGCGCTCTTTGAGATTTTCCGCGCGATTCTGTGTTCATATCTTCCTCCCTTAAGTGCAAACCCATGTTTTAAAATGCGTTTTTCAGGCGACCTACCTGGAGCGTTTGCTTGGGCCTGCACTGCGATCCGTGACCGCTTTTCATAAGCATTATAGATTCTGGAAACTCTTTCAAGTTTTAAAACTTCTTTTATTTTTAATTCGACTTGCTATAGTCAGTGCAACAAGAGGGACCAAAAACGGGTCCCCCAAACGATCTCTCGGGAGGAGAAACAGCATGAAACGCACGCGTATCGCGGTGATTGGTGGCGGCGCCATCGGGCGCACACATGCCGTGGCGATTCGGGCCTGCGCTGTGACCGATCTTGCCGGGATCGTGGACCCTTTCGAGACCGGAAAAGCGCTGGCAACCGAGATGGAGTGCCCGCATTTCAGCAAAATCGAAGACCTGCCAAAAGACATCGACGGTGCGATCATCGCCACGCCCAACGCGCTGCATGTACCGCAGGCCACCACGCTGATCGGCGCAGGCATTCCTGTGCTGGTCGAAAAGCCACTGGGCGAAAATGCCGCCGCCTGTGCAGATCTCGTGGCCCTGTCGGAACGCACGGGCGTGCCCGGTCTGGTCGGCCACCATCGCCGCCACAACCTGATCGTTCAGGCCGCAAAAGAGGCCATCGACCTGGGTCGATTTGGCACGCTGGTGTCCGGCACCATCATGGCGTCGCTCTACAAACCCGACAGTTATTTCGACGTCGCCTGGCGCCGCGACAAGGGCGCGGGCGGGCCGATCCTGATCAACCTCATTCACGAGATCGACCTCGTGCGGCATCTCTTTGGCGAGATCACGGAGGTCTTTGCCCTCTCCAGCAATCGCCAACGCGGGTTTGACGTCGAGGACACGGCCAGCGTCCTGCTCAAACTCGCAGACGGCGGTTTGGTCACGGTCTCGCTGACGGATGCGGGTGTCGGCCCGTGGTGCTGGGACACGACAGCGGGCGAGAACCCGGCGCGGTTTCCCGCCATGCCCGCCGTCTCGCATATGTTCTCCGGCACGCAGGCGGGGATGAGCCTGCCCGATCTGGCGTTCTGGACCCACGAGGGTGCCCGCGACTGGACCGTGGCGCAGGGCAATCATCCGCTGCGCGCCCCTGCCGAAGACAGCTATGTCGAACAGATCCGCCATTTCGCCGCCGTCATCACAGGTGACGAGGCGCCGCGCATCGCTCTGGCCGATGGCGCCGCAAATATCGCCGTGATCGAGGCCATTCGACGCGCGCTTGCGGAAAATCGCCCTGCTCGCATTGACCCGCTGCCGCAAAACGCTGCATCTGAGCTGAAAGCGATGATGGAGTAAGATTATGTCTGGCGTGATGGAGCGAACCTTGGCGATCCTTGAACTTCTGGGCAAACACCCCGAAGGGATGCAGGTCAGCCTGATTGCGAGCGAGCTGGATATGCCAGCCTCGGCGGCGCATCGGCTGCTCAAGGAGCTGTCGCAATACGGCTATGTGCGCCAGTTGCGCAATCAGGGCGATTATGCGCTGACCATCAAACTGGCGGGCATCGGCCTGGCCTTTCTGGCCCGCACCGGCGTGCCCGACATCACGCAGCCCATTTTGGAACGTCTGGCCGCAGACACCCGCGAGCTGGTGCGCCTGTCGGTGATCGACGGCGAGGATCTCGTCTGGGTCGGCGTGGCGCAGGGCGCAGTTGCGGGGCTGCGCTACGATCCGGGCCGCGAGCAAGGCATCAAGGTGCATCTGGCCTGTTCCGCCGGTGGCCAAGCCTGGCTCTCGACCATGAGCGACGAAGAGGTGCTGGCGAAAATCGGCGCGCAGGGGCTGACTGCGGATTTCATCACCGGGCCAAGCGCGCCGACGACCATCACCGATGTGCTCAAATCCGTCGAAGAGGCCCGCGCGCGCGGCTATGCCGTCAGTGTCGACAGCTATCACGCCGGAATGGGCGCCATGGCGATGCCGGTCCGCTCAAGTGAAACCGGTGCCGTGATCGGATGTCTCTCCATCGCGGGCCCTGCCGTGCGCGTCACGCCTGAGCAAATGCACGCGTTTTTCCCGCTTCTGAAAGAAGCAGCCGAAGAAATCGGCGCCGCCTCTGAGGCGTCGTTTTTCTTTAATCGCAACCGGACGCAAGCGCCCGAAACCAAAACCGAAACCCGTCAGGCCGGCTGAACCGTCACGGTTCTGCCCTCTGACCCGAACGCGCGGCGCCTTCCGCGCATGTAGACCAAGGCAGAACAATGGACAGTGAAATGGCGGGCGTTCAGGCCTGCGACGTTCTGATCATGGGATCAGGCGCAGCGGCTCTTTGTGCCGCGATCACGGCGAAAGAGGCGGGTTTGGATGTGCTCGTCGCGGAGAAAACCGAAGTTTTCGGCGGCACGTCGGCATGGTCCGGCGGCTGGCTTTGGGTGCCACGCAACCCATTGGCGGTGCGGGCGGGCATTGTTGAAGAGGCCGAGGGCCCGCGACGCTATCTGCGCGCGCTGTTGGGCAACCGAGCGAATGATCCGCGCCTTGAGGTGTTCTTGGAAAACGGCCCGGAGATGGTCGGGTTTCTCGAAGACATCGGTGCCATGGTCTGGCGCGATGGCAATAAGATCCCGGATTTCTACGATCACGATGGCGCGGCGGAGGGCGGGCGCTCCGTGACCGCCGAGCCGGTTGACGGGCGCGCGCTTGGCCCGCTGATCGACAAGTTGCGCCCCCCGCGTGACGTGCTGACCTTGGGCGGCATGGCGATCAACAGCGGTGCGGATATGGCGCATTTCTTCAACGCCACGCGCGCGCCCGCCTCGATGTGGCATGTCACCAAACGCCTGGCGCGCCATGCCATTGATCTCGCCATCAAGGGCCGCAGCCTGCAGTTGGTGGGCGGCAATGCCTTGGTCGCGCGGCTGTTGAAAGCCGCCTCGGATCGCGGTGTGACGCTTTGGAGCGACTGCCCGGTGACCGATCTTATCGTCGAGAACGCTCAGGTGACGGGCGCCACTCTGCGCCATCACGGGCGCGACCGGATGATCACCGTCCGCAAGGGGGTGATCTTGGCGGCGGGCGGTTTCCCGCATGATCCGACCCGCCAAAAGGGGCATTTCGCCCATCTCGACAAACGCGCCCATGCCTCTGCCGCCCCTATCACCAACACCGGCGACGGGATACGGATCGCGGAAACCATCGGCGCGCAGATCGACATGACGCTTGTCGAACCCGCCGCCTGGGCGCCGGTGTCGCAGGTGCCGGATGGCAAAGGCGGGTTTAAGAATTTCCCCCATCTCGTCGATCGCGGCAAACCCGGATTTCTGGCGGTCGACAGCCATGGCAAACGCTTCGTCAACGAGGCGGTGAGCTACCACGACTTTATCAAGACACTCTTGGCCGTCACCCCCGAAGAGGAGACGCCCGAGGCGTGGTTGATCTGTGACCACAAGGCACAACGGCAATTCGGCATCGGCTGGGCGAAACCCTTTCCCTTCCCGCTCCGACCTTTCCTGCGCTCGGGCTATCTGAAACGTGGGCGGAGCTTGCGGGACTTGGCGGTGAAATGTGGCCTGCCGCCTGAGACGCTGGAGCAAAGCGTGACGCGGTTCAACGCCCATGCCCGCGACGGGCGCGATCCGGAGTTTCACCGGGGCGAGACGCCCTACAACCGGGTCTCTGGCTGGGCCAAACACAAAGGTCCGAACCCCTCGCTCGCGCCGCTGGAGCATGGCCCGTTTTATGCCGTCAAACTGATCCCCGGCTCGCTTGGCACCTTCGCGGGGATCAAGACCGGTGCTGACGGGCAGGTTCTCGCGAATGATGGCACGCCCATCGGCGGGCTTTACGCCATCGGCAATGACGCCGCCTCGATCATGGGCGGGCATTACCCCTCGGGCGGGATCACGCTCGGGCCGGGGATGACATTCGGCTACGTCACCGCGCGGCGGCTGGCGGGTCTGCCGGTGAAAGGTCTCGATGAGGCCTCGCAAGACATTGAACTCCAAAGAAAGGAAGCATGATGAGCTATTATGAAATCGCGACCCTCAAGACGGTCATTTTCGGGGCGGGCAAGGCCTCTGAGGGCCTGCAAAACTGGCTCGCCGCCGGCAAAGGCACGCTCTTGGGCGCCTTTGGCACCGACATCGGCAATCTGAACGAAGTCTATGTGCTGCGCAGCTTCGACAGCCTTGATGAGATGATGTCCGAGCGCGAACGTGCGGTGATGTCGGACAATCCGATGGGGTGTATGGAGCATCTCGTCGATCTGCGGTTCGACAGCTACAAAGCCTTCGATTTCCTGCCGCCCGTCACGCCGGGCAGCTACGGTCCGGTCTATGAATTCCGCACCTATAAGGCCAAACTCAACGGCGTCTCGGTGACGCAAGACAAATGGCGCGAGGCCATTCCGGCGCGCTCCGAATACTCTGCGCTGACGCTTGCAATGTGGGGTCTGGATGGCAGCCCGCGCGTCACGCAAATCTGGCCCTACAGCTCGCTTGAGGCGCGCACGAAAGCCCGCAGCCAATCGGTCGCCGACGGCAAATGGCCGGCCAAAGGCGGCCCGGACTGGCTGACGCCAGACATGACCAGCGCCGTGGCGATGCCGCTGCCGTTCTCGCCGCTGAAATGATCGGGGCGTGACGCAGATGCATCTGTTTTCATTGGCATTCCTGACCACGCATGAGGTGCCGCCCGACGAGGCTGTGAAGATTGCGGCGGCGACGGGCTATGATCTTGTGGGGCTGCGGTTTCTGCCCGCCGCCCCGACGGAGGCGCCCTACCCGATCTTGACCGACCCGGCCCTTGAGGCGCGCGTCAAAGCGGCGCTCGACGAGACCGGCATCGGCATTGCCGACATCGAGATCGCGCGGTTGAAACCCGACACGCAGGTCGAGGGGTTTCGCGATTTTCTGGCGCTTGGGCAAAGACTTGGCGCCAAGAACGTGCTTGTCGCGGGCGATGACCCGGATCACGCGCGCCTGACCGAGACCTTCGCCGCGTTCTGCGATCTGGCGGCGGACTATGGTCTGACCGGGGATTTGGAGTTCATGCCTTGGACCGGGGTCAAGACCCTGCCCGAAGCGCAGGCGATTGTGACCGCCGCAGGGCGAAGCAACGGCGGCGTGTTGATCGACGGGCTGCATTGGGATCGGGCGGGCGGCACGGTGGAGCAAATCCGCAATCTGCCGCCGGAGATGATCCATTACGCCCAGATTTGCGACGGGCCGAAGCCCTATGATCCAAGCGACGCCGGGTTGATCGAGATCGCCCGCGGCGCGCGGCTTTTGCCCGGCGACGGGGGGATTGATCTCAAGGGCATGGTCGAGGCGCTGCCCTCGGACACGGTGCTGAGCGTGGAAATTCCGCAGCTGGAAAAAGCCAAGCATATGAATGCCATGGACCGTGCCGCTGAGGCACTGGAACGCACCAAATCCTTGGTGACAGACTAAAACACCCCCCCTTGCGCGCAGGGCTTTCGCGCAAGGGGGCCCCGTCTCTGATGGACATTCAAATTCGCTCGATCCGGGCGGGCAAACCGTGGCGCACCGCCGTGCCCGACACCGGATCGACCCAGACGCCAGCCTTCGCGCGTGTCGGGTCCAACATGCCCAGATCATTCAAAAGCACACCCGCCGCCAGACGCGGATCGCCCGGCATGGTCGCCCCGTCGATGGTGATGTCCTGTGCCCCAAAGCCGCGATGTCCAAAGCCATGTTCAATCGCCACCGTGTCGGGCGCGACGCCCGCCCGTACCACGGCGACGCTTTCCAGCGTCCCGCCCGGCGTGGTCAGCCGGATCATGTCGCCGGTCTGAATGCCATGCGCCGCCGCCAGATCGCGCCCGATGTTCACCGGGTTCGACGCCACGATGCGCAGCAAGGATTTTGCGCCGACGGAATAGGAGTTTTGCAAAGGCGATTTGAAGCTGATCACCTGAATGGGCCAATCTTCGCGCGGGTAGTGATCGCTGACTTTTGAGCCGTCAGAGAACTCCGGCGCGCGCCAGGCGGGCGTGCCCGGAAGCCGCGTGCCTGTGGTGGCGCGGCGGAAACTCCCCAGTCCCTCGTTCCAGACCAGCATCGGCGGGTTAAAGGCATAGGTCGCCTTGTCGCCCTGATAGCTGCGGGTGATGTTTTCATAGCGCCCACCCTTGGCGAAAATCGTTGCGGCTTTGCGCCATTCCTCAGGCTTCAGGGTGGCTTTCAGATCATCGGCGATGCGCGCGACGTTGGACAATGCGATGTCTTCGTCCGTGGCATCCGACACCGGCGCGCCGATCATCGCCACATTCACCGCCCCCCGCAGATACCAATCTTCGGCGCGGTTCAGCGGATGCAGAGTGCCCTCTGCGTCCGGGATCGCGTTGTCACCAAAGCCCGGCAAGCCCATGCGTTTCGCGACCGCAATGAGGAAGGTCTCCATCCCCGCCCGCTCGCCTTCGGCATTGGGTTCCATTTTCGGCTCGATGACCGGCCAACGGGCGCACGTCGCCTTGGTCGCCACGCCGCTCCAGGGCTTGGTGAACCCCCAAGTCTCATACATCACCGAATCCGGCACGATGTAATCCGAGATCGCAGTGCTCTCATTGATGAACGGGTCGATGGAGATGATCAGCGGCACCACGGCGGGGTCTTTCATCTCTTCGACCAGATGCGCCACACCGGGGACGCCGTAAATCGGGTTGGTGTTGCGGAAGATGAGCGCTTCGGCCTTATAGGCGTAGCCGGTGACCAGCGACGACATCCACTCGGTCGCAAGCCCCGGCGCGTTGGGATACCAAGGTGCCTCCGCCGGATAAGCGGCGCCTGCGGCTTTTTTCGCTTTAAATTCAGAGGTTCTCTCATAGGGCACGTTGCGACCAAACGGCAGACCCTTGGCTTGCACGGCGCCAGGAAAACTTGCGAGATCGTAAGCGGGGCCCTTGTTTTCCGGGAAGCCGCCACCCGCAATCATCGTGCCGCCTTTCCAGTTCAGGTTACCAATGAGCGTATTGAGCATCATCAGCGCATAGGCGTTGTAGAACCCCGAGCCGTTCATCATACCGCCATGGGAACTGACGGCGGCTTTGCGGCCGTGGCTGGTAAATTCGCGGGCCAGATCGATGAGTTTCTCGACCGGAATGCCGCAGTCTTTGGCATAGCTTTCCATGTCCTGCGACAGGGCCTCTTCGCGCAGAAGCGTGAGCGCAGTTTTCACCGCGACAGGCCCGTTTTGGGTCTCGGCCAGCCCCTCGTGGAACAGAGGGGCGGCCGAGGTGCCGGCAGGGACAGGGCCGGTAACTGGGCCGGTATCGGAAGAGATCATAAAAGGATCAGTGTCGGAATAGGCCTCGCCTTCGATCGCAAGCCCCATATCGGACCCACGCAGGCAATGACCAAAACGCGGATGATCGGCATCGACGATCACAAGATGGGTGGCATTGGACCAGCTCATCTCCCCCACCGCCTCCGCCGCCGCTTTCGAGGGCTGCGCCAGATAGCTCGCATCATAGCGGTCGTTTTCGAACATCCAGCGGATCATCGCCATGGCCATCGCGCCATCGGTGCCGGGTTTGATCGCGAGCCAGCGCGCGCGCTCGCCCGAAGGGCCGTTTTGCGCATTGTTGAGGATCGGATCGACCACGACATAGCTCAGATCGCCATCGGCGCGGGCCTTGGCCACCAGCGTGCCGATGCGTTTGAACGGGTTCCCGGCATTGCCGGGCGCCGTGCCCGCAAAGATCACGAATTCGACGTTGGAGAAATCGGGCTTGGCGTGCGGCATGGCTTTGAAATCGCCGAACATCGCGCCCGACCCGGAGCGGTACGCGCCGCCGCAATAGGCGCCGTGGCGGGTGAAATTGTTCGAGCCATAGCTTTGTTTCAGCCAGCGCAGCACGAAATTGTCCCGCCCGTCATCGACGCAGTTCATCCAGACGAGGTGGTTGGCGCGCGAGCCGAACTCGGGCGCCCCCTCCAAGGCAGGCGCCTCAAGATCACGGATCTCGCGCAGACCGGCGACCGGGCCTTCGCCAAAGAGATCGCCGCCTTCTGTGACCTCTTCGACCAGTTGCTCGAAACTGATGGTCTGCCATTGGCCGGAGCCACGCGGCCCGACACGTTTCAAGGGTTTCAACACCCGGCGCGGGTTGTCGACCTGTTCGAGCACCGCATTGCCGCGCCCGCAGGCCGTCGAGCGACGTGTCAGCCCCTGCCCCGGCCCGGCCTGCGCCATGGCGGCAAAGCTTTCGGCCACGGAGGACTCGTAGGGGATGAAGGGATCGGTGCTCATCGGCGAATAGGGATTGCCCGCGACGCGCAGCACTTTGTTTTTGGCCTTGTCGACCCGCACCCGCACGCCGCACATGGTCGTGCAGCCGATGCACATGGTGTAGCTCATCGCCTGATCCGGGTTAAGCGTCACATCGCCGGTTTCGGGATCGACGGAGAACTCCGGCGGGATCGAATTGCCCACGACATGTTCGTCGCGGGGCTTTTCCCCGGACCATTTGCCTCGGGCGAGTTTCTGGACGGTCTCGGCATAGCCTGCCCCGAATGTGCCAAGCGCACCTGCGGCTGCGACACCTTTGAGAATATTGCGACGGTTGGTCATGTCAGATCTCCTGAGGGCTGGCAGATTTACGGGGGGCTTGGTCGGGGGTGGGCGCGGGCGGCGTGGCGTCCGCCGCGCCCACCGACCAAGGCACAAAGGTGGTGTAGACGATCATCAGAAACACCCAGAGGCCGAAGGTGCCGATGACGCCCATGAGGCCTGCGATGCCTGTGGGCATAAGCGCGTCATAGAGGCCGGAGCCCACCTTGGGGACGGCCTGACCGCCCATGAACACGGTCCAGCGGAACATCCATGCGGCGTGGATCGCGATGAGCCCGGTGATCAGCCCGGTGTTGCGCGGCAGGGTGAGCGCGAGGACAAAGGGGATCGCCACGGAGGCTGCGCCCCAAAGCGCGATCTGTTGCCAGACCGGGAAGCCCGCGACAGAGGCCAGCGCTTCGGAATGCACCGGCGAGACACCGGAGATCGCGATAGCGAACCATGTCCCCCCGAGCGCGGCCACAAGCGCCAGCGCCAAGGCAAGGCGGCGGTTGAGCGTGGCTTCCAAGGCGCCGTCGCGGCAGAGCATACGTTCGAGGATCAACATCATCCCCAGCGCGCCGACGACACCTGTGGCGGCAAATTGCAGCGGCAAGAAGGGCGTGTTCCAGAGCGGACGGGCGCGCACGACCATCACCTCGGAGCCGGTGTAGACGAGGATGCCGAGAGCTGCGAGACCGGTCAGCATTCCGAGCGGACGCGCGAAACCATTGTTGGACCCGCCCAAGGAGAACAGCCGGAACAACCAAGCGAACCGCCAGTCGTCCTGCCCCATGCGGTGAAACTCAGGGCGGTGGATCGCCCAGGCGAACAGCAGCAAGAAGGCCACATAAGACGGCACGATCCATGCGCCCCAAGCCATCCACGAGCTTTTATGCGTGTAGACGAAAAACTCCCAGAACCGGAAGGGTTGGTGCAGGTCGGCCAAAAGCGCGATGGGTGCGGTGATGCCGGTGGTGACGGCGACCATAAGCGCCAGACGCGCGGCGCGCAGGTCGGTGGATTTGCCAAAGACAAAACCCGGAAGCGCCATCAAAAGCGCGGTGACAGAAATAGCGACGAGAAAGAAATACTGCACCGCCCAGGGCTGCCATGCGGCGTCATGTACGGCGCCGACGAGTTCGTGAACTTGAGTTTCCATCACAGGCCCTCCCCATGGTGTTGCACGGTATCGGCCATTTCCGGATGATAGGCGGCTTCGCCCGCCACACGCCCATCGAGGACGTCATCGAGGCCGATGTAATAGACGTTCGGGTTGGTGTGCATCTCGGGGCGCAAAACCGAGACCTCATTGTCGCGCAGCATTTTCGAGACTTCGCTCTCCGGGTCGTTCAGATCGCCAAAGTTGCGCGCGCCGCCGACACAGGTTTCGACACAGGCGGGCAAAAGCCCCGCTTGCGTGCGGTGAAAACAAAAGGTGCATTTGTCGGCCACTTGGGTTTCGTGGTTGATGAAGCGCGCGTCATAGGGACAGGCCTGCACGCAGTAGGCACAGCCAACGCATTTCGACGCGTCCACCAGAACCTCGCCATTCTCGGCCTTGAACGTCGCCTCGACCGGACAGACCGGAAGGCAGGGCGGATCGTCGCAATGGTTGCAGAGCCGGGGCAGCATCACCATCGCGGGGTCTTGGCCGTCCTTGACCAATTCATAGACCGACACATGGGTGCGGAACGCATCCTCGGGCACCGCGTTTTCCATGATACAGGCGACGGTGCAGGCTTGGCAGCCGATGCATTTCCTGAGATCGACCACCATGCCCCAATGCGGGACATCTGTGCCTTCGGCGCTGGCGGATTGGCCGGCGCCCGCGACAGAGGCCGCGGCGCCGATGGTCACCTGTCCGATCGCTCCTAAAAACCCGCGACGTGTCGTGTCCATTTGGCTGATCCTTTCTTGTGGCTCAGCCAGACCCTACGTCCGGGGCAATTTGCGCGGTATCGGCAGAAACCCGTGGGGCTTAGGGGTTTTCCCCTAGGTTTCGCCCCATCCCGCCGCGACAAGCCGCCGCACCATGTCCGCCGTGCTGGTGGCGGCGAGTTTACCCATGGCGTTATGGCGGTGAATTTCCACGGTTTTCGGGCTGATGCCCAGCTCCACCGCGATCTGTTTGTTCTGGAGGCCGCGCACGACGGCGCGGGCGACTTCGGCCTCGCGCGCGGTCAGGCTGTCGATCCTCAAGGCAATCTCGGCGCGATCTCCGGCCGCCTCGGCACGGGTGCGGCTCAGTTCAAGCGCTTCCTTGAGGCGGTCGATCAGCGCCATGCCCTGCACTGGTTTTTCAAAGAAATCCAAGGCCCCTGCCCGCATCGCCTTCACCGCCATCGGGACATCGCCGTGGCCGGTGATCATGATGACCGGCAAAAGACAATTGCGCTTTTGCAGCTCGTCCAACAGCTCAAGCCCCGACATCCCCGGCATCCGCACATCGGCAAGGATGCAGCCCACAGGACCCACAGGAGCAGCCGCATCGAGCGCATCGAGAAAGGCCAAAGCCGACGCATGGGTGGCGATCTCAAGGCCCAGAGAGCCCAAGAGAAACCCAAGCCCGTCACGCACCGCGCGGTCGTCATCGACGATATGGATCAGGCCGGTTTCGCTCATGTTTCTTCCTCAATCGGCAACCAGATCAGCACCATCAAACCGGGGCCGCTTGCGGGCGCTTCGGCGCGCATCCAGCCGCCGTGGGCCTCAACGATAGAGCGCGACAGGGCGAGCCCCAACCCGATCCCCTCAGGTTTCGTGGTATAAAAGGCCTCCGCGAAATGGTCCATCGCCTCCGCCGTCATCCCCGTGCCGTGGTCACGCACCGAGAGGCAGATCCCCGGCCCCCGGCTCAAATCGTCATAGCGCGCGGCGCGAATGTCGAGGCTGCGCGCCTCCGGATCGGTGTCGCCCATGGCGTCGATGGCGTTTTGCACGAGGTTCAACAGCACCTGTTGCAATTGCACCCGGTCGGCCATGACCGTGGGCAGCTCCTCCGCCACATGCACCCCGACGATGACGCCCGCGCGATTGGCAGGCGCGGCATAAAGCGCGGCACTTTCTTCGATCAGCGCCCGGACATCAACGGGCGCCATCTGGCTTTCGCGTTTGCGCACAAAGGCGCGGATGCGTTTCACCACGGTGGCGGCGCGATCCGCCTGCCCCGCCATTTCCCGTGAGGCGGTCACCATATCCTCTTCGGCAAACCGCCCGGCCTCTATCCGAAGCAAGCAGCCCTGGGCATAGTTCGAGATCGCGCTCAGCGGCTGGTTCAGCTCATGCGCGATGGAGCTGGCCATTTCGCCCAGAATGGACAGCCGCGCCACATGTTCCAACTCGCGCCGGTGGTGCCGGTCGGCGGCCTCGGCGCGTTGGCGGTCGATCATTTCCTGTTTGAGCTGGGCGTTCGCCGTGTCGAGCGCCCGGGTGCGGCGGCGCACCAGCGTTTCGATCCGCACCGAATAGAGCGCCCAGAAGGCGAGCGCGGCGGCCAGCACGATCAGCCACTCGCGGTAATCGGCGATGAATTCGCGCAGGGACACCGGCCCGGTGCGTGCGTAGGGCCCGATCTGGAGTTTACGCAGCAGGTCGTGCACCGGCTGGTAATCCAAAGGCACGGTCCAGAGATTGCCCTCGTTCATCTGCATCAAGGCGATAGCGACCTCTTTGGCCAGCTCCGGCGAGGTGTGTTGGGCCTTGGCAAAGGGCCAGCCGGGATAGACCGCGCTGGAGGTGGCGCAGCCGGTGGCTTCGGTGGCCTCCGCGTTGAGGGCAAAGGGCTGAAGCGTAGCAAACCGCGCGGGATCTTCGGCTTTGAGGTCTTCGAGCAGACAAGCGCGCAGCACCGCCGCCTCGGCGCGCCCGTCCAGCACCGCTTCGGCCACCTGTTGCATCGGATAGCCCGTGACCAAAAGTTCGACCTGCCCCGGAAGGCGGGCATCGACGTCCTGCATCAAGGCGCGGACCAGTTGAGACCCGCCGAAAGCATCGGGCGAGACGACCGCGAGGCGTTGGCCAGCGAGCTGTGTCAGGGTGTCCACACCGCCGGTCGAGACCAGCGTCGAGGCCACCGGCCAATCGCCCTCTGCCGTGGCAATCCGGCTGATGTGGTGATCATATTCGAGCGTCGCGTAATGGCCCGGATTGGTGATCACGAAATCCACCGCCTCCTCCGCCAGAGCCCTATCGAGCGCGGCAAGGTCCAGTGGCTCAAGTTGGAACACATGGTCCGGCAAAGCGGCGTTCAGCGCGCGCTCGGTGGCCTTCCAATGGTCGAGAGAATGCTCTGCGGCGCGGTAGCTCAGCACGCCGATGCGCAGGGTGTCTTGCGCGGCGAGCGGAGTGACCGACATGAAGCCGCTGAAGACATAGGCCGCAATCTTCGCTGAAAGTCTCATGCGGTTCCGCGCCTCTTCTCTCTCGCCGCCTTCGTTCTGACGGCCTCTCAGGGCGCAGCCAACACCATTCTGGCGGGAGGGTCCAGTCGAAGGAGCCGCGTTTGCGAGGGCTGATAAAACACATCCGGCCATGGAGGACGCTCCATGACCGGATGGTTCAGACTGAGGGCGGGTCTTCCCGGTATTTACCGGTATCTTTGACCTGTGGCTGCGTCAGCACCCGGTGCGGGACACCACCGATTTCGCCGTGCGGAACAGGATTTCCATGTCCAGCATGAACGACATCTTGTTGTGGTAGCGCACGTCCAACTCGACACGTTCCTTGTAGGACACGTCGTTGCGGCCCGACACCTGCCAAAGGCCCGTCACACCGGGGCGGAGTGCTTCGTAGATGACGGCGTCCTTGCCGTACATCACCAGCTCGGGCTCCGTCACCGGGCGCGGGCCGATCAGGCTCATCTCGCCCTTAAGCACATTCCAGAGCTGCGGCAACTCATCGAGGCTGGATTTGCGTAGGAAATTGCCCAGCGGCGTGACACGCGGGTCGTTGCGCAGCTTGCGATCCTGTTCCCATTCGGCACGCGCCGCGGGATCGGATTTCAACAGCGCCTCAAGGCGTTCCTGGGAGTCCGTCACCATGGTGCGGATTTTCCAACATTTAAAGGTTTTCCCCCCCTTGCCCACCCGGGCATGTCCAAAGAAGCCGGAGCCGCCATCACGGCACACCATGAGGCAAAGTAGAAGGATGAGCGGCGCGATCATCGGAAGCAGCAAGAGCGACAAAACGATGTCAAAGACCCGTTTCATGGCCCCTGCATAGATCGGCACGATGTTGTAGTAGTACTGGTTACGCGGGAGTGTGGTGGAATCCTGCTGTTCCATCTGCGACATTTTAACAATCCACTTCATAAGCTCATAAGGGCACGTGCGCTCACCCGCACAAATGCGTTAACTTTTCCAAGAAGGGCCCCCCCTTCACCTGTGTCTCGAAAACCTCATGGGGCTTTTCGTGCTATTTGCGCTTAACGCGCCTGCCCGACGCAACATGCACCACTTTTATGTCTTTCATGCTAAATTCATTGGATTTGATCGCCTAGAAAACAATTTTTGGCTTGAAATCAGGGACACCCGCTCATTAACCAATCTTTAACCTTTATTTAACAATATTTTAACGAACGCCGACGCCTTCGCACCTGCAGAAAAAAACCTTTAGCCGTTCCTTGGCATCGGCGAAAACTCGCAAAAAAGAGCCTCTTCTGACAAAAAAATAGACCGTTTATGAATCTGACGCGGAAACTCACTCAACCTATGGGTAAGTGAACCCTGACCTTTTTCGCAGGCCTGTGTGCACTGCGGCGAATCAATCCTCGGCCAAGACTGCGCCCAGACGCCACCCTCGACAGAATGACGTTGGGTCAAACGAGACCTCATCGGCGAAAAACGGCCCCTCACACCTCTGGCAAAACCGTCCCTCACATCGTGCAAAACCGCGCAAATTCGGCCCAAACAAAGCCAATACATGCATAATGAGAGAGCCAAGGCGAAAATCGGCGCATCGCACAACTTTATCGCGAATGGTCTGGGCCTCGCAGCCGATCTATGGCATGAATATCAATGTGTTTAGTACCGAGTGTTTTCCCTGACGCATTGCGCTAACATGCGACAACAGACGGGACAAAGTGACCAACGTGATGTCAGCCTCGCAGCGATGAATGCTGACCCACTTTAGTGCGAGTACGATAACAAGGAATATTTCGTGAAGTCCAAAACGGCCAAAGTTGAGTTTTCAACCGACAAGACCGAACGCGCAGTTCAACAGAATTCGGAAGGCGCAAAAACGACGACATCCGCCAAGGGTGCCGCGCTTCTCGCCCTGCCCTTTGCGCTGATCTTCACGGGTCTCCTGTTCCTGTCCTTCGACATCTCTCTTCTTTGGGCCATTCCGATCTATGGCGCGATCGGTGCCGTGTTGATCGTGGTCTTCTTGTTGGGGAGCTACCTCGCCAACCGCAACTGATCCGTGTTGCGCTCAATTCTTCCTCAGTCGCAAATCGAATAAGCTGTTTTTCCAGACGCAGTAAGAATGTCATGCTTCGCAGTCATATGGACTGTTGAGGCCATTTTTTATTGTTGGTCTCGTGCAAATATAGAACACTCTAAAGGTGTCCCGCGCGCTCCGGCCCTCGAAGTCGCGCGGTGTTATGTGGAAGAGACGGCAAGTGAACGGTTCAGTGGAAACACCGGGGCTCAAGAGCTTCATCATCAGCGTTGGGTCCCTGATCTCGGCGCGCAGCTTTGTCGCGATCTCGCAAATTCTCGTCCTCCCTATTCTCGCACGCCAGCTGACCGTCGAGGATTTCGGTCTCATGGGCCTCGCCATGACGCTGGTGATCTTTGCCAATACGCTCAGCGATGGCGGCATGGGGCGATCCTTGATCCGGCGCGAAGATGCCGATGAGGTGGAATGGTCCTCCGTCAACTGGCTGATGATCGGCGCAGGCGTGGCCTGTATGGTCTTTGTCGCCGGGCTCTCGCCCTTGGCCGCGCATTATTTCGACAGCGACCGGCTTGTGCCGCTTCTGCTCGTCATGTCGGTCATCCCGATGTTTTATGCGCTCACCGCCGCCCCCAATGCCGAGATCGAACGGCGCGAGAATTACAGCGGCATCGCCAAGGTGCAGGTGATCGCCACCGTGGCGGGCATCGTCTTTGCGGTCGCGGGGGCTCTGGCGGGCATGGGGGTTTGGGCGCTTGTCGGACAACAGGTCATGCTGGCCGCCGTGCGCATGGTGGGGATTTTCATGCTCTCTCACTTCCGCCCGAGCTTTGCCTTTTCGACCCAAGGCTTGCGTCCGCATTTGATCTACGCGCGCGACACGCTGGCCTCCGCCTTTCTCACCGTGATCCGCCAGCAATTGCCGATCATGATGATCTCCCGCGTCTTGGGTCAGATCCCCCTCGGCTATTTCGCCATGGCACAGCGGTTCAACCGCCTGCCGCAATTCGGCCTCGCGGGGCCGATGTCCTCGGTCATCTATGTCCGCATGTCGAAGGCGCAAAAATCGCCCGAAAAGCTGCGCGACATCTATTATGCCGGGATGCGGCTTTTGTCGGTCCTGTTGATCCCCTCGATGACCATGGTCGCGGTGGCGGGCCGCCCGGTGTTCTCCGTGCTCTTGTCGCCGGAATGGACGCCGGTGGCGATGCTCTTCGCGCTGACCATCGGCGGGCTGGTGTTGGAAGCCATCGCGATCTTTTTCATGCAGGCGCTGTTTCGCGCCGTGTCGCACACCGATCTTTTGCTGCGCACCTCGATCGAAGGCGTGATCCTGCGCATCGTCATGGTGCTCATTGCGCTGCAATTCAGCCTCGAAGCGGTGGCGTTGAGCTTTACGCTTTGGTCCCTCATCATGGTGCCGCGCCATTGGCAGTTGGGCGCGCGTCTTGTCCCGATCACACTCAAAGGCTGTCTGGCCCAGTTGATCCCATCGAGCCTCGTAGCAGCCGCCGTGGCTGTGACCTACCTTTGGATCGAGCATCTGACCGATCTGCCGAATGTGGCCTATTTCCTGATCGCCGCCGCCCTTGGCGCGCTTGGCATTGCCCTGACGGTTTTGATCGACCGCCAGAAATCCAAATCCGCCCTCGCGGTGTTTCGCAACACACCGCAGGTTCTGACCCCCGCAAGCCCCGCCGTTGGACCGTAAGCCTTCGGCCCTTTTTAAGAGAGTGACGCGTAAAGATGACCAGCCCCGAGATGAAACGCCCGCCCCAGCCCGATTTCATCATCGGGGGCGCGCCGAAATGCGGCACCACCTCTTTGCACTTCATCCTCGATCAACACCCGGAGATCGCCTTTCCCACGGATGAGGTGAACTACTTCGACGCCGACGATCCGTTCAACTGGCCCGACCTGTTTTTCGAACGCGGCGGGCGGCTCGATTACCGCGACCCGTCGCCAGAGAACGCCGAAACGCGCGATTGGTATCGGGCGAAATATGCGGCTTTGGGCGATATGGCTTTGCTGGGCGAGGACAGCACGCGCTATCTGTTTTCGCCGATGGTGGCGCATCGGGTGAAACAGCGGCTGCCGGAGGCGAAGGTGATTTTCATGCTCCGCGATCCGGTCAAACGCGCCTATTCCGAGTATTGGCACGCGATGAAAATGATGCGGGTCACCGCGTCATTCGAGGGCGCTTTGACCGCCCTGCCCCAGATCGTGGCAGGTTCGACCTATGCGCCGCATTTGCAGCAATGGATCGACGTGTTGGGCCGCGACCGGGTGCATATCGTGCTTTTGGAGGACTTCAAAACCGACCGCCAAGCGGTGATGGACGGCATCGCAAATTTCATCGGCGTCGCGCCCTTTTCGCTTGAGGGCTATGAGCTGTGGTTCAACAAGACGAGCTACCCGGGCAAGCCCAAGCTCATGCAATGGGTCAACGCCCTGGTCGGGCGGCGGGTGTCGCGGTTGCGCTATATGGGGCATATGCGGCGCAACACCGGCCTGCGGGAGAAACTCGCCAACCGGCTGTATCAATTCTATTTCCACAAGGTGAATCCGCTGTTGCTCACCGCCGATCGCCCGCCCGAAATGAAACCCGAGACCGCGCGCTATCTCTCGCGCCTTTTGTCGGATCGCAACGCGGGGCTGGACGCGCTTTTGGGGCGGGATTTGTC
The DNA here is from genome assembly GCF_048270365.1 of Celeribacter sp. NCBI lineage: Bacteria > Pseudomonadati > Pseudomonadota > Alphaproteobacteria > Rhodobacterales > Roseobacteraceae > Celeribacter > Celeribacter sp. The sequence goes on from NZ_JBLWTA010000006.1 coordinate 117,448, forward strand.
GGAGGTCTGGTCGTCCTGGTCGCCTGCGACGACGCCGGCAACGGCGACGACAACGGACGACAAAGACAAGAGCATGGCCGCACAGTAAGAGCCAGGGTGAGGGTCAGAGTGAGGATCAGCCAGAGGAAAATTCAGCCCAGCGTCTGGAACAGCTCCAGATAGCGCTTGGCCCCTGCCGCCAGCGACAGGTTCTCACAAACATAATCGCGTGGCGCATAGCCCGCGTGGTGTTCCCAGAACCGATCAAAGGCCTCGACCAGTTCCGGCTGCTTGAACCGTATCCCGCAGCGTTCATCGAAATAGGGCACCGACGAGACCTCAAGTCCCGGCGGCGCAATCGACAGATCGTGCGGGCCGACGAGATGCCCCTCGTCCCAGGCGAAAATCGGCACGCCGGAACACATGGCCTCCTGATAGGCCAGCCCCTGAGTTTCATGTTCGCACAAAAACGCCATCGAGCGCGCCCGCGCCAGCGCGCCGCGGAACTGTCCCAGATGGTGAAACCCGTAGCGCAGGATGTGATAGCTCAGACCACGCGCCTCCAGATGCGCGATCAGCGGGTCCAAAAGGTCGTCTTTGCGCTCATCATAGTGCCAACGGATCTTGTCGTAGATCAGCACATCGATGTCCTTGTCCTGCGCCGAGAGGTCGGGCCAGTTGTCGGTGTCGAGGCCGACGAACATCGGCTTGACCCGATTGCCCAGTACGGGCCGCCAGATTTGGCAATACCATTCAGAGGGCTGGGTCACGATCTTGAGGTTGCAATTTTTGACCACGCGCATCGCATCGTTCGGGTCCGGCACCTCGCCGGGGCCGAACATCGCCGGATTTGGCAGGCGCACCTTCTCATAGACCGAGCGAAACCCGGTCAGCCCGACGGGCATGGTCGGATTGGCGCGGGCATAGGCAAAATCATTGAGCCGGATGGTGACACCGCTGGCCTCGAGACTGCGCTTGAGATTGAGAAAGGCGGTGTAGAAGCCGGTGTAGGGTTGCAGGTTCTTGGCGCGGCGATAGGCCTGCCGCAGGGTGCTTCGAATATGCGAGCGGGTGCGGCCAAAGGGGGCATCGTTGGCCTGCGTCTCATAGCCGTCATAAAACAGCGCAATGGTTTTCGGGGCGGATTTGCGGCTCATGCCTCGTCCCCCCCGTAATGATGGGTTTGCGGCGGCACACAGGCCCCGCGCGCAACGCCTGCGTGGAAAATCCCGCGCATCATCCAGAACCGATACTGGCTTTCGCGATACATCGTCAGCCCGGCGCGCAGCGTGCAATAGGCACTCTTGGCGCCAGAGCGCAGCACAAGCGCCGCGCGTTCGACCACCGGGGCATTGCGCCCCGCAGAGGTCACGCAATGCCCATAGGCCTGCCCGGTGCTGAACCGTCGCCGCATCACCCAGTCTTTCGACATGCGTTTCTCAGCGACGGGCTCACGCACCTTGGCATCGAGCGTGATGTCCATATCGACGCCATGCCGGTGCAGGCGGAAAAAGAAATCCGTATCCTCGCCGCCGGTGCGCCCAAAAGCCTCGTCAAACCGCGCCTCGCGCACGCGGGCGTTGCGCAAGTCCAACAAAACATTGCAGCTATAGCCGGTCTCCACCACCCCGTCGCGGTCCAGCGGAATGTTGGAATGCACGTCGTTCTCGATCATCCATTCCGGCGTTTCCTCCGGGTAGATCGCATAGGACGGCCCGAAAATGACACTGGCGCCCGAGCGTCGCCAAGAGCGGATCATATTCTCCAGCCAGCCGAGATCGGCGGTTTCGTCATCGTCAATGAAAATCAGCGCTTCGCCCTCGGCAGCGTCCAGACAGGCGTTGCGGGCAATCGCGATATTGCGCGCGGGCGCCGGACGGTAGCGGATGTTGAGGCCCGTATCCTGCGCCGCAATGGCGATCTTTGGACCCAGCTCTGCGACATCGTCATTGTCGGCGACGATCACCTCGATGGTGTAGCCATCCGGCACGATCTGATTGCCAATCGAGGTCAGGGTTTCGAACAGTTCGGGACGCCGAAAGGTGCAAATGCCGATGGAGATCAGACAACTGTCCGCCGCCGTGCTTCCGCGTGCATATTTGAAAGTCTCTTTATTCATCACCCACACTGCATTCCGGTGCGGCCTTGGCCGCTTTCGAAACGCTTAGCCCCCTTGCCGGAAACACCACAACGCGGTTGCGACAGGCCCGGCATGCCCGAACGCAACACTGAAACACGTGACGAAATCCGTCTCGACTTCGCTTTCGAGAAGTCTAACGCGCTTCAATCTCAAAGATACGACAGTTTTGGGTCCCGCCCTAACGGAGATCGAAACCGGCTCTCTGCGGGCCTCTCAAAGCACATAAATTGGGCGCAAACCGGCCTCGCCCGACCAATCCGCAACCAATCGCACATCGCAAAACGTAAAAATACCACAGCTAAATCTCACGAAGCCATGTCCCTGTGGGACATGCGAGGGCTTACTCGGAGGGCTTATTCGGAGGGCATGGCCGTAAGCGTCGGGGCCTGTGCGCCATTGAACCCGTGGAGGGAGTCCGGCGTTTTGCCACCCGAAATCCGATCCAAAAGCTGCGCCACCAAAAGGCTGTCCGACAGGCGCATCAGCTGACATTCGGTCTCGCCCCGGTGCAGCATGCGGGAGAATTCGTCGATCTGGAATTGCAGGCCCGAGCCTTCGTAAACCGACCCGATCTGCGCGCCTTCGAGACGCACCCGGTCGAGGAAAAAACGACGCAGCACACGCCCCAAAGAGGATTGCTTCAGCTTGTCCTTGAGGCCGCGTTTGCGGGGAGGCGCGGATTTCGGCGTGCTGGTCGCAGGCTCTGCCGTGACCGGCATCTCCGCGCTTTCCTTCACCTCTGGGAAATGCGTGATCCGACCGCCCAGCCCACAAAGGAACGGCGCATCGAGGGACAACCGCCCCTTGGTGCCGGTGATCTCCAACCGGTTGGGCAATTGCCCGCTGTGCGAGGCCGAGAGGGTCACAAGACAAGCCCCCTCCGCACCGCCGCGCAGCACCGCTGACATATCGCGATCCGTGCCGCGCGCGGAATAGCGAACCTCTGAGGCGCTATAGCTCAAATCGCCCAAGAAAAACTGAGCCAAAGAAATAGGATAAACCCCCAAATCGCGGATCACGCCGCCGCCCAGAGACGGCTCGGCGACACTTTTGTGGGGGCTGTCATCGACCGGAAATCCCAACGTGGCATTCAGATGCAAAGGCCTGCCGATCTCGCCCGCCTCCAGACGACGACGCAGTTCAAGCACATTCGGCAGGGTGCGGGTCCAGACCGCCTCCATCACCGGCACGCCCGCCTCTTTCGCGGCCTTGGCGATGGCTTCGACCTCGCCGGCGTTCATCGCCAGAGGCTTTTCACAAAGCACCGGCTTGCCATGGGCAATCGCCGCCAAAGTGGCCTCGGCATGTAGAGCGGTGGGCAGCGCGATGTAGATCGCGTCGATCTCGGGCGAGGCGAGCATCTCTTCGTAGCCCTGAAAACAGAGGCAGCTGTCAGGCGCGACACCGGCGAAATCCCGCAGCGCTTCGGCGCGATCCAAGGCGCGCGAGGCGATGCCTGCCAGACGGCTGTCGCTGCACAAGGCAATGTCCGTCACGAAACGCCGCGCGATCATGCCCGCGCCCACAATACCCCATCGAATTTCAGCGCTCACGACGCAGAACCTCCATCACTTCACCACCAACCCACAATTTTATTTAGGTACTCCGACCAAGTAATCTACCGGTGCGCAAGACAAATTGTTCACCAAGACAGTTTATCAAATGAATTGAAACACTTGGGGGCGCTTTGAAACAGGCTGCGATCTCGGCCAGATCACGTGCCTTGACCGCATCGATCAACCGCACCCAGCTGTAGCGTTTCATCGTATCAATCCAGAGCGCCTGAAGCGCGTCGCGCGCCGGGCCGGTCGCCGCATCGCGCAGGGCCTTGATCCGGCGTGCCAGAGCGTCCAGATCCTTGGCGCCATGCGAGCCGCTCAAAGAGTCCGGACGCACCACGGCGAAATATCCAGCGGGAGGGACGATCTGAAACGCCGCGCCTGCCGCGAGCGCCTCAGCATAGAGCGCGAAATCCTCGCCCAGCCGCATGTCTTCGTGGTAGCGCAGGGATTGTTCCTCAAGGAAGTCTCTCAAAATCAAAGGCTTGAGAAACCCCATCTCACCGCGCGCGCCATTGTAACTCGTCATATTGCCGCGCGTGAATTCCGCAAGATCCACCCCAAAGCTATCCGAACCGGGTTTCGGGAGATCCAACAAGCGCGTGCGCGGGCCCTCTTCATCGCCCTCTATCACCTTATAGAGATCGTCGGCCAGAATGGTGGCCTGCAACACACGGGCCTGCGCCATCATGCGCGCCAGACGCCCCGCCTCCATGAAATCGTCACTGTCGAGCACGGTGACATAGGTGCCTTTTGCGATCTCCAGCGCCATATTGCGCGCGCCTGACGGGCCCTTGTTCACGCCCGTGGTCAGGGCGATCACATTGTCATGCGCCTCCGCCAATTTTCGCGCCAAAACCAGCGTGTCATCCGGCGAGGCATCATCGACGATGATCACCTCGACCGTGACACCAGGCTGATCGAGAGAGGTGCGCACCGCGCGTTCCAGCGTTGCAACACATTTATAAGCGGCCACAATGACGGAGACGTCGATCTGCACAGTCTCGACCACGGATCAGCCCTCCTCGTGCCCCTCGGAGGCCGTCTCCGGCGCGCTCGGGTCCGTCGTCCATGGCCCGAAGTCCTGACATTGCAACCCGCCCCGCCCTAAAGGCACATAGGACATGCAGCCATAGCGCGCTTTGACATTAGTGTCGGGATCGACCTCGCCCGCCCAGGGCTCCTGCAATTCCGCGACGGCCCAGATATTGGCGAAGAGCTTGCCACGAAACTGCGGCATCGCGGTCTCAGAGGCCGCGGCGTAGAAAATCTCTTTGCCATCCACGAACCAGCGCACGCCCTCGGGCCGCCACTCAAAACGGTAAAGATGCATGCCCTCGGAGGCATCAAAGCCCAGCGGAATGTGCCGCCCCGGCATTTGTTTGCCATCGACGAAAATATTGGCATAGAGGCCCGTCGTATCCTTGCCCAAAAATTCGATGTCGATCTCGTGGTGCGGATCGCCGAATGTCCCGCCGGTATAGGTGAAGAACGACGAGACCACGCCCTCGGCTTTGGCGGGCTGCATCACCACCTCATAGTCGCCATAGCCATGCCCGCCGTCGCGCTGAAGCTCGGCGCCCCAAAAGGCTTTCTCCGACCCTTCGGGCGCGGGCGAGAGGCTCAGGATCACTTCCTTGGCCTCGGCATCATAGGCGATCCGGTCGCGGCGATAGCCCGTGACCATGGTGTCGCCACCGAAATCGAAATCCGACAGGTAGAATCCTCCCAAATCGGCCTCAGTTTCGAACAGCTGAAAGAATCCGCTGATCGGAGGAAGCTCCCCCTGCAATTCGGGCGCCTCCTGCGCCGCTGCGCCTTGCGACACCAATGCGGCGCCCGCGAAAAGCGACATTATAAGGCAGGAGCGCAAGATTTTACGGTCAGAATGAAAGTACAGATTGTCTGACATACGGGGGAACCCTAACAATGAACACACGAGTAAGAGGTTAACACAGCTGTTCAGGCAGGGAAGCGTTCATGAACCTGCAGACCACAATAATGATCGCGGCATATAACGCAGCGCGTTTTTTGCCCAAGTCTATAGCATCGGCGCGCGCGCAATCCGGTTTGACGCCGGAGATCCTTGTCGTCGATGATGCATCCTCGGACGAAACCCCTCAAATCATGCGGGATTTCCCGGATGTTCGATATATCCAGATGCCGCAAAACGGCGGACCGTCCGTCGCGCGCAACCGGGCGATCGAGGCGGCCACCGGCGACTGGATCGCCGTTTTAGACGCCGATGACGACATGGTGCCGGGGCGTTTGTCCACGATGTTGGACCATGCGGTGGCGGCGGATGCGGATATTGTGTTGGGCAATTTCACCCGTGTCGACATCCACGGCGTGCCGGTGAATGGCGGCGTATTTTTGACACCCTCCGAGGTGGACCCGCTGCATCACCTGACGCTCGAAGATTACCTTGCCAGCAACCAGATGACGGCGGGTGAGAAATGCCTGGGCTATCTCAAGCCTTTGTTTCGGCGCGAATATTTGATGGAGACTGGGCTACGGTATGACCCCGCGCTGCGCAACAGTGAGGACTATCACATCATCGCCGCCGCGATTGCCGAGGGCGCCAAGGTGATCATCGCGCCCGAGCCGGACTACCTCTATCAGCAGGCCGAAGGGTCGCTCTCCGCCACCGTGCCGCCGAAATATATCGAGGCGCTTTTGGCGGCCGATGCGGAATTTGCAGCCAAAGTTCTGGCGCCCGGCGCCGACACCCGCACAGAACGACTGGCCCAGATGATCGACATCCGCCGCACGCATCTTGAGACGCTGATGGCGGCGGAGGTGGTGATGACCCAGTTGAAAAACCGCCAGATCATGGCCGCCGGAAAACTCTGCGCCACGAACCCCAGAGCGCGCAAACTTGTGATGACGAAACTCTCGGAAGCCGTTCGAAAACGGCTGCCGGGCGGATAAGGGGCGGATAAGTCGGGGCAATTATTCCTGCCGCAACAGCGGCCTGATGCCCTCGCCCGGCCCTTTGAGGCTCACATCATGCTCTGATGTCACGACCTGTGTTTCGGGCTGAACCTCTTCCTGCACCTCCGAACGGATCACAGGCGCGGCCTCAGACAGAACCTCCGGCAGATCGTCGCCTTCCAGCACCACACGCTCCACGCGCAGCACATCTCCGCGTCCGATCAACGTGTCCGGCTCGACGCGCTTTTCGCCTGCGGCATCGCCATTTCGGGTCAGGAAATAAAAGGTCGCGACCTGATCCATCAGCGTCGAGGATTCGCCCCCCGCCGCCTCCACAAGCGCGCCGTAGGTTTCGCGGCGCAGGCGCAGCTCTTCGATCTCGCCTTGCAGGACCTGAAGCTCGCGCGCGGCTTCGACCTTGTCGCGTGAGCGCAGCGCCAGAATATCGCGTTCAGCCTCCTGATGCCGTTGGCGGGCGCGAAAAATCGCGGTTTCGATGTCAATCTGCTGGCTTTCCACGTCAAAAAGCGATTCCTGCGCGTCGCGGATCTGCACCGACCGCGCCAGCCCGCTTTCCTTCAGAGACAGCATATTGTCGAGGTTCTCCTGCGCCAGATCGATCTGGGTCGAGAGCCCGTCGAGCTTTTCCTCGAGGCTCGCGATCTCGGTGTTCAACAGCGCTTTCAAGCCCTCGAGGTTCTCGACCTCCAAGGCTTTGGCCTCGCGCCGCGCATTGAGTTGCTGTTGCTCGCCCTCGATCACCCGTTGAAGCGCGGCGGCGCCGTCGGGATGGGTGAGGTCTTCGGGCAAGGTGATCATCTCGGCGTCGTCGCGCATGGCGCGATAGCGGGCGGCGGAGACCTCCGCGCGCAGAATTTCGCGGCGCAGTTGCGAGAGCGTGCCGCTGTCGATCATCAGGCTGCGCACATTGCTATCAAGCCCACCCGCCAGACGCGGAGCACCGCCCGCCATGGCGAAGGCTTGATAGACGGTGCGGTCGGGCCGGGCCTCGAATTCGCCGGGACGCGCCACATCGCCCAACACGAAAAACGGCGCGTAGGCAGTGATGTTGAGGGTGACGACGGGGGTTTCGACCATCTGCGCGCGGTTCTGCAAAATCCCGGCGACCTCAAGGCTCAGGTCTTCGCGGGACACATTCACCGCCGGGAGAGACCCCACCAGCGGCAGGGTCAGCGTGCCCTCCGCCGAGACCGCATAGATGCCGGAAACCGGTTCCCATTGACGATATTCCAACTCCGCGTCTTCCCAGATGACGATGCTGAGTGCAACCTGATCGCCGACGCCCAGAAACCCTTTCTGAGCCTCATTCACGGAAGACACCACCGAAAGCCCCGCGGGATTCGGCACCTCAGAGAGGGCCATATCGTCCGTCACATCCTCTTGTGCCGCCGTCCAAACGCCCACGGATTGGGCCGAAAGCGGCTTTATTGCGGGCAAAGACATCAAAAACGCACAGAAAATGCCCAACGACACCGTTGGAACAGCCCCCCTGTGCGTCTGGCGATCTATCGTAGGAGCAAGCAGATGCATCTTTGTCACCTTTTAAGCATAGTACCTAGAGCCAGACACCATCTGGCCATGTTGTACGGGGGAACACTGTTATGGTTGCGCAAATTACCGCGCTTGTGCCAACTTTTAATCGCGGGGCCCTTCTCGCCGAGGCGATCGAGGCGATTTTGCTGCAAAAACGGGCAGTCTCGCAGATCATCGTCTGGGATGACGGCTCAACAGACAACACTTCCGACATCATAGCCCCCTATCTGCGCAATGAGGGCGCGAGGATCGACTATCGGCGCGCAGAGAATGCCGGAAAGTCCGCCGCATTGAATCAGGCCATGGAGCTGGCTCAAGGTGATTATATCTGGATTTGTGACGATGATGATATCGCCCTGCCGGATGCGACGCAAAAACTGGCCGCCATCTTGGATAAAAAGCCCGAGGTCGGCCTGGCCGCAGGCGCGCACAATCGGTTTTCCACCGCGCCTGAAAGTGGCGCAAAAGAGCTGAGCGACGCGGGCTATTGGCCGAACCTCACCTCCGGTAGCCCCCTGCGCCATGTGCTCGAAGACATCTTCTTTTTTCAAAACGCCACGCTGGTGCGCCGCGCCTGTTATGACAAGGTCGGGCCCTTCTCCGTCGATCTGGCGCGTTCGATCGATTACGACATGACGGTGCGGCTGATGGCGCGCTACCCGGCGGAGGTGATCGAGGACACGGTGTTTTTGCAACGCAAACACGACGGCGAGCGCGGCCCCGCCTGGCAACGCCATGCCGCAAAATCCTCGGACGATGTGTGGCGCAACGCCGACAAAGTCGTGTTCGAACGGCTGCGCGACCGTATTCCTTTGTCTCTGTACGAGGCGATGTTCGACTGCGACACGCCGGAACTATGCACCCGCGCGGCCCTGTTGCAGCGCGGCGCGGTCTATGCCCGGCGGCGCGATTGGGGCCAAGCCCTCGAAGATTTCGAAGCGGCTGTTCTGATCCGTCCCGAATTGGCCTTAAGCCCCGAGGAATGCCGGATCGCGATCCGGGCCGTGGCGGGCAAACATGGCGCGCAGGAGCTGTTTGAGACCCCCACGCGCAAACGCATTCTCGACATCTCGAAACGTGCGGCGGCGGGCAAATCCTTGGCTCGGGCGCTGTCGCGTGGGGCGGTTTGGCGGCTGCGCGAGGCGATCAAGGGCAAAAACCCCACCGAGGTGCTGGCGATCACCGCCCTTTTGGCCGCCCTGCCGCCTTGGTCGATCCCGACCGCCACCGGACGGACGCTCACGGAACGCGACCGGCTGCCGCTGGAGGCCTACGCATGGTAAAGACCCCGCCCGACCGCATCATTGTGCTGATCCCGACCCTCAATGAGGCGCGACACATTGAGGCCGTTCTAACGCAACTTTTGCCGCAGGACGCGGTGGCGGGGCAGGCTCGCGTGATCGTGGCCGATGGCGGCTCCACCGACGGCACGCAGGGGATCGTCGATGGCCTCGCCACGCGCTTTCCCAATCTCGAATTGCGGCACAATCCCAAACGCACTCAGGCCCATGCGATGAACATGCTTCTGGCGCCGGAGTTCGAGGCCTATGACATCGCGATCCGCTGTGACGCCCATGCCGCCTACCCGTCCGATTTCATCTCGCGCCTGTGTGCCGAGTTGGACCGGCAACCCGATATTGCCTCGATTGTCATCCCGATGGATGCGGTGGCGGAAGGGAATTGTTTTCGTCGCGGCCTAGCCTTTGTCGCCGACAGCAAGCTTGGCGCGGGCGGCTCACCGCATCGCGGCGGCGTCAAATCGGGTTATGTCGAGCATGGTCACCACGCCGCTTTTCGCCTCGACGCCTTTCGCGCCATCGGGGGCTATGACACCAGTTTCATCGCCAATGAGGACGCCGAGTTCGACCGCCGCCTCATCGCATCCCGGCGCAAAATCTGGCTCGATGCCAGCATTCGCATCGGTTATTTCCCGCGCGACAGCCTGCACGGGCTGTGGCGGCAATATTACAAATACGGTGTCGGGCGGGCGCGCAATTGCATGAAACATGGCGATATGCCCGCGCCGCGCCAGATGATCCCGGTGGTGCATGTGCTGCTTTTGGCGCTGTCGCTTTTGATACTGCCCTTTAGCCTTTTGGGGCTGATCTGGCCGGTTTTCTACCTGCTGCTCCTGAGCGGGGTTGCGATCCTCATGGCGCAAAAGCATCAGGCGCTTTGCGGTCTTGTGGCGCTTCCGGCGCTGGCGGCGATGCACACCTCTTGGGGGATCGGCTTTCTGGTCGGCCTCGCGCAGGCGCGCAAGGCGGGGCGCTGAGATGTCCGGTGAGATCAAACATATCGCCTTTTTCGGCCATAACGCCAAGGATTCCGCCGTCCGCCGCCGCGCCATCGCGATGCAGCGGGCGGGGTTTGACGTCACCGGCTTCATGCCCCGACGCGGCGAGGCCACGCCCGTGCCCTTCGATTGGGTCGATCTGGGCGAGACCCATGACAATGACTATGTGCATCGGGTCAAATCCATCTTTACCGGCGCCAAAACCGCGCTCGCCCAGCGCGCCACTGTGGAGAGGGCGGATCTGTTCTATGCGCGCAATCTTGACATGCTGGCGACCGCGCTCAGGGTGCGCCGCTTGATGAAATCCTCAGTGCCCGTGGTCTACGAATGCCTTGATATTCACCACCGGCTGGCGGGCGATGCCTTGTCGGCAAAAGCGTTCCGTCAGTTCGAGAAACGGCTGGTCGAGGCCAGCGATCTCATCGTCGTCTCCTCTCCGCGCTTCGAAGAGGAACATTTCCGGCGTTACTATCCGGGGTGCTATCAGCACATGCTGATCGAGAACCGGCTGATCGAGGGCGACGCCTTCGGGCCGCGGCCAGAACATGCCCTGCCGCATATTCCGGGGCGGTTGCGCGTCGGCTGGTTCGGCAATCTGCGCTGTCGGCGCTCGCTGGAGTTGCTCAAAGACCTCGCCCGACATTTCCCCCATGCGGTCGAGATCGTGCTGCGCGGCTATCCGGCGCTCTCGGTCATTCCCGATCTCGAAGGCGAAATCGCTCCCTTCCCCAACATCACCTATCACGGCCGCTACAAGGCGCCCGAGGATTTAAACCAGATTTACGGCGAGGTCGATCTGGTCTGGGCTGGCGATTGGTATGAGGCGGGGTTCAATTCGCTGTGGCTTTTACCCAACCGGGTCTATGAGGGCGGCTATTTCGGCGTGCCGGCGTTTGCGCCTGAGGGCACAGAGACCGCCAAATGGCTGCATGATCATGGCATCGGGTTGATCGTGGGCGATCCGGTGGAAAATCATTTCATCCCGCTGGTCCAGCACCTGTTGAATGATCCCTCCCCCATGTTGGAGCTGCGCCGGTCGCTGGCCGCCCTGCCCCGCGACACCTTCGTTGAACCACCCGCCGTCATGCATGAGATGGCCCAGCGCGCGCTGGCCGCTCATCGTGGCGATGCTTATCGGAAAGACTAAGCCCATGCCTAATCCTCAATCCTCTTTTCAGGAGTTAACCCCCTAGGAGATGTACCCTATGGACAAGAAACGCGACCTTCCACATGCCATCGTGATCGGCACCCCAAAATCCGGCACCACCACGCTTTGCGGTGCCTTGATGCGACACCCTGACATCTACATGTATCCCAAGAAGGAAACGCATTTCTTCAATGACCTGTTCACCAAACGGGACATGGAGTGGTACAAAAGCCTGTTCGACCCCGCCCCGGACGGTGCGCTTTTGATGGAGGGCACGCCGGATTACGCGATGTCCCATTGCGTCGAGCGCACGGCGGAGCGGATCGCCGACACGATCCCAGACGCCAAGCTCATCATGATGGTGCGCAACCCGATTGACCGGATCGAAAGCCATTACGTCCAGATGCTGTCCAATGCCCGCGAGGTGGTGCCGATTGACGAGGCCCTCGACAAATGGCCTGAGATTGTCGGCACAAGTGATTACGGCGCCACGGTCGAGACCCTGCGCCAGCATTTCCCCGACGATCAGATTTTGGTGCTGTTTCTGGACGACTACAAGGCCGACAAGGATACGGTCCACGCGCAGGTGCTTGAGTTTCTGGATGTCGACGCGTCCGAGACGGCCTTGGCCGCGCTCTCAGAACAACAGGCGCTGCACAAACGTGAGAACCAAGGCATGGACGGCGCACTTTTGGCGCGGCTCCGACGGTGGAAATACTACGACCGGCTGAACATGCTCATGCCCAAGGGCGTGATTGCCATGGGCAAGAAACTGCTGCGCAAGCCGCTCAAAGTGCCGTCCGAACTGCCGCCCAAGACACGGGCGCGTCTGGAGGCAGATTTCGCGCCGAAATGGGCGGAGTTTCAGAGCGAGTTTCGGTAGACGCGCACGCGCTCACAGCAGATTATATCACACGGGCTCAATCGGCGCCGGTCGACTTTGCGGCACATAGGGCGTGCCGTAAATCTCCGGATATTGAATCGCCAGCGTCACCTCGGTGATATGCAGCGAGAACGCCCCGCCCAGCCGCGCCGGGCGGTCCTCACGCACGGCAGCCGCCATATCGGCCACGCCCCGCACAAAATCCATCGGATGGCCGCCCTCGGCGAATTTGGTCTCCGGGTTCTTCGCCACCGCCAGTTTGCGTTTCGGCCGCATATGAAGGAATTTCTCCATCCCGCGCTGGATTTTGTTTTGCGGCAGAGGATAGGCGTCCACATGTGTGTGGAAGTTCCAAACCTCATGGGCGCAAAGCTCGCCCCCGTCGCAGAAAATCCGCAAGCGATGATCATGCGGCGCGATGATGGAATTGGTCAGACGCGCAGTCATGCCGCTCTCGAACCGCAAAAGCGCGCAGGAGAAATCCGCCGTGGTGTAATTCTCGGGCGTGTCGCCGCCCTTGTCCGGGATACAGAGGCTCGCAAAGCTCGTGACCTCTGTGACCGGGCCGAACATCGCCACCAGCCAGCTCAGCATATAACCCGCATGTTCCAGTGTGCAGCCGGTGTAAAACTCATCCTTTGCGGGCCAGGGCGTGCCCGATGAGCTGAGCCAATTCTCATAGCCCATCTTGTGAATCAACCCGTCGTCAATCTCGGCATAGACCAGACGCGGCGTGCCCAATTCGCGCTCGCGCACCGCCTGCCAGAGCCGCTGCGCCGCAGGGCCCAAAACCGATGAGGGGGCGGAGACGATCTGAAGCCCCTTCTCCTCGGCCAGCGCCACCAATTCGCGCGCCTGGTCGATCTCCATCGCCAGAGGCTTTTCGGAATAGACGTGTTTCCCGGCCTCCAGAATGCGCTTGCTTGTGGCGTAATGCGCATGGGGGTTGGTGAGGTTCACGATGATCTCGACCTCCGGGTCCGCGAGCATCTCTTCGAAACTGGCGTAGCACTCGAGTTTGTAAAACGCGGCGAATTTTTCAAGCCGCGCCCTGTCGTGATCCCAGATGCCGTGCAGCGTCAGGCTGTTTTTGTGATTGGCATAGGTCTGTTGGTAGAAATCCGCGACATAGCCGCAGCCGAGAAAGGCGATGCCGGTTTTGGCCGCCACCTTTGTACCGGCCTTTGCCGTGACATCCACCGAGGCTTCGGAGACGGACTCCGAAACATTGTTGGCCATATTCATGTTGATCCCCCCACTGAAACTGTTCTTAGAGACACTCAGAAACATGCGATGCCGGTCCAGCCCGCTGCATCGCCAAACGACAGGTCCAACATGGCACAGGTCTAGAATGACACAGTGATCGTAACGATCTTGCGTCTTGGCCCTTGTCGTCAGAAAAAGCCTACGCAGAGCCGCCCTTTCCGTCCAGTTTCACGAGGACTCACCCCCCGTGGCGCGGCTTGTTGGCGCTCACGGCTTTCTCCAAGCGATTTCTTTTTGACCACTTGCTCAAGGAGCGCCCAAAATTGTCACAGGATTGTGGCTCTGACGCGGGCGACTCACGCTGTACCCCCGGCGGCATTTCACGAGCGTTCACCTCGTTACCAATCCGTCGTACAGTCAGAGTACCTGTGGTGTGGTAGAGTGATGAGTATCTTGGCGGGGGATTAAACATGTCACGAAAGCGTATCTTGGCGCTGGCCCTTGTGGTCATTGTCTGTCTGGCCGGACTGTTCGGCGGTGGGATTTGGGCGGGATATGCGCTCAACACGGAAATGCAGAACCGGTTCAGTTTTCCGGCGCAAATTCATTACAAGTTGAACGGGATGTACAATTCCTACTTCAACGCGGGCGCCGAACCGGAGCCCGAGCGTCGGGTCACCAACCGGGCGATCCTGTCGCAGGAGACGATCTTTCTACCTGCCTCGGCCAAGGATTTCGCGGGCGGCATTGGCACCATCGGCGAAGACACGGTTCTGGTCACCGACCGCGTCGGCAAGATGTATTCGGTCACCGACGCCGTGGTCCATGAGCTGAATGTTGCGCCGCCCGATGACCACCGCGCGGCACTTGAGGCGCAAGTGGACGCGGGCGAATTGGGCCAGATCGAGATCAACTTCAACTGGATGCGATTTAACGACATCTTTTACTACGCCCGTGCGCAAGAGGGCGCGGGCTATCTGTTGCTGTCCTACACGGAATGGCTGCCGGAGCAGAAATGCTTTGGAAGCGCCATGGCGCGTCTGGCTGTTCAGGGCATGGACCCGACCACGTGGAATGCCGAAGCCGACGATTGGATCGTGATCGCGCGCACCGAGCCCTGCCTTGAACTTTTCACCACCGGCAAGGGCATGTTCGGCCTTGAGGCGGGCGGTCGGATGGACCGGATGCCCGACGGGCGCATCGCCTGGTCCTCGGGCGCCTATGAGCGCGCCGACCGCTTTGCAGAGCGCGATTTCACCCATGCCATCGGCCAATCGGACGATATGGATTATGGCAAGGTCCTTTTGGTCAACATCGAGAGCGGCGACAAGACGCCCGTGGCCAAGGGCCTGCGCAACCCGCAAGGGCTGAGCGTCGATGCAGAGGGGCGCATCTGGGTCTCGGACCACGGGATGCAGGGCGGTGACGAGTTGAACCTCGTGTTCGAGGGCGCGAATTTCGGCTTTCCGGCGGTGAGCTTTGGCACGAAATACAACCGCCAGCCCGCGGGCAACGGCGACCGCCACGCCAATCATGACGGCTACGACAAACCGGTGATCGCCTTTGTGCCCTCGATTGCGCCCTCCTCGGCGCTGGCGGTGCAGAATTTCCATTACGCCTGGGACGGAGACGTCCTTGTCGGCGCATTGAGCGGCGCGGTGCATCGGGTGCATATCGAGGACGGTCGCGGCATCTATGTCGAGCCGATCAACGTGGATATGCGCATCCGCGATATGGATGCGATCCACGGCGGCAAGACCATCGTGCTCTACACCGACGACCGCCGCCTGTCGTTCCTGACCGCCGACACCGGCCCCGATCCGATGGCACGCTTTGACGAGCTGTTGACGACTTACGCCGCGGACGCCGATGTGCTGGCGGCGGCGGACGGGACCATGGCGGCCTGTCTGCAATGCCATAGCCTGCTCGAAGGCGTGGACAATGGCGCGGGGCCCTCGCTGCACAACATCTGTAGCCGCGAGCCGGGCAACAGCCCCTTCGAAGGCTACTCCGGCGCCTTGGACAAACTGGGCGGAGTGTGGACCGAACAGACACTTCAGGCCTATATCTCCGATCCCTTCGGCATGTTGCCGGACACCAGCATGGGCTGGGAAGGCATCGAGAACGAGAATGTCTCTCTGGCGATTTCGAAGGCCCTGTGTGAACTGTGAGCTGTGAGACGCTTCACAATCTGAAACGGCCACTATGAGACTCAAAAGACCACCGCGCGGTGGTCTTTTTCGTAAAAGAGATGTGTATAAAGCGTTTCTCAAAAACTTGAGGCACTCAATTTTTGAGAAACGCAGCAATATCAATTCAGTATGGCAACGTTTTTCGCTCAATTTAATTCAGATTAAACGAAAAATGCTTTAGGTTTACTGTATTCCGGCACTCATTTCTCATGCCCTGAATGCGCAAGGATTTTCTTCGCAGAGCAAAAGATTTCTTCAACGTCAGCGGTCAGTTTTCCGCTTTTTTTGATCGCCTCTTTGTCTGCCTTGATGCCCGCCAAAAGCTCTTCGCGCAGACCCGGCATAAGTTTTTCCAAACGCGGCAAGAGCGCCGTCAAAACATAGTTTGCTCCAAGGTTTTGTGCATTCATTGTAATCTCCACGGGTTATCATTTCACAAGTCTTAAGACGCTGAAACACTCCCCCTCACGCCGACGTCATGATCAACCCGAAATTCTGCGCCTTGGCGGATTGCGCGATGGTCAGAGGCTCGCTCAGTTCAGACGCCGTCAAAGTGCCTGCGCGGACGACAAAGAGGTTCGCGTCCACCGCATCCGTCGCCGTATAGGCTTCGGTAAAGCTCGTGGCGGGGGGCGGCGCGATGATCACCGTGTCAGCCTCGGCCAGAAGCGCCTGCATCACCTCGTGGTATTTCTCCGTGTCGAACACCACGGCGGGGTTGGCGCCGGTCATGGTTTCGGTCGGCATGAAAAACGCCCCCACCCGCGGCATCCGGGTCAGCGCATCCTCGACCGCGCCATTGCCGTAGAGCACATCGGCGAGGGTCGCTTTCGGTTTGAGATATTCCAGTTTGGACGACAGCTGCGCGCCCCGGATGTCGGCATCGAGGAAGACGCAATTGCGGCCCTTGCGCGCCAGCGCCCAGGCCAGCATCACCACCGTGTGCAGCCGGTCGATGCGGTCGGTGTCCGAGTTCACAAGGATCGTGCGCGCTGCCCCTCCTGCCCGCATATCGACGTTATTGGCCAGACGCATCGCCTGTTTCGCCAGATCGCTATCGGGTTTGCTGTTCAACTTGCTGCACAGATCATAGAGCAACAAATCGTCGCTGACGCCACTCACCGTGCCGTAAACACCGACGCCCGTGCCCTGCGCCAATTGCTGTTCCGAGCCAAGCTTCTGCGGCAGCATGTTGCGGATCAAAAGATAAGCGACGCCCAGGAACACGCCGCCGATGGCCGCGAGGATCAGCGACAGTTTGCGGCGCGGATAGACCGGCGAACTTGGCGGGTTGGCGTAGGAGATTACCTCGGCATCCGGGCTTTGCAGGCTCTGCAATTCGCTCAGCTCTTTGAAGCGGCCGAGGAATTGTTGATAGACCTGACGGTTGGCATCGGCCACGCGTCTGAGCTGGCTCAGCTGGATTTCTTCGCCCGACTGGTTGAGCATGAGCCGCGACAGTTCCGAGAGCGAATTGTCCATCGAACCGACGACCACGGTCAGAACCTCGCGCTGGTTTTCCAGCCGGTCCAACTCGCGCCGCACCTCGGTTTCGATGGCGTCTTCAAGCTGTTCAATGGTGCGACGGATCGAGGCAACCTGTGCGGAATCCTCGCCAAAGCGACCGACCGCATTGGCCTCGCGCTGGCGCAGGCTCGACATCTGGCTGCGATATTCGACCATCTCTTCAGACGAGGACAAAAGCTGCGCGGCCAGCGGGCCGTCGTTCTCCAGCATCTCGTTCATCTTGTCACGCAGCGCGTTGATCTGGGCCAGTTCGGCGCGCTGTTGCACGAGCCGCGTGGTCAGTTCGGTCATCTGCTGATCGAGACGCGAGCGGTTGTCGGCATCGGCCTCCATCCGGGCGCGGTAATCGACCACGGCGCGCTCGGATTCTTCGAGTGTCACGGCTAGATCGTTCACCCGAACCTCCAGCCAATGGGTGAATTCCTGCGCCGCATCAAAGCGTTTGTCGGTCAGGAATTTCACATATTCGTCCATCAAAGTGTTGGACAAAGCGGCGGCCAGATCGGGGTTCTCGGACTCCGCCGTCACCTGCACCACATAGGATGTGCCCTGTTGACGCACCGAGAAAGAGCGGCGCAGCTTGCCGACGATATCCCGATATTCGCCCAATTGCGTGGCGCTCGCCGAGGCCGCCATGGAGATCTGGCTCTCAACCTCTGCGATCTCAGCCCCGCGATCCGCGTCGAAATCAGGAACCAGAGATTTCAGCCAGGATTTGAGCCCGCCGATGAAAGACGGGCCGTCGCCATCCAATACGGCGGGATTGAATTCCGGCACGGTCTCAAGCTCGAGCCGCTCCGCCACCCGGTGCAGCAAGACGTTCGAGCGCAGCACGGCCAGCTCGCCCTCGATCACCGAGCTCGTGAGATTCTGTTCCTCGACCAGATCGAAACTGTTCTGCGCGCTCAATCCCTGTTCGCCCAAGAGCATCTGAGAGATGGCCTCGTAGCGCGGGGTCGCATTCAACAGCAACAGACCGGTCAAAACGATGGCCGTGCCCGCAAACATCGCGATGGTCTTGCGCCCGTCCTTGATCAGTTGAATGAGATCGCTCAGGTGCATTTTCGGGGCTTCGAACTCCGATGGAGACGACGCGTGATCTTGCGGCCCATAGTCCTTTTTCGACAACGCCGGCACACCGCTATACTGATTCATACTCACACCCTCTCTAAGCCCCTTGCACTGGCCAGCGCACAGATGCTGGCCTCGTCGCAATGTCTCAACCCCCACGCCGGACACGCAACATGCGCCCCGGCCTCACCTTCAGCTTTCTCAACCAGCTTTCTCAACCGCCGATGCGCAATCAAGGAATTTCCCCCGCGAAGGCCGGTAATTCCCGTGACGCTCATTTTTTGAGCGGCGATTTTCCTCTGCACACGATATAAACCTGACTGTAACAGGGATTTGTTTACCATAGTAAAACACTCGAAACCCCGGTCAGGATGGGCCATAGACCCGCTCCCGCACCCCGATCAGCGCCCCCATGTAGAGCACCATCGTCATGAGCGCGAAGGGCGTCATCAGCCCCGGCTCCGTCATGTTGCGCGCCAGGATCATCAGAGCAATGCCCACGAAAAACGCCTGCGGCATCTCGCATTTGCGGATCATCGCGGCGAAGACCTGCCAGATCGAAAAGAAAAACGCCATGATCGCAATTCCCAGCCCGATCAGACCTTGGTGCACAGCGGTCTGAAGATAGGCGTTGTGAAAGGTGAAGGAGGCGTTGAAGTCCTTGTGGAAGTCGATGAAAATCTTGCGCGAGACATGGGTCCAGTCGCGCGGGTTCCAGAACCCGCCATGGCCCACACCCAAAAGCGGGTGTTCCTTAATCTGCTCAAAGGCATAGCCCCAAAGCACGGTGCGCCCGGTCAGCGTCGCGTCCTTGCCGAACTCATCGAGGACAAGGCCAATCACATCGACATTTGCGGCGGAGAACACCAAAGAGGCGCCGATCAACAAAAGGCTCAGCCCCAAGGTCAGGATCATCAGAATGGCGGGATGAAACAGCCCCCGGCCTTCGAGGATTTTCGACAGGAGGATCACCAACATGAGCGCAAAGGCCAAAAGCACGGCGGTGGCGGAGTTGGAAATGAACACCAAGGCCAGCGCACAGGCCGCCAGAATGCCCGCAGCAAGGCGAATAAGGCGATGTTGACCATAGTCGAGCGTCACGCAAAGCGCCGCCGTCCAGAGGATCACCATATTGAGACCCATGGAGTTTTTCGAAGCAAAGACCCCGCGCGAAGCCTTGCCGCCGGTCGCGGGCAAAATGAGCGAGGCGATGGCGAAGATCCCCGCCGCAAAGACCAGCGAGACAAGCACATCGCGCCGCTCGAGCCTGAGCGCCACGCAGTAGCAAATCATCACGGTCAGAAAGCCCTGCGCGGCGGATTTGATAATGGTGCTCGGGTTGACGCCCCAAAGCACCGACATCGTGCACCAGATCGGAAACAGGAACAGCACCCAGGATTTCGCGACAATCGGGAAAAGCTCGTCGATGTCGCGCACAAAGGCGTAGCCGAAATACAGAGACAGCGGATAGAGGATCAGCTCGTCCATCGGGAATTGTTTGAAGGTCACCACCAGCCAGAGCGTCAGCAAGAGATGATCGCGCAGCTTGGCACTCAGCCCGAACCAGCCTTCTTCATAGCGCGCCCTGCCCCGACCTGCCCGCAGAGGCGGACGGGGGGCGGTGGGATAGATTGTCCCCTCTGGCGTCATCATACTCAGATCACTCTTCTTACACGCCGAACGCGGGCCTGACACCCGATCACAAAAGCATGCTTCTATGACATTACATGCAGGTTTCCCGCCCGACCCACTCTTTTCTTGAGGCATTTGTGCCTAAAAACGCGCCAAGCCGCCTTATTTTGCGCGTTTTGAGGGGGCTGATGCTTGGTTTTCCAGCGCAACGCGAACGTCTTGGGCCTGTTTGGTCCGGCTTGCGCGGGTTTGAGACTCACGTGTTGGCCCGCCCGGTGATCCTTTTGGTGATCCGCCGCCGCTTGCCCCCAGGCCATCCTCGTGAGACACTGCGCACATGGCACGCCCCTCCTCTGATCAGCTTCCCGTCCACCTCCTGACCGGCTTTCTCGGCGCGGGCAAAACCACGCTTTTGAACCGGCTCTTGCAGGACCCGCGCTTTCAAGACACCGCGCTGATCATCAATGAATTCGGCCTCGTCCCCATTGATCAGGACCTGATCACAAAGGATTTGGTCGGCGAAGGCTCCGAACGCGTCATGGTGACCACCTCGGGCTGTATCTGTTGCACCGCCGGGAGCGATCTTCGCAGTTCATTGGAGCGCCTGTTGGTCGGACGTCAAAACGGCAGCCTCCCCGCCTTTTCGCGGGTGATTGTCGAGACCACCGGTCTCGCGGACCCCGCGCCGATCCTCAACAGCCTCATTCCCGGCGGGCTTCCGGCCATGGGCTTGCGCGATCACATGGTCGCCCGCATGTTTCGGCTCTCGTCGGTCACCACGGTGGTCGATGTCGCGGGGCTTGACGTTGCACTTGCTGAGCATCCCGAAAGCCTGCGTCAGATCGCCTTTGCCGATCATCTCGTGCTCACCCATGTCGATGAGGTCACGCCGGAGACGCTGGCGGAGGTGACAGATCGGCTCCACGCCCTGAACGCCACCGCACAGGTGCATCGGGCCGGGGACCCCGCGTTTGACCCCGGCATGCTGCTTGAGGCCGGAAGCTATTCCGCCTTTGGCAAGGGCGAGGATGTCGCCACATGGCTCGCCGCCGATCACGACCACGCCTGCGGGGCGTTTCACGATCTCAACCGACATGGCGATGTCACGGCGCTGACCCTGACCGCAGAGGCGCCCCTGCCCGAAGCCGCGCTTTTGGCCTTTCTGGGCGCCCTGTGCCGCAGACCCGAAAACGGTCTCTTGCGCATCAAGGGTCTTGTTGCGCTGAGCGACGACCCCACCACCCCGGCGCTGGTCCATGCCGTCGGCCACCGGCTTTACCCGCTACAGCGGCTGGAGGCTTGGCCCAATGGTCAGGCCAGCACCCGGCTGGTGCTGATCGGCACGCATCTCGACGCCCCCGCGCTTCAGGCGCAGTTTGAGCGGATCGGACAGGCGGGCCTTCCTCTCATGCCGTCCAGATGAATTTCGCTCATCATTATCTTAAGAATTATTCGCTACCGCTCATGTTCAACTGAGACTATATCCCCCCAACGCCCCTTTTGCGCATCCGGCGCTTGCGGGTGGCACGCAATCCAACGCACCCAGTTCCCGAGGAGCGCCATGATCAATTTCTCTCTCCCAGATGCCCCCAGCCTCACCGCCTTGCGCAAACTCGCCGCAGAGCGGATCATCATTCTCGACGGCGCCATGGGCACGCAGGTGCAGACCTTTGGCCTCACCGAGGACGATTTCCAGGGCGACGGGTCCTATGATCTGAAATCCAATCACCCACAGCAGGGCAACAACGATCTGTTGTCCCTGACCCAGCCGTCTGTGATCGAGGAAATCCATTACCGTTTCGCCAAGGCGGGCGCGGATATCATGGAGACCAACACGTTCTCCTCGACCACCATCGCACAGGCGGATTACGGCCTCGAACACGCGGTCTATGACCTGAACGTCGCAGGCGCTCAGGTCGCGCGCCGCGCCGCCGAACGCGCCGAGGCCCATGACGGTCGCAAACGCTATGTCGCGGGCGCCGTGGGGCCGACCAACCGCACCGCTTCGATCAGCCCCGATGTGAACGATCCGGGCTACCGCGCGGTGAGTTTCAACGACCTGCGCGTGGCTTACGGCGAACAGATCAAAGGCCTGATTGACGGCGGCTCTGACCTGATCCTGATCGAGACGATCTTTGACACGCTGAACGCCAAAGCCGCCATCTTTGCCAGTTTCGAGGCCTTCGCCGAGGCGGGCCTGCGCCTTCCGGTGATGATCTCCGGCACGATCACCGATGCTTCGGGCCGGACCCTGTCGGGCCAGACCCCCACGGCGTTCTGGCATTCCGTGATGCACGCGCGCCCCTTCTCCGTCGGCCTCAACTGCGCGCTTGGCGCGGCCGCCATGCGGCCTCACATTGCCGAGTTGGCCGGGGTCAGCTCTTCGCTGATCTGCGCCTATCCGAACGCGGGCCTTCCCAATGCCTTCGGCCAATATGACGAAACGCCCGAACAAACCGCCGCACAGGTCGGCGAGTTCGCCCGCGAGGGTCTCGTCAATGTGGTCGGCGGCTGCTGTGGCACCACGCCGGACCACATCGCCGCCATCGCCGATGCCGTCGCCTCTTTTGCCCCTCGGGAGATTTCCGCATGAGCCATTACCTGCGTCTTTCCGGTCTCGAACCCTTTGTTTTGACACCCGATATTCCCTTCGTGAACGTCGGCGAGCGCACCAATGTGACGGGCTCCGCAAAGTTCAAAAAGCTGATCGTCAACCGCGATTTCGCCACCGCCCTCGACGTGGCCCGTGATCAGGTCGAGAACGGCGCCCAGATCATCGACATCAACATGGACGAGGGTCTGATCGATTCAAAACAGGCGATGATCGAGTTTCTGAACCTCATCGCCTCCGAGCCCGACATCGCCCGCGTGCCGATCATGATCGACAGCTCGAAATGGGAGGTGATCGAGGCCGGTTTGCAATGCGTTCAGGGCAAATCCGTCGTCAACTCAATCTCTCTGAAAGAGGGCGAAGAGTTGTTCCGCCATCACGCGGGGCTGTGTCTCGCCTATGGCGCGGCAGTCGTGGTCATGGCCTTTGACGAACAGGGCCAGGCCGACACGTTTGAGCGCAAGACCGAGATTTGCGCCCGCGCCTACCGTATTCTCGTGGACGAAATGGGTTTCCCGCCCGAAGACATCATTTTCGACCCGAACGTCTTTGCCGTCGCCACCGGGATCGAAGAGCACGACAATTACGGCGTCGATTTCATTGAAGCCACGCGTTGGATCCGGGAAAACCTGCCCTATTGTCACATCTCCGGCGGCGTCTCGAACCTGTCCTTCAGCTTCCGCGGCAACGAACCGGTGCGCGAGGCGATGCATGCGGTCTTTCTCTATCACGCCATCAAGGCGGGGATGGACATGGGCATCGTCAACGCCGGTCAGTTGGCGGTGTATGACCAGATCGACCCGGAGCTGCGCGAGGCCTGCGAAGACGTGGTGCTGAACCGTGCGCCGAAAGCGGGCGGCACGGCAACCGAGCGCATGCTCGACATCGCCGACCGGTTCCGCGGCGACAAGCGCGAAGAGAAAGTGCGCGATCTCGCGTGGCGCGAGTGGCCGGTCGAGAAACGTCTCGAACATGCGCTCGTCAACGGCATCACCGAATTCATCGAGGCGGACACCGAAGAGGCCCGTCAGGCCGCCGAGCGTCCGCTCCATGTGATCGAAGGCCCGCTGATGGACGGCATGAACGTCGTCGGCGATCTCTTTGGTTCCGGCAAAATGTTCCTGCCGCAGGTGGTGAAATCTGCCCGCGTGATGAAACAGGCGGTCGCGGTGCTCCTGCCCTATATGGAAGAGGAAAAACGCCTCAATGGCGGCGAGGGTCGTCAGACAGCGGGCAAGGTTTTGATGGCGACGGTCAAGGGCGATGTGCATGACATCGGCAAGAACATCGTGGGCGTCGTTCTGGCGTGCAACAACTATGAGATCGTCGATCTCGGCGTCATGGTGCCGCCGCAGAAAATCCTGCAAGTGGCGCGCGAGGAGAATGTCGATGTGATCGGCCTGTCGGGCCTCATCACGCCGAGCCTCGACGAGATGGTGCATCTGGCCGCCGAGATGGAGCGCGAGGATTTCCACATTCCGCTTCTGATCGGCGGGGCAACGACATCAAAGGTCCACACGGCGGTGAAAATCGCCCCGCGCTACTCGGGTCCGGCGGTCTACGTGCTGGACGCCAGCCGTGCGGTCGGCGTCGTGGGCAACCTCTTGTCGGCTGCGAACAAATCCTCCTATGTCACGGATATTCGAGAAGAATATGCCAAAGTGGCCGAGCGCCACGAACGCTCCGAGCGCGAAAAACTGCGCGTGCCTCTGGCCACCGCGCGCGGCAACGCCTTTGCCATCGACTGGAGCGATTACAAGGTCGATGCGCCGAAATTCTTTGGCGCAAAGGTGATCGAGGATTGGGACCTCGCGGAGATTGCCGAGTACATCGACTGGACGCCGTTCTTCCGCACCTGGGAGCTTAAAGGCGTCTATCCGAAAATCCTTGACGATCCGAAACAGGGCGAAGCGGCGCGGGGCTTGTTCGCCGATGCGCAAGCCATGCTCAAACGGATCATCGAGGAAAAATGGTTCGGGCCGCGCGCCGTTGTGGGCTTTTGGCCCGCCAATGCCACGGGCGACGACATCCGGCTCTACACCGGCGAGGACCGCAAGGAAGAGCTCGCCATGCTCCATACCCTGCGCCAGCAACACGCGAAGCGCGCGGGCAAACCCAATGTCGCGCTGTCGGATTTCGTGGCTCCCGAAGGGGGACCGGCGGATTATGTCGGCGGCTTTGTCGTCACGGCAGGTCCCGAAGAAGTGGAGATCGCCAAGCGTTTTGACCGTGAGCATGACAATTATTCGTCGATCCTCGTCAAGGCGCTCGCGGATCGCTACGCCGAAGCCATGGCCGAGATTCTGCACGAACGTGTGCGGCGCGACTATTGGGGCTACGGGGCGGATGAGACCTTCAGCCCCGAGGAGCTGATCGGCGAGCCGTATCGCGGCATCCGTCCCGCGCCGGGCTATCCTGCGCAGCCGGATCACACGGAAAAAGTCACGCTGTTCAACCTGTTGGACGCCGAAGCGGCCACCGGGGTCGAGCTGACCGAAAGCATGGCGATGTGGCCGGGCTCGTCCGTGTCGGGCCTCTATCTGGGCCACCCCGACGCCTATTATTTCGGGGTCGCCAAGGTCGAACGCGATCAGGTCGCCGATTACGCCGCCCGCAAAGGCATGGACATCGAAGTGGCCGAGCGCTGGCTCGCGCCGGTTCTCAACTACACGCCTGCGGGCGTCGCCGCGCCGAAAGGTGAAGTTGCCTGAGAGAGGCCCTGAGAGGGCGGTTTCACTCTGAGAGCGGATGGAAACAGGCCACCTCTGAGCTTGCCCCGACCGGGGTGAGCCGAGGTGCTCTCGCTCGGCATGTCTCGCTGGCGCGCGGGCAACGTGCGGCAAAGGCACAGCCCGGCGGCGGGTTCAGCGGGTCTGGCAGTTCCGTGCCCTCGGCCTCGGGCGGCGTCAAAGCCCGCCCCACCACCGGCGCGCTGTCGGCGAGCAATTTGGTGTAGGGGTGTTTGGGCGCGGCGAAGACCTCTTCGGCGGGGCCAA
The DNA here is from genome assembly GCF_048270365.1 of Celeribacter sp. Taxonomy (NCBI): domain Bacteria; kingdom Pseudomonadati; phylum Pseudomonadota; class Alphaproteobacteria; order Rhodobacterales; family Roseobacteraceae; genus Celeribacter; species Celeribacter sp. Next base: position 143,175 of record NZ_JBLWTA010000006.1, read on the forward strand.
CCTCCACGACAGAACCGAAATACAGAACCGCGATCCGGTCGCTGACCGCTTCGACCACGGCCAGGTCGTGGCTGATGAACAGGTAGGTCAGATCGAAGCTCCGGCGCAGATCGGCCAAGAGGTTCAGCACCTGCGCCTGCACCGAGACATCCAGAGCCGAGACCGGTTCATCCAGGATCAGGATACGGGCGTTCGCCGCCAAAGCGCGGGCGATGCCGATGCGCTGCGCCTGCCCACCGGAGAATTCATGCGGGTAACGGTCGAGGAATTCCTCGCGCAGATTGACGCTTTCGAAAATCTCGGAAATCCGTTGGCGCCGCGCCTCCGCCGCCATGTGGTGCAGGCGCTTGAGCGGCGCCTCCATGATCTGGCGAATGGTCTTGCGCGGGTTCAGCGACGAAATCGGGTCTTGGAACACATATTGGATGCGCTTGCCGAAAGCCGCCGGGTCGGCGGTATCCAAGGCGGCACCTTCGATCTCGATCTGGCCCGTGGTCGGCGGCAACAGCCCAACGAGCATGCGCGCCAGCGTCGATTTTCCGCAACCGGATTCCCCGACGATGCCCAGCGTCTCCCCCTGCTCCACCGTGAGGCTCAGCGGATGCACCGCCTTGACCGAGCCGGTGGATTTGCCAAAGAGCGACCGACCGACCGGGAAGGTTTTCGACAGGTCGGTGAGTTTGAGCGCGTTGGTCATGCGATCTCCTCCTGAGCCACGGGATACAGGCAGCGCACGGCGTGATGGCCGGTCTGCGCCAGTGCAATGTCCTCACGGCGACAAGCGTCCTGCGCCCGGTCGCAACGGTCGGCAAAGGCGCACCCCGCAGGCAGCTTGTCGACCACAGGCGGCAGGCCGGGAATGGCCTCCAGCCGCCGCTTGCCGCCGCCAAGCTCCGGCACACAGGCCATGAGCCGCGCAGTGTAAGGATGACGAGGGGCTTCCAGAATGTCGCTTGTGCGCCCCGTCTCGACCACGCGCCCCGCATACATCACCGCAACCCGGTCGCAAAGCTGCGCCACGACGCCAAAATCATGCGTGATAAAGACGATGGCGAGGCCACGCGAGCGCCTGAGATCATCAAGAATGGTGAGCACCTGCGCCTGCACCGTGACGTCAAGCGCGGTGGTCGGTTCGTCCGCGATGATGATGTCGGGATCATTGGCCAAAGCCATCGCGATGCCGACACGTTGTCGCATGCCGCCCGACATTTCATGCGGGTAATCCGAGATGCGTTTCTCGGCATTGGGGATGCGCACGGCATTGAGCAATTCCACGGCCTTGGCGCGGCCCGCCGCGCGCCCGATGGGCCGATGCGCACGGATCGCCTCAATCAGCTGATCGCCCACGCGGTACAGAGGGTGCAGCGTCGCCAGAGGGTCTTGGAAAATATAGGACACATTGCGCCCCCGCATGTCGCGCAGACGCTTGTAGGGCGCGCCGATCAGGTCCTCGCCCTCATAATAGGCCGCACCCCCGGTGATCACGCCGGGCGGCGAGGCGACGAGGCCCATGATGGAAAGCGCCGTCACGGATTTGCCGGAGCCGCTTTCGCCGATGATGCCGAGGCATTCGCCCTTTTCCACCGACAGATCCACGCCGCCCACGGCGCGATAGATGCGGTCCTTGATATGGAATTGGGTTTCGAGAGCTTTGACCTCCAAGAGGCCTTTCCCTTCCGGCGCGGGCGGTTGCTCTGCGCGATCCACACGCGTGGCGGCCATCGGACGCGACAGCGCGCCGGACTTCAGACGCGGGTCCAAAGCATCGCGCACCCCATCGCCCAAGAGGTTGATCGACATGACGATGATCAGGATCATCACGCCGGGCACGATGGAGGTGTGCGGATTGGTGATGAGCGCCGAACGCGCCTCGCCCAGCATGGACCCGAGATCGGCCTGCGGCGGTTGGCTTCCGAGGCCGAGGAACGACAGGCCAGCGGTCTCGAGAATCATCCAGCCGATGGTGGTAGACATGGCGATGACGATCACCGGGATCACATTGGGCAGAATTTCCGACAGGATGATCCGCGTGTTGGACAGGCCCGCAAGACGGGCGGCATCGACGAATTCCTTATGCGCGATGCCGACGGTGATGCCGCGAATGTTGCGGGCGAAAAAGGGCACGTTGACGGCGGAGACAGCGATCAGCGCGTTGAACAACCCCGGCCCGAGGGCGGCCACGATGGCCAGCGCCAAGAGGATATAGGGAAAGGCCATCAACATATCGACGCCACGCATGATGATATTGTCGATCCGCCCGCCATAATAGCCCGCGACGATGCCGATCCCTGCCCCAATCGTGGCGGCGATGATGGCGGCGGCAAACCCCACCGCGAGCGACAGCCGCGTGCCCCACATCAGCCGGGACAAGAGATCGCGGCCGAGATGATCGGTGCCGAGCAAAGCACCCTCGGAAAAGATCGGTTGGAACCGGTTCGAGGTATGCGTCACATCCGGGTCCGCGAGCGGCAAAAGCGGGGCCAAAAGCGCCAGGAGCACGACGAGCGACAGCACGATGCCCCCCGCCAAAGCCAGACGGTTGCGGGCCAGAAGGGTGAGAAAGGAGGTCATGTCTTGATCCTCGGATCGAGCAGGCTCTGCGCCACATCCACCATGATGTTGAACAGCACATAGCAGGCGGCGACAAAGACCACCCCGCCTTGCACCAGCAAAATGTCACGCTTGAGGATCGCATCGACCAGCATCCGCCCGACGCCCGGCCATTGGAACACGATCTCGATATAGACCGCGCCGGAGAGCACGAAACCGGCCTGAATGCCCAGAACCGGGATGATCGAAACCATGGCGGCTTTCAAAGCATGGCGCCAGATCACGCCGCGCTCATGCACGCCTTTCGCCCGGGCGGTGCGGATGAAATCCTGTCGCAGCACTTCGAGCATGGCCGAACGCGAGAGCCGCGCGACGACGCCGGTGGCGACAACGGCCAAGGCAAAGGCGGGCATGGCGAGATGGGTCAGAAGCACTGGCAAAGTCCGATCACCGTAAATGGGCCACATGCCGGAAACCGGAAACCAGCGCAGGTTCACGGCGAAAAACAGGATCATCATCATGCCGAGGAAAAACGACGGGATCGAAATGCCCAAAAGCACGACGAAAGTGATCGCCTTATCCGCCAGCCCGTATTGATTGGCCGCCGAAATGACCCCCGCCATGACACCCAACACGGAACAAAGAACAAAGGCCGTGCCCGCCAGCACCAACGTGCCGTTGAAGCGCTCCAGAACTTCGTCGATCACCGGGCGGTTGAGCGCGAAAGAGGTGCCGAAATCACCCTGCAACATATTGCCAAGCCAGATGAAATATTGCTGCACCAATGGCTTATCGAGGCCCAGATCGCGGTTCAGTTTTGCGACATTCTCGGGGGTGGCGTAGCTTCCCAAAATGGCGGTGGCCGGGTCGCCGGGGATGAGCGCCATGATCAGAAAGACGATGACCGTGATGCCAAACAGCACCGGGATCGCCGAGAGAAGTCGTTTTAGAATATAGCCTGTCATACGCGGCTCCCTGTGGCGGTTCCGTGGCGGCTCCGCAGTGGCGAATTGCGGTGTGAATGTCCCTAAAAAACCTGCGGACGTGGGCCGCCCGCAGGTTTTATCGCGCGTCAGTTCTTCACGACGTCATCAAGCAGCAGGAAGAAAGACGGTTGCAGGGCAAAGCCTTCGACCTTGTCGCTGGTGACCGCGTTCTGCTTCCAGTTGGCGACGAAGACCCAAGGCGCGTCCTCTTGCACGATCGTTTGCATCTCTTTGTAGAGCGCAGCACGTTCGTCCTGATCCGTGGCAACCCGCGCGGCTTCCAGCAATTCATCGACCTTCGGATTGGAGTAATAGCCGGAGTTGAACCCGCCCGCTTCGGGCCAGGCGTCCGTGCGCAGCGCGAGGAAGGGCAGCGTGTCGGGATCGTTGGTCATCCAGGCCATTTCGGCCATATCCGCCTTGCCCTCAAGGCCGGGGTTCACCTCGCCCAGGAAAGTGTTCCACTCGTAAGTCTCGATTTTCACATCGAACCCCACGGCCTCGAGATCGGCCTGAATGGCGGTGCCCATGGCGATGGGATCAAGCATCCCCGAACCGCCTTCGGTCACATAAAACGTCAGCTCGGCACCCTCAGCGCCCGCCTCGGCCAGCAAGGACTTGGCCTTCTCCGGATCATAGGGATAGGGCGACAGCTCGTCATTGTAGGCCCAAGCGAAGGCAGGCGGCGTGGGGCCAGCGGCGACATCCGCCGTGCCTTCGAGCACCTCATTGACCAAAGCCTCCTTGTTCACCGCATAGTTGGCGGCCTGACGCACGCGGACGTCGGCAAAGGGGCCATCCTTGGTGTTCAGGATCAGGAACCAGACATGCGGGCCGGCTTGTTCATAGACCTGATAGGCGTCGCTTTGGAATTCGGACAGCGCCACGGGCGGCACTTCGACCATCAAATCGATGCCGCCCGCCAGCATCTCGGCGGTGCGGGTGTTGGCGTCGGTGATCGGACGGAACACCACGGCCTGAAGCGCCGGCGCGCCGTCCCAATAATCGGGGTTGGCCTCGATCACCACCGCCTCGTTCGACCGCCATTCGGCGAATTTGAACGGCCCGGTGCCGGACGGGTTGCGGCCAAACTCGGCGCCATATTGCTCGACGGCGGAGGGCGAGACGATGAGGCCGGTGGGATAGGCCAGATTGGACAGGAACGGCGCATAGGGCGCATTCAAAGTGAATTTCACCGTCAGATCGTCCACCACCTCGACGCTGTCGACGGAGGAAAAGAAGAAGGCCAAGGGGAACGGCCCGGTGTTGTGATAGGGGTGGTTCTCATCGAGCATGCGCTCGAAATTGAACTTCACGGCCTCGGCATTAAACGGCGTGCCGTCGTGGAATGTCACCCCCTCGCGCAGGGTGAAGGTGTATTCGGTGCCGTCCTCGCTGATCTCCCAAGCGGTCGCCAAGGCCGGTTCGACCTCCAGCGTGCCGTCTTTGTAGCGCACGAGCCCGTCGTAGACGTTCATCAGAATGCGGAAGTCGTTCACGGCGGTGACGGCGGCCGGGTCGAGCGCCTTGGGCTCGGCGATCTGGCCGACGATCAACACGCCGGGCGGGGTTTGCGCCTGCGCGCCGCCGGAGATCCCCATGGTCAGGCTGAGCGTCAGAGCCAGCGCGGTGCCCGCGCCCAGAAGCGCGCGGCGGGTCAGGTGGCGGGGGACGTGAAAGAGTGACATGGGGTTTCCTCTCTTGTTTTGCGCCCGGTTTTGCGCAATGGATAATTTATCATGATAAATTGATGAGGCCAAATTTTCATGATAAATTCAAGCCTCCCTTTTCATGGAGACCCGAATGACAATCTCGATCCTGGCTTTTGACGAAAAAACGGGCGCTTATGGCGGGGCGGCCACCACGGGCAGCCTCTGCGTCGGTGGCTGGGTGCTGCGGGGCGACGCCGAATCGGGGCTTTCGGCCTCGCAAGGCTCCCTGCCCAGCACGTTCTGGGGCACCGATGTCCTCACGCTGATGCGCAATGGCAAGACGGCGGCAGAGGCTGTGCGCACTGTGACGCAGGCCGATACGGGCCGCAATGAGCGTCAATTGTCCGCGCTTGATCTCATGGGCGGCACGGCTTCTTTCACCGGCGCCCAAAGCATCACCACCGCAGGCGCGCGTCAGGGGCGGCATGTGATTGTCGCGGGAAATCTCTTGTCCTCGGAGGCGGTGCTGGACGCCTGTCTCACCGGTTTCGAAACCACCGAAGGCCCCCTCGCCCAACGTCTCATGGCGGCGCTCACGGCCGCGTCCCGCGCAGGCGGCGACAGTCGCGGATTGCTCTCCGCCGCCCTTTTGGTGGTCAGCCGGAATCGCCCGCCGCTGAGTTTGCGCATCGATTATTCGGAAACCCCGCTTGAGGCGCTCGCAGCACTTTATGCCCGCGCCACAAGCGGCGATTACGCCCGCTGGACGACCTATGTGCCGACCCTGAACGACCGCGAGCGCGGCATTCCTTTCCCGGACTAACCCTACTCGGCGATAAAGCCTTTCATCACCTCGGCCTCCTGCGCCTCCATCCGGGTTTTCGCCATCTCCATATGGCTTTTCATGATCCGCCGCGCGGCCTCCGCATCGCCGTCTCTCAGCGCGCGAATGAGGTCGAGTTGGTGATCACGCCCCTGCCGCCAGAGGTCTTCGTTGGGCGTGGCGTAGAGCTTTTTATAGACCGTCAGATCGGTCAAAATCTGGGCCATAAAGCCGATAAAAAAGCCCAAAAGCGCGTTCTGGCCGAAATCCGACAGGCGGGCGTGAAACCGCAAAGAAGATACATGTTGGCGGCGCTCTTCCTCTGTATCGGCGGCAGGACCAGCGTAGTCTTGCATGATCTCTTCGAGCTCAGCCAGTTGCTCAGGGCTCAAACGCCCGGCAAGACTGGCGGCGAGCTCCGGCTCCAAAGCGATGCGGACCTGATAGATGTCGGCCACCGTCACATCGCGGAAATAGAAGTAATTCGCCAAGAGCGCGCTGGCCCGGTCGCGGGAGACTTCGCCCACGAAACTGCCACCGCCCGGCCCCGTTTTGGTCTCGATGAGCCCCTGCGCCTGCAACAACCGCATGGCCTCGCGGATCGTGCCCTTGGACATGCCAAAACGCGCGATCAGCTCCGCCTCGCCCGGCAGACGATCGCCGGGCTGCAAACCACGTTTGACCACCCAATCCTTGATCTCCTCGGCCACCCTGACAGGGCGCGAGCGACGGGGCTGAGGTCTGTTTTCTGTGCCATTTTGCGGCACGGAGGGAGTGGTCATCTGCGAGGTCTCGATCTGGCGAATTGGGGCGTCCCGACATTTATCATGATAGATCCGACGACACGATCATAAAGCAAAAAAACTGTCTTTTGAGGCGGTTCAAATGCCCCGCGCCCGGAACCGGAACAGAGACTTGAGCGTTCCTTCATGAATAAGGAGAACAGCATGATGCAAACCGAACGGGGACGCCCGGAGACAGCGACTTGGGCCTTGGTGATCCTGGCGCTGATTGCCGGGGTGATAGCACTTAATCTGGCTCAGGCGCTGCTCGCGCCCTTTGTCCTGGCCTTTGTCTGTGCGGTGGTGCTGTCTCCGCTGTCGAACTTCTGGAAACGCTTTGGCCTTCCACCCGCAATCGGTGCGCTTTTGAGCCTCGGCACGGTACTGAGCCTTCTGGCCATTCTGGTGTTCATCGCGGAACCCGTGGTCGAGCGCGCCTATTTGCAAATCCCTGAAATCAAAAACGAATTGAGCGCGACCATCAGTCAGGTGCAAGACATGTTTCGTGGCATCAGCGATGTGACGAAAGAGGTGCAGGACACGATCTCACCCGATGGCGGCGGCGATGAAGGCGACGCCGTTAATTTGCCGTCGCTGGGCGACGCTTTGTTCGCCGCGCCCTCGCTGATCGCGCAAATCCTGCTTTTCGCGGCCGCCATGTTCTTTATCCTTTTGTCGCGCGACGAGATGTATGAGTGGCTCACCAAACTGCATCCCGAAGGCCCCTCCGCTGCCTGTCTGCGCGATGCAGATGCGCAGGTGTCGCGCTATTTCCTGACGATCACCCTGATCAACACCTGTTTCGGCGCCATCGTCGCCGGCGCCTTTTGGGCGCTTGGCCTGCCCGGCCCGGTGATTTGGGGGACGATTGCCGCCGTGATGAATTTCCTGCTCTACATCGGCCCTGCGACCGTGGCCGTGTCCTTGGTCGTCGCCGGGACCATCGCCTTTGACGGGGCGATGTCTCTGGCGCCTGTCGCGACATTTGTCACGCTCAACATGTTGGAGGGCCAGTTCATCACGCCGACCCTCGTGGGCCGCCACATGCAGGTGAACCCGCTTCTGGTCTTCCTGTCGCTGTGTTTCTGGCTTTGGCTTTGGGGACCGGTGGGGGGCTTTATCGCCATTCCGCTCCTGGTCTGGGGGCTGGCGGTGTTTGACGGATTGGGTCCGCCCAAACAAAACCAGTCGCCCCTTCTCATGAAATAGAACTTACGGAAAAGAATGGGAAAGGCGACCCTTCAGTCGCCTTCCACCTCCGTGAACCCACCGTCAGAGGCCTCATCGAAAGAGGCAATCGGGAAGTCGATCACGACACTGTAGCGGTCCTCTTCGTCCTCGACCTTGAGCTTACCACCGAGCTGCTGTGCAAAAGCCTGAATCAGGCTTGTGCCAAGCCCCGTGCCACTGATCTGTTCCGGCGGCAAAAGCGGCGCACCTTTGCTGTTGGAAATGGAAAGTCGGGCGATCTCAGGTTCCAAACGGGTGAGGCTGACCTCCACACAGGGCAGCCCCTCGTTCGGCCGCCCCACATATTTCAGAGCATTGGTCGTGGCCTCCGTGGCCAACAGTGACAAGGGCACGGCCTGATCCGGGTAAAGCGTGATCGGCTCGTAGCTCTGGGTGTTCTCCAGTTTGATCTCATTGCCGACGCCCGCATCGACCAGCTTGCCGACCGTGCTGCGCAACAGTTGATCGGCGCGCACCCGGCCCTCTGTGGTCGTCTCATAGAGGCTGCGATGCACGGTGGCGATGCTCATCACACGGCCCTGCACCTCTTTGAGGGCAAAGCGCGCCTCCGGCGTCTTTGCCTTTCGAACCTTCATATTCACAATAGAAGCAATGAGTTGCAGGTTGTTCTTGACGCGATGATGCACCTCCTTGAGGAGCACCGATTTGTCATGGATCGTGTCCTCAAGTTCGGCCTCATCGCGGATCACGGTTTCCGCCAGATCATGCCAAGCCCCTTCGATTTCGCGCAGCTCGCGCGGCAGTCCGGGGTCCTTGCGGCGCGGATTGTGGCGTCGGATCGACGCAAAGGTGCGCATGTCACGGCTCAGATGGCGAATGTGTTTGATGGCGAGGCGGTGAACCGCGAAATAGGCCACACCGAGGCTGGTGATCCACATCGCGATGGGAAAGATCATCGGTGTCGCAATCGCAAAGCCCGGCGCCACCGAGAGGCGCTCGCGCGGCCAGCTTCCGATGGCGTAAACCTGATCTTTGAGGATCGGCACCACGGCAAAGACGCGTTCCTCGCCATCATTGGTCACACCCGAAAAAGAGCTGCGGTACTCCCCGGTGAGATGGGCCAGAGGGCGACCTTCCGGCAGGCGCGCTTCGACGTCTTCCAACCCGCCAGACGCACTCAGCACCTCGCCTTCTGCGTTAAAGGTGATCAGTTCGACAGGCCGGTCGACCGGCGCGTTTTCGAGATTGATGCGGGTGTCTTCATGCGGCAGGGAGACGCTGATATAGCCATCGAAGACGCCATTCTCAAAGACCGGCGCGGAGAGCACGATCACTTGGCGATGACTGACCTGACCGTCCAGAACGAGATCGCTTCTGAGCTCAGGCGCCTCGATCATGTTCTTGTAAATGGTGCGATTTTTGAAATCTTGCCCGGCATTCGCAGAGCCGCAGGCCAAAATCCCATCGGCGCTGATATAGCCTGCAAAGGAAAACGACGGATTGCTTTCAATGAACTGCGAGAACACACCGTCACAGGCGTCTTCATCCGCGACGACAAAGGGCATGACGGCGGCCAGAGCCTCCGCCGTACCAAAACCCGTGCGGATCAAGGCCTCCTCGCCCGCCGCCGCCTGCGCGGTGAGCGCGAGCAGATTGCTCTGCGCGCGCTCATCCGCCGCTTTGGCGAATTGATGGGTGAGGGAGACGGCGATCAGGCCGATGGGAAACAGCGCAATCGACAGAAGAACCGCAATACGCACGCCAAGCCCGTCCACGCGGGCACGCACCATGCGCCAGATCACGCAGCGTCCCCCCGTCCCGGCATATTGGTGCTCATCACCGCCAATGTCTGTTGATCGGTCAGCTCCAAGGGCTCGCCCTCTTCGAGGTTCATCAGCGCGCTCAAGGCCTGACGCGCGCGGTTCACCCGGCTCTTGATCGTGCCCACCGCCACTTCACAGGTCTCGGCGGCCTCTTCATAGGAAAAGCCCATGGCGCCGACGAGCATCAGAGCCTCGCGCTGTTCGGATTTGAGCTGCACAAAGGCCGCTTCGAAATCCGCCATGGCGAGACGACCGTCATGGTCGGGTTTGTTCGCCAAAGTGGCGGCAAAGGCGCCATCCGTGTCCTGCACCTCGCGTTTGCTTTTGCGGCGATCGGAATAAAACGTGTTGCGCAGAATGGTGAACAGCCAGGCCCGCATATTCGTGCCAACCTGAAAAGAGGCGAGATTTTTCCACGCCTTGATCACCGCGTCCTGCACCAGATCGTCGGCCTGCGACGGGTTTCGCGTGAGGCTGAGCGCAAAGGCCCGCATCGCAGGCAAATGCGTGACGATCTCTTCGCGCGGATCGAGCGGGGGCGCCTCCTGCGCCAAGCTGGATTTACCGGTCATTGCGCGCATCCTGTTCCTTGAGCTGTTCAAGTAGCTCCAGGAAGCGGTCAGGCACCTCTTCGTCGAGGGTTTTCTGATAGACTTTTTTCAAATTCAGCTCGATCTGCTCATCGAGATTATGTTTTGGTTTGTGTTGCGCCATTATCTTTCCCATCTCAGGCCCATCTGATCGTATCCTGCGGGCTTTCTGAAAATTTTATACCGTTTTCGGGAACCAAACGCATTCCGGCGGCGTTTGGTTCCCGAGAAATCGAAAAAAAGGACGAAAATATATGTCGACAGCTCCGACAGAGAAGAAACTGTCCCTCATTGTGGCCAGCCTTCTGCCCTACCTGCGTCGTTACGCGCGGGCGTTGACAGGGGATCAACAGACCGGGGACAAATATGCGGCGACGACTCTTGAGGCGCTTTTGAGCGACCGCTCCGTCTTTGATGAGATCGAAAGTCCGAAAGTGGCTTTGTTCCATGCTTTCCACCTGATCTGGGCCAGCGCCGGCGCGCCGACGGGCGAGGATGAGACGGGTCTCGCAAAGCGTGCGCAGGCGCATTTGCGTCGCCTGACGCCCAACACCCGCGAGGCTTTGCTGCTTCACACCATCGAGGAATTCACCCTCGACGAGGTGGCCGAAATCATGGGCACCGATGTCGATGAGGTCGAGCACCTGTTGAACGTTGCCCAAAATGAAATGACCGAAAGCATCAATGGCCGTGTCATGGTGATCGAAGACGAGGCGATCATCGCGCTCGATCTTCAAGGCATCGTGGCCGACATGGGTCACCAGATCACCGGTGTTGCCAGCATCGCCAGCGAAGCGGTGAAACTGGCGAAAGAGACCCAGCCGGATCTGATCCTCTCGGACATCCAACTGGCCGATGGCTCGTCTGGCATCGACGCGGTGAACGACATTCTGCGCGCCTCGGGCGATGTGCCGGTGATCTTCATCACCGCCTTCCCCGAGCGCCTTCTGACCGGCGACCGCCCGGAACCGGCGTTCGTGATCACCAAACCCTATAGCGAAGATCAGGTGCGCTCTGCCGTGTCGCAGGCGATGTTCTTTGCCAGCACGGAAACGCTTGTGTCCTGAACTTGAGATCAAGCCAAACAAAACGCCCCGCCGAGAGATCGACGGGGCGTTTTTCGTTACGATCTTCAAACGATTACGACTTCGCAATCGCCCGAAGCATCCAGGCCGCCTTTTCGTGAAAAGCTGCACGCGCGGTCGCCATATCGGCGGTCACGTCGTCATTGTGCTCTTCCGCCAGTTTGATCAACTTGTGCATCTGGGAGGCCAACTGTTCATGGTCCTGCGCCAGATCGGCCACCATCTCTGTGGCGCTCGGCGATTTCGGCGTATCCTGCACCTTGGTGCCCGCCAGAATGTCGCCGATGGACATGGGCGCCAGTTGCCCCAACGCACGAATGCGTTCGGCCAACTCGTCAGTCGCCTCAAACAGCGCGCCATATTGCTCTTCGGTCAGATTGTGGACGCTGTAGAACAGCGGGCCTTCGACGTTCCAGTGATAGATATGCGTTTTCAACAGAAGCGCGTAAGTGTCTGTCAAAACTTGGGAAAGCCCGTCCGCAACAGCCTTCGGAGATTTAACTCCTGTGTTGACTTCGGTGGCTTCGGGGGTGGTGTCGAGACCATCCTTCATAATGTGCTCCTTTCTCATGAAATTCTTCGCGTGATGTTGGGGGATGCGCCGGTGTTAAACCGGCGGCTTACCCCGAACAGCACGTGCGACCATCGCCAGCAAAAACAGGACGATGAAGATGAAGAACAGGATTTGCGCAATCCCGGCAGAAGCGCTCGCGATGCCACCGAAACCGAAAACCCCGGCAACAATCGCAACGATAAGAAAAGTTAGTGCCCAACCAAGCATGGTAGTCTCCTTATTAGCGATTTCATACATGCGCTCATCAAGCGCGGTCTGAGAGGATAACGGCCCCGCCCGGCCCGAAGTTCCAAAGATATTTTTCGGAACCTTCCGCGGCGCTCAGGCGTTGATGGGACAACTGAAATTCTAAAGGAGAAAGATCATGGCACGTGCTCAAACCAATGGCGCCGTCGAACAGACTTCTGCTGATCTCTCGGCTCAAATCGAAACGCTGAAAGCGGATGTCGCCGAGCTCACCAAAGTGATGGGCGATTACGGTCGCGCGCAGAAAGCACAGCTCGGCGCCACCGCCGAAGAGAGCTTTGAGGCCGCGAAACAGAAAGGCGCCGAGACCGCAGATTACGCCCGCAAGCAGGCGCGTGACGCCTATGCCGGTGCGGAGAAAACCGTCCGCGCAAACCCCGCCGCCTCCGTCGGCATCGCCGCAGGTGTTGGGTTTCTGGTCGGCCTTCTGGCCAGCCGCCGCTCGTAAGGAGCGTTTGTTCATGCTGACGGCATTGCAACATCAGGTGACCCGGGGCGCATGTCGTGCGGCCTGGGTTTCTGCGGGGGGTATCCTCATGGCGGTGGGCATTGGTTTTTTGACCGTCGCCGCCTGGATCATGCTTAGCACCCTGCGTGATGCGCAGTTTGCGGCGCTGGTGATCGGTCTGGTCTATGTCGGCGTGGGACTGGTGATCATCGCGCTGAACACGCAAGGCACGCGCGCCTCCACGCTGGAAAAACAGCGCGCGGAAGAGGCCTACAGACGAACGGCCTATCCGTCCGAAGACGATCTCTTCGCCCGCATCGCCATCGCCTTTTCCGAAGGCCTTCAAGCCGGTAAAGCCTTGCGAAAGTAAGGCTTTACACCCCAGTCCTCAAGTTTTGGCGCCGCTCTTGCAAACCCGCCATTCTTGCAAACACAAAGCGACACAAAAATCCATTTGGCAGGACGAGAGAACATCTCAGGCATGTCGGCTCTGTGGTAGTTGGTCTCTTACTGCCTTGCAAAAGAGACGCTGGCGGAGGCTCAGGGATTCGAACCCTGGGGACGCTTTCACGCCCGTCGGTTTTCAAGACCGGTGCATTCAACCACTCTGCCAAGCCTCCTACGCGCATGCCCCGAGCGGGTTCGGACAGGATTAGCGTCCTCGGTTTGATTCTAAAACCCATCTTATGCATCCTGTTTTGCCCAACGCCCTCGCGCACCCCCCGCGCACACCCCGTGCTATTTTCCGCCACTTGCGCAATGCGGGGCTTTCCAGCTTGGGGGCGAACCGTTAGACTGTCGCCAAATCCTTTCGGGACGACAGGGGATTTTCTCCTCCCGAAACGGCAAAAGATAAAATGAGCAGACAGAGCAACCTGAGCCCGACAGAAAAATGCCGGGCAAATCAGGGGTGATATAGGGGCATACTCATGCGAATGACGGGTAAAGGGACGCGCGTTGCGCTCTTTGTGGGGGTCACACTCGCGCTGACAGCGTGCGAGGACGGACAATCCTTTTTCGACAAGATGAAAGCGCCAGCAGGGGCGCAGGCGGCTTCGACTTCCACGAAACTGGTGGAACGCGATGTCGAGGCGCCGGATGTGTTTCAGGTGACGGACACGGGCCTTTGGGACGGGCGTCCGTCTTTGGGCGGTGTCTGGGTGGCGCATTCCGATGTGACCGATCCCGAGCGCGTCATCATCCGCAACGAGAAAAACGGCAAATTCGTCATCGGCGCGTTGTTCAAACGCGAAGCCACCTCGCCCGGGCCGGGCATTCAGGTGTCCTCTGACGCTGCCGAAGCCCTTGGCATGCTGGCAGGCTCTCCGGCCGAGTTGAACATCACCGCGCTCAGACGCGAAGAAGTCGCGCAAGCGCCGGAAACCGTCGAGACCCTCGCAGAAACGGAAACCATCGCGGCGACCTCGCTCGACGATCCGATCGCCGATGCGGCGGCCACGCTCGACACACTCGATGCGCCTGCGGTGAAACCAGCCACCCCGCCAGCCCCCCCGACAACGGCACCGGCAGCGAGCGCCCCAAAACCGGCGGCGCCGAAACCCGCGTCCTCTGGTCTTTCGAAAGCCTATTTGCAGATCGGGATTTTCTCGATTGAGGCCAATGCCAAACGCACGGTCGATATGTTGGGCTCGCAAGGCATCGTTGCGACGACAAAATCCGGCAGTTCGAACGGCAAAGACTTCTGGCGTGTCGTCGTCGGCCCCGCCGCCACCGCGTCTGAACGCGCGGCACTTCTCGAAAAAGTGAAAAAGGCGGGCTTCACGGACGCCTATGCCGTAACGCATTAAGAGACAAAGCCGGGCGGGCCTGAGAGGCCTGCCCCACCACCCTAGACGCCCCGCCCGAAAGGACGCCCCGCCCCCATGTTGCGCCTCATCGCCAAAAGCCTCACAGCCGGTTTTCTGACCCTGACCCTCACCCTGCCCGCCGCCGCGTTTGAAACGCGCGCACGCGCCGCTTGGGTCTATGACCTGACGACCGAAACGGTCTTGATGAACAAAGAGGCTCAGACACCTCTGCCGCCCGCCTCCATGTCGAAACTGATGACGCTCAACATGCTGTTCGAGGCGCTGCGCGATGGGCGTGTGACGCTCGACACGCGGTTTTCGGTCTCGACGCGGGCGAAAAACATGGGCGGTTCGACCATGTTCCTCAACGAGACCGACCGTCCGTCCGTCGAAGAACTCATTCAGGGCATCATCGTCCTGTCCGGCAATGACGCCTGTGTCGTCGTCGCCGAAGGGCTGGCGGGCACCGAGGACAATTTCGCGCGTCTGATGAACGACCGTGCGCGGGTTTTGGGTCTGGAAAATTCGACCTTCGCCAATGCCTCCGGCTGGCCCAACCCCAACCAACGCATGTCGGTCGAGGATCTGGGCAAATTGGCAATCCGTTTCATCACCGAATTCCCGGAGTATTACGGCTATTTCGGCCAGCATGAGTTTCCCTACGACAACCGGGCGCCGCAGAACCGTCACAATCGCAACCCCTTGTTGAAACTCGGCATTGGCGCCGATGGTCTCAAAACCGGCCACACCGAAGAGGCGGGCTATGGTCTCGTTGGTTCCGCCACGCAGGGCACGCGTCGGGTGGTATTTGTGCTCTCCGGTCTTGCGACCGAGGCCGACCGCGCGCAGGAAAGCGAACGCATCGTCAACTGGGCCTTCCGCCAGTTCGCCGAAAAATCCGTCGCCGAAAAAGGCCATGAATTTGCCCGTGCCAATGTCTGGATGGGCGATCAGACCGAGGTGGGACTTGTCGCCGCCGAGGATATTTCCGTCCTGCTGCCCGGCAGCCAGTTGGAAAAACTCTCGGGTGAGGTGATCTACACCGGCCCTTTTGAGGCCCCGATCACCCAGGGCGACACGCTGGCCGAGCTGGTGATCCCGCGCGAAGACCTGCCCGAAGCGCGTATCCCTTTGGTCGCGGACCGCTCGATTGCGCGCGGCGGATTGGCTCCGAGGTTGCGCACGGCCTTCATGGTGCTTAAGGACAAGTTGGAAGGGCAAACGGGTCTGGCCGTAGCCGAATAACCAACTGCGAGAACACGGGAGCGCCATGTTCATCAGCTTCGAGGGCATCGACGGGTCCGGCAAATCGACACAAGCACGGCTTTTGGCCGAGGGTCTTCTGGCTTTGGGTCATGAGGTTGTGCACACCCGCGAACCGGGCGGCTCTCCGGGGGCGGAGGAAATCCGCTCCCTCGTGCTCGAAGGCGACCCGGACCGCTGGTCGGCGGAAACCGAGATATTGCTTTTCACCGCCGCCCGTCGTGATCATCTGGAAAAAACCATCCGCCCCGCCCTCGCCGCTGGCAAAGTCGTCATCTGTGACCGTTTTGCCGACAGCACGCGGGTGTTTCAGGGCGTCACGCGCGGTGATTTGCAGGACAAGGTGAACCGGCTTCATAATGAGATGATCGGGATCGAGCCGGACCTGACGCTGCTGTTCGACATGGACCCGGCGATCGGGCTGGCGCGCGCCAAGGGGCGGCAGACCTCCGAGGAGCGGTTCGAAGATTTCGGGCAGGGTTTTCAGGAAAAATGCCGCGCGGCCTTTCTCGATCTGGCGCGGGCGCATGACCGGTTCACCGTGATCGACGCCGGGCGCGAGATCGAGGTCGTGGCCAAAGAGGTTCTGTCCCTCGTTGCGGGGCAACTGTCCTCATGAGCAGTCTTGGCGAAATGGAGATGGCGCCGGAGGCCGATTGCGCGCCGGGCGCCCCGCATCCGCGCAAGACTTCGACGCTCTTCGGTCAGACGCATGCGGAGGAAAATTTCCTCGACGCTTTCAATTCGCACCGGATGCATCACGCCTGGCTGATCACCGGCCCGCGCGGGGTGGGCAAGGCCACGCTCGCCTGGCGCATCGCGCGTTTTTTGCTGGCGCAGCCGGTGGAGGATGAAGGCGGGTTGTTTGGCGATGTCCCGCCCCCGACGGACAGCCTCGACTTGGTTCACGACCACCCGGTCTATCGCCGCTCCGCGCAACTGGCCGAACCGCGTCTGTGCCTCATTCGCCGCGAATGGGACGCCAAGAAATCCCGCCACGGCACAGTGATCACCGTCGAAGAGGTGCGCAAGCTCAACTCCTTCTTTCACATGTCGGCCGCCGATGGCGGGCGCCGCGTCGTCATTGTCGACAGCGCCGATGAGATGAATGTCTCCGCCGCCAATGCCCTGCTCAAGACCCTCGAAGAGCCGCCGAAAGACGCGTTTCTCCTGCTGATCTCGCACCAGCCCTCGCGGCTTTTGCCAACGATCCGAAGCCGCTGCCGCGAGCTGCGCCTCGGGCCGCTCCAGCCCACCGATTTGGCCCAAGCCCTTGACGCGGCAGGGTTCGATGCCGCAGAGCAGTCAGACGCATTGGCGGAATTGTCCGCCGGCTCTGTGGGGGAGGCGTTGAGGTTGACGAATTTGGGCGGGCTGGATGTGTACCGCGATCTGGTGGAATTGTTCTCCACCCTGCCCCGACTGGATCGGGCGCGGGCGCTGAAACTCGCCGAGGGCTGCGTGGGCGCCGCCAACATCGACCGCTATGACCTGACGCTGGGTCTCATCGACCGGTTTCTGACCCGGCTCGCGCGCGCCGGTGCCGGGCGTCCGCCGATTGTCGAGGCCGCGCCGGGAGAAGCCGCGCTTTTGACCCGACTGGCGCCCGACAGCTTTGCCGCCCGCGATTGGGCGGTGTTGCAGCAAGAGCTTTCCGCACGGGCACAACATGCAAGGGCGGTGAACCTTGACCCTGCCGCTCTGATCCTTGATATGGTATTCAAGATCAACGACACCGCCTCCCGCATCAGCCGATGATGTCCTGCGGTCCGAAGAACGAGCAGACCGCATGAGCCTTCCCACCCGCATCACAGACAGCCATTGCCACCTCGACTTCCCGGATTTTTCCGAGGAATTGCCGGAGGTTGTCGCCCGCGCCGTGGACGCTGGCGTGCATCGCATGGTGACGATCTGCACCCGCCTGCGGCAGGTGGATCAGGTCAAAGCCATTTCCGAGCGCTTCGATCCGGTGTTCTGGGCGGCGGGCACGCATCCGATGTCGGCGGCCGAGGAACCTCTGGCGACAGTGGACGAACTTGTCGCGCTGGCCGAACATCCGAAATTCGTCGGCATCGGCGAAACCGGCCTCGATTATCACTACACCGCCGAGAGCGCCGACATTCAAAAAGAGAGCCTGCGCATTCACATCGAGGCGGCGCGCGAAACGCAATTGCCGCTGATCATCCACGCCCGTGACGCCGATGCGGACGCGATGGAGATTTTGGGCGAGGAATATCGCAAAGGCGCCTATCCTTGCGTGCTGCACTGCTTCACTGCTTCGAAGGAGTTCGCGCTGGCGGCGATGGACTGGGGCTTTTACATTTCGATGTCGGGCATCACGGCCTTTCCGCGCTCTGAGGAGCTGCGTGAGATTTTCCGCACTGTGCCGCGAGATCGTATCCTGGTCGAGACCGACAGCCCCTACCTCGCGCCGCCACCGCATCGCGGGCGTCGCAACGAACCGGCGTATACGGCCCACACCGCCCAGCGCGCCGCCGAGACCTTCGAGATGGACTATGCCGAGTTCGCGGCGCTGACAGAGGCGAATTTCGAGCGTCTGTTTACAAAGGCCGTTTTATGAGCGCGCGCTTCACCATATTGGGCTGCGGCTCCTCCGGCGGCGTGCCACGGATCGGCAACCTTTGGGGCGCCTGCGACCCCGAGAACCCGAAAAACCGCCGGATGCGCTGTTCGGCATTGATCGAGCGTGACGGACCGGGTGGGACGACGACGGTGCTGATCGACACCGGGCCGGACATGCGCCAGCAATTGCTGAACGCGGGTGTGGAGCGGCTTGATGGCGTGGTCTTCACCCATGCCCACGCGGATCACATGCATGGCCTCGATGATCTGCGCCAGATCGTGTTCAACATGCGCGAGCGCGTCAAAGTCTATGCCGACAGCGAGACGGAGAACGACCTGATCGCGCGGTTCGGCTATGCCTTTGTGCAGCCTGCGGGCTCGAACTACCCGCCTATTCTGGACCTGAATGCCATTCGCGGGCCGGTCACCATTGATGGCCCCGGCGGTCCGGTGACCTTGACGCCTTTGCAGGTCAATCACGGGCAGATCGAGGCCAAGGGTTTCCGCATTGGCGATCTGGCCTATATCCCCGATGTGTTGGCGATCCATGAGGCGACATGGGACGCGATGCAGGGGCTCGACACTTTCGTGATCGACGCGCTGCGGTATACACCGCACCCCTCTCATGCCCATCTTGAATTGGCGCTCGACTGGATCGCGCGTGCCCAACCCCGCCAAGCCGTGCTGACCAATATGCACATCGACATCGACTACGCGACCGTGGATGAGGAGACCCCGGATCACGTCACCCCCGCGCATGACGGGATGGTGATCGAGATCACAGGAGACCTCTGAGATGCAGGACCTGATCACCGTCATTCTCCCCGTCTTTCTGGTGATCGGATACGGTTATCTGGCGCGCAGGTTCGATTGGGTCAGCGATGAGTTGATCGACAGCGTGATGAAATTCGCCCAGAATTTCGCCGTGCCGCTGTTGCTCTTTTCCGGCATCGCGCGGATGGATCTGGGCCAGAATTTCCACCCTCCGATCCTGATTTCCTTTTATGCGGGCGCTTTGTCGGGTGGGCTGTTTTGTTTTCTCGGCGCGCGCTACCTGTTCAAACGCGACCTGACGGATGCGGTGGCGATCGGGTTTATCGGCTTGTTTTCCAACTCGCTTTTGCTCGGAATCCCGATCACCGAACGCGCCTATGGCGAGGCGGCCTTGGCCGGGAATTTCGCGATCATCTCGATCCATTCGCCGCTGCTTTACGGCATCGGCATTGCCGCGATGGAGATTGCCCGGACGCGGGGGCTGGGCCTCTCGGGCTTTGGCCTGATGCGGCAGATCGCGCGGTCTGTGTTGCGCAACCCTCTGATCCTCGGCATCGCGGCGGGTTGGACGGTCAATCTAACGCAAATCCCCCTGCCCGCGCCGGTTTGGGATGCGGTTGGCCTCATGACCCGCGCGGCCATTCCCGCGGCGCTGTTCGGTCTGGGTGGCGTGCTTTTGCGCTATAAGCCTGAGGGCGATATGCGGATCATCCTTTGGGCTGTCGCCGCCTCCTTGGTCTTGCACCCGATGATTGCCTACGGGCTTGGGCATTTTGTCTTTGACCTGCCGACCCCGTCCCTACGTTCGGCCACGATCACCGCGGCCATGGCGCCGGGGATCAATGCCTATCTCTTTGCCAACATGTATGGCGTGGCGAAACGCGTGGCGGCGTCTTCGGTGTTGATCGGCACGGCAGGCTCGTTTCTGACCATCTGGTGCTGGCTCGCGATCCTGCCGTAGGCCCCGTCAGCCGTCAGCAGCCCCAAGAGAGACAATCGACGCGTTTCAGAGCCGCGAAGATAGGGCAAAGCGCTTGGCCCGTAGAGCCGCTCCGCCGCGTCGGGCGCGTGCAAAATGGCTTTGAGCGCAGGGAAAAGGTCGAACACTTCGGCCTTTGCCGCACGGTCGAAGCCCGAGAGCGCAAAGCGTCCCGGATAGAGGCTTTCCGTCAGTGCCCCATTGGCGAGGATCGTCGCGTGGCGCGGCAGCAGCAGGTGGTGATAGGTCACATGTTTTAGGTCTTTCGCGCGCCGGATACGGTCTTCGCCCAAACGCGAAAGATGCACGGCACGCGCCAAAACCCGACCTGCGCCTGCGCGCGGATCGGGGACCACCATGCCATGTTGCGGCGAAACCAAAAGATCGCCCCGGTTGCCAAAGGTGCCGTCGCGGATCAGCACCGGCAAAAGTTCGGGCCGTTCCTTGAGGATGTTCTCCCCCAGCCGCCTTTGGCCATGCCACAACAGCGGCTGCGGCCCGGCCTCTACCGTAGAGACCAGATCACCTGCGTGCAGCTCCTCGACCAGGCGTTCGCCCGAGGGCGTCATGATCCGCGTGCCCGAGGTAAAGCACGGGATGCCCATGGCGTACATCTCCGGCGCGTTATCGACCTGTGTCGGCGCCACACCCATGAGCGTCAGGCTTTCGCCATTCGGAAAGCTCAGAACCGCGTTGCCAAAGCCATCGTCGGAGACCGTGACATCCCAGGCGTTGATCGGATTGCCCTCCGCATCCGTCAGGCCGGATACGTCGATCTGGTCCGCCGTGAACCCGTCCGCGTCACCATCGGAGAGATCGAAGTCGGTGATCGTGTCATTGCCGAAACCGTCCGCGAGAAAGATCGTATCATCGCCCGCGCCGCCCGTGATGGTATCGTCACCAGCCCCGCCGGTGATCGTATCATCGCCCGACCCGGCCGTGATCGCATCCGCCCCCGCGCCGCCATCGAGCGCGAGCCCCGAGCCATCGGCAGAGGCGTCAATCGTGTCGTCGCCGGCGCCGCCCGTTATGGCCTCGATATTGTCGAACCCGACGGTGTTGATGCCATCGGTGGCCGTGCCATCCTCCCAACCGGAGAAGGTGACGGTGACATCTACGGTGACATTGGAAAAATCGAGCGTGTCGAGATCAATGCCAAGCCCGCCGCCATAGACCGTATCCGCCCCCCAATTGTCGGAGAAGAGAAAGCTGTCCTGACCGCTTTCGCCCCAGAGCACGTCATTGCCCGCGCCACCTTCAATGGTGTCATCTCCGATGCCGCCATAGATCGTATCATTGCCGGCGCCCCCCGACAGCCAGTCATCGCCCACGCCGCCGTCAATGGTGTCATCCCCCGCACCGCCGTCGACAAAGTCTCCGCCAGCGCCAGTTGAGATGTTGTCATTGCCATCGCCGCCGAAGACGCTTTCATTGCCGGACCCGCCGGTGAAAGTGTCGCCGCCGCCCCACATGACATAGGTCGCCCCGGTGGCGTCGTTCGAGGCATCGACCACATCGCTTTCATTGGTAAGGGTGAAATACTCCATCGTATTGCCCGATCCGGCGGCTGTGGTGCCATCGAGCGTGTAGTCAAAGGCATTGTCGCCGGAGAAGGTGAGCGTGACGCCGGTCGATCCGGTCGCATAGGTAAAGTCGACCGTATCCCAGTCGTCATCCCCATAGAGATAGTCGTACTCACTTGCCTCAGTGACATAAAACGTATCGTTACCTGCGCCGCCCGACAGCGTATCCGTGCCAGAGCCACCGTAGAGGTGGTCGTCCCCGGCCTCGCCCAAAAGCGTGTCGTCGCCCGCATCGCCAAACAGCACGTCGATGCCCGCACCACCGTAAAGCACGTCGTCCTGATTGCCGCCGTAGAGCCAGTCGTTGCCCTCGCCGCCCCAGATCAGGTCATAGCCGTCCCCGCCATAGATGGTGTCGTCGCCCGCATCGCCGTAAAGTTCGTCGTCACCCGCCTCACCGTAAATGGTGTCGTTGTCATCACCGCCGTAGACTTCGTCGTCGCCACCGCCGGCGTAGATCGTGTCGTTGCCTGCCTCGCCGTAGAGCGTGTCGTCATAGGTGTAGGTGCTGCCCGACACGTCGTCGATCATGTCGTCGCCCGCGCCACCATAGACCGTGTCGCCATCGGCCTGCGTGGCGCCGCCTTCGCCGTAGTAGATGGTGTCGTTGCCGTCTTCTGCCTCGACCCAGTCGGCGCCCGCGCCCGCCTCAATCGTGTCGTCGCCCGCGCCAGTGGTCAACTTGTCGTCATTGGCGCCGCCATCGTAATAGACGCCCTGATCCGGGTCATAGTGCGAGGTGGCGATATCGGCATAGGCCGGCGCGGTGCCTGAGGCGGCATCGACGTTGTCAATCGAGATGACCGTATAGGTGACGCCGGGCACCAGCGCAGGGTCTGAAATCACCCCCTGAAGCGTGCCGTTGATTTCCACCGTGTAGACATGAATGACGTTGCCCTCGCCATCCGAGAGTGTGATGCGCTCGTCCAGATAGGCCTGACCGGAGGCCTGGGTGGTGCCTGAAGCGTTCTGAATGACGGCGGATTGCGAGCTATCATCGCCCGTCTCATCGGCATACTCGTCGCCATCGAAGACCGCATCGTCATCGGTGACTGCGATAGACAGAGAATTGACGGAAGGATCCCATCCCGGATTGAGCGCAATCGTATCGCCGGGGCCGACATAGATCGACCCTGTCGAGGTCGAAAAATCATAAATATTATAGCCTTGAAGCATGTTCGTCGGCATAGAAACAGTCCCAAATATTCACGGTCACCAATCACGGTCACCAATCACGGCCACCGATCACGGCCACCCGCAAATCACCCATTCGGACGCAAGCGTCCTGATTTGTCCCTTGGCTTCGAAACCTGCGGACGCGACAGAGCCACCTGTTGCACGGCCCTGCACCGGGTATCGAACCTCAAAGGTCTTGAGCATCTTACCCCTGCACCCCTTACATTCCCTGAAGAGGAAACCGTTTTTACCTCGCATTTGAGGCAAATTCGCACAGAAAGTCAGAAGCGAAAATCAGAGGCGAAAATCAGGGGCGAAAAGCCCTCAAAAACACGCCGGAACCACCACGATAGCTCAATGTGTGACTTGCAAAGTGGCCCCAAAATGATCTAGACAGCGGTCTGGAAACTCACCCGGTCCATTGCTTCTTGATAAGAAACAATTCTCATGGTCTCCGAGTGTTTTCATAGGTTTGACCCGAGCTTGCCCTATTTATGCCACAAAGAAACGGCATCCGGTTTTTCAAGCCATCATTAACCAAGACGCCCGGACGCAGGTGAAACGATCCTTGCGGCAACCGGGCCAGCAAGTTGAGACGAGTGATCCGATGCCCGTTTATGAACTGGAAGTGTATAATTTCAACCCGAGCGGCGTGTTCAGCACGACGACGGGATCCCGCTTTACTTATTCCGGAGGCGGCCCTACGGGCACGGCAGCTGTCACAGACAACAACGCTGTTTTGACAGACGACAACGCAGGCGGGAGCTATGGCGAAACCGCCACGGCGAATGTCAGCATCGGCGGCAATTCTTCGACAAATGCGGATGTCGATGCGGAACTGGTCTGGACCGTCACGGATCTGAACACCGGCGAAACCTTTCAGGTCATCCAATTCGAGGTCGAAGACGGCGACGCGCGCGGCAATTATACCGTCTCCGAACAACCGCTGATCGACGGGCATCAATATCAGATCGTTAACTACAACTCCAATCCCGGCTCGTCGAACGGCACGGCGCCGAGTTTCAGCTATGCGGATTACATCTCGACCGCCGAGTTGCCCGACGGGGTCGTCAGCGGCACGGACGGCAACGACACGATTGACACGAATTACACCGGCGACCCGCATGGCGAAATGGTCGATGGAACCACCACCTTAGAGAGCACGCTGAGCTGGGACGATCTGGCCGCCGACAACTCCTCGATCGAGGGCGGCATGTCCACCGTCATCAATGGTGTACAGGTCGACATCGGCTATACGGAAACCAACGGCAACAACACCGGCACCATTTCCAACGAGACCATCTACACGGAGAACGGGGATTTCTCCGACAACAGCTCGCTGCGCCTCTGGGGCTCCGGCAACAGTGGAGACACCTCGTCGGTCACGCTCGATTTCTCCTCGACCCAAAGCGATGTTCTGGGCGAGGTGGAAAACGTTACCTTCCGTATTTCCGACCTGGACACATATACCTTCGTTGACACGGTCACGATCACAGCCGTGGATGCCGAGGGCAACACCGTCACCTTGACCATCACGCCCGAGGGCGAGGTCAGCGTCTCTGGCGACACAGCGACCGGCACGGCGGATGCGAATTTCGTCAACCCCGACGATGCCTCCGGCGCGATCCTCGTGACCATCCCCGGCCCCGTCTCCAGCATCACCATCGACTACGGCAACAATGGCACGCAGCAACAGGCGATCCATATCTCCGACGTCAACTTCGATGTGATCCAGACCGAATACGATGACACCATTGAGGCGGGCGACGGCGATGACACCATCGACGCAGGCCTCGGCGACGATGTGATCTATGGTGGCGCAGGCGATGACATCATCGAAGGCGGCGTCGGCAATGATACGATGTATGGCGAAGCCGGCGATGACACTTTCATCGGGGGCGAAGGCTCCGACTACATGGATGGTGGCGCAGGTCAGGACACGATCGACTATTCCAACAGCTCCGAAGGCGTCAATGTCGATCTCGGCACTGGCACATACTCGGGTGGCGACGCCGAGGGCGACAGCGGTTCGGGCATCGACGGCCTCATCGGGTCGGATTACGACGACACGCTCATCGGCTTCGACGGGGAAAGCACCGATGGCGAAAATTCCTTTACCAACATTTTCTACGGCGGCGCGGGCAACGATTACCTCGATGGCGCGGGCGGCGATGACGAGCTTTACGGCGAAGAGGGCGACGACGAAATCTACGGCGGCGCGGGCGATGACTACATCGAAGGCGGCTCCGGCGCCGACACCATCGATGGCGGCGACGGCAACGACACGATTTTCTACGGCTCGGGCAACGCGGAAACCGGTGAAGGCGACACGGTCTATGGTGGCGACGGCGACGACCTGATCGACGATATCGACCTCGCCAATGTCAACGATTTCGACGACTACCTCGATGGTGGTGCGGGCAACGACACGATCTACGGCGGCGCAGGGGACGACACCATTCTGGGCGGCACCGGCGACGACATTCTCTTCGGCGAGGAAGGCGATGACACCATCTTCGGCGGCGAAGGGGCGGACATCGTCGACGGTGGTGCGGGCAACGACACGATCTACGCGGGCGGCGGCGACACGATCTACGCCGGCACCGGCAATGATACGATCATCATCGACCCGGCCCTGCTGGACGGCAATGCGATCACCATCAACGGCTCCGAGGACCCGGGCGATGGCGACAACGATGTGCTCGATCTCTCCGGCCTCGACATCGACTGGTCGACAAAACCGATCGCCTATGACGAAAACGACCCGGAAAGCGGATCTCTGACGCTGGCCGACGGCACGGTCATCACCTTTACCAACATCGAAACGGTGATTTGTTTCGGCAAGGGCACAAGGATCGCGACCCCCTACGGTGCCCGTGCGGTTGAGGACCTGAAGCCCGGCGATCTGGTGCTGACCATGGACAACGGCGTGCAACCGCTGCGCTGGGTCGGCGCGCGCGAGGTGCCCGCCATGGGTCGGTTCGCGCCCATCGAGATCAAGGCGGGCGCCCTGAACAACGACCGCGATCTGATCGTTTCGCCACAGCACCGCATGCTGTTGAACGGCTGGCGTTCGGAAATGCTGTTCGGCACTTCCGAGGTCTTCGCCGCCGCCAAGCACCTGATCAACGGCACGACGATCCGCGAAGCTCAAAGTGGACTTCCGGGCGGCATGGTGACCTATTACCACCTGATGTTCGACCGCCACGAGGTGATCTTTGCCGAAGGAGCCGCCTCGGAAAGCTTCCACGTCTCGGATTACTCGCTCACCGGCGTCACGGACCCGGCGCGCGAGGAATTGTTTGCGCTCTTCCCGGAGCTGCGCTCCATGCCGACGCATCACGGCGACACCGCCCGCAAATGCCTCAAATCGCATGAGGCGGGGCTTTTGGTGGCGTAATCCGGCCTCCTCTGCGTCTAGCGTGACGACAAATTGGGTTTTGGCCTTTGCACGGCCAAGACCCCCGCAACGACAATCAGCGCGATGCCAGCCAAGGCCGCCCCCTGCGGCCGTTCGTCGAAAATCACCACACCCCAGATCACTGCAAATCCGACATAGGCAAAATCAAAAGTGCCGACGGTCGAGGCCGAAGCCGCCTGATAGGCCACCGCCGTCCCCACCGAAGCCACAAGGAGAAGCCCGGCCAAAAGCACCAGATTGCGCCATTGCGTCCCGGTCATCTCCTGCCACTTCGGCGTCAGAAACCCGGGGATCTCCTCTGTCATGCCGCTTCCGATCCAAAGCCCCGCGCCGCCCACCAGAATGAACGCGGCATTCAAACCCAAAGCCAAGATCGCCGGGTGTTCAAAGCGGCATTTGGTGCGCGTCAAGATCATGGCCACGGCGTAAAGCACCGCTGAGAGAATGGGCAAAAGCGCCGCCCACGAAAACGCCTCTCCTCCGGGTCTGAGCACCAACAAGATGCCCAAAAACCCCAAAGCGACACCGCCCCATTGCAGGCGCCCGACCGTTTCGCCGCCAAAGAGCGCAGCAAAGGCCACGATGAACAACGGCAAGGTGTAATAAGCCGCCGCCGCAACGGCCAGCGGCAAAAGCGGCAGCGACAGGTAATAGGCGATCCACATGCCGACCAAAAGCAGCGAGCGCAGCACGATCCAGAGGAGCGCGCGCGGCCTCAAACGGCTTGCCCCGAACATGCTCCAAGCCCCGATCAGCAGAACCGGAAAGGCCAGAAGGGACCGCAGGGCAAACAGCTGCCAAATCCCCATGCCACCGGCGCCGCCAAGCGCCTTGATCAGGGCATCCCCCAAGGACAGGGCAAACACGGTCCCGACAATCGTCGCCACGGCCAGCGGCACATTGTCAGGGGGGAGACTGTCAGAGTTTTTGGACATAACCGCAGCGTAACGCGATTTCCGGTGCCTTTGAAACCGGCGCGCCCGAAAAGAGCCATGCATCCTATGCACAGGCGACTTGCACGCAGATAGTTTGCAATGCCAATCATTTTGACGCACATGCAATCTATGACACAGACACCCGCCACCCTGCCCCAATCTGACCCCGCCAAAACCCTCTTCGGGTTTCAATTCGTCACGCTGTCGCGGCGCTGGCGCAAGGTGATCCATGCCGAGCTGGCCGAGGCCGGGCTGACCGATGCCACCTGGGCGCCCTTGGTGCATCTCGATGCGGGCGACGGGATCAGCCAGACAGAACTGGCGGATCAACTGGCGCTCGACACCTCAAGCCTCGTGCGTCTGTTGGACATTCTCTCCGAGCGCGGGCTGATCGAACGCCGGGTCGATCCTAAAGACCGCCGCGCGCGGCTGTTGTATCTGACGCCCGAAGGCCACGCCGATGTCGCCCGGATCAAGACGCATTTGAACGCCGTCGAGGCCACGCTTTTGACCGATCTCAGCGACACAGAGGTCGCCGCGCTGATCCGTGCCATGGATAAGATCAACATCACGGTCGAGCGCGCCCTCACCCAGACGACGAAGGCAGACACATGATGGCCCCTCTCCTCTCCTGGCTTTCAAACCATGGATTTGACATCACCCGTCTGCGCTTTGCTGCCCGCACCGCGATTGCGGCCTGTATCGCCTTTGTGCTCGCTTGGCTCATCGGGCTGGAGCATCCGCAATGGTCCGCCATGACGGTCTGGGCCGCCTCGCAGCCGACCCGTGGCCAGCTTTGGGAGAAAAGCCTGTTTCGGGGGCTGGGGTCGATCAGCGGCACGATCGTGGGCGTGCTTTTGGTGCTGTCGATGCAGCTTCACCCCTCTCTTCTGGTCATTGGCCTCGCGCTTTGGGTCGGCGCCTGTACCTATATCGGCAATCTTCAGCGTGGGTTTGTTGCCTATGGCACAGTTTTAGCCGGTTACACCGCTGCCATGGTCTCGCTTTTGGACGCCGCTCACCCGGATCAGGTGCTGGGCCTCGGCGCCGACCGTCTGGCGACTGTCATGACCGGCATCGTCGTCGCCACCCTCATCGGCTCGCTCTTTGCGCCCAAGGCCGCCACCGGCGAGCTGCGCCAAAAGGTGCGCGCGCTTTTGACCGATATGATCGCGGAGGCCGCCGCCGCCACGCCGTCGCACACGCGTCGCCGCCAGCTTTTGTCCGATCTCGCGGCCATCGAAGAGGGGCTGGACCCGCATGCCGCAGGCTCCATCCGCTCGCGTCAGAGCATCCGCGCCACCCGTACGCTGTTGATCGCCGCCACCCCGCTTTTGCTTTGGAAACATGGCGATAGCCAGCCCGAAGGCTTTCGCCGCCATCTGAGCGCGGCCAGTCTCGCGCTGGCAGACGAGAACATCGCCGAGACCCTCGCGGACCTCAAAGCCTCCGCCGAGACGCCCGGCCTGTCGCCGCGTCTGCGCGAGACACTCGACACCACCGGCGCGGCGCTGGCCAATTGGCATGCCGATCCGCATGAACGCCGGTCCGTTGCCGCCTCCGCCAAATTCGCGCCGCTCTCGGTCGTTTTGCACCGGGACTGGACCGGCGCGCGCGAGGCGGGGCTACGGGCCTTTGGCGCGCTTTTGCTTTTTGGCGTCTTGTGGCTGGTGACCGGCTGGTCGGTGGGCGCCTTCATGCTTTTGGGCCTGTCGGTGATGATCTCGCTGTTTTCGACCTTCGAGAACCCCGCGCAGATGATGAAATCCGTGTTCCAAGGCCAACTCGCCGGCGTGATCGGCGCCTTGATCCTGCGCTGGCTGGTCTGGCCGATGGCGGAGACGGAGACCCAGATGATCCTCTTCGCCCTGCCGCTCATTTTGATCGGGCCGCTGTTCGTGGCGCATCATAAAACCGTCGCGATGAGTTTCGATTACAACATGGTCCTGATGCTGATGTCGCAGCCGCATTGGCCGCTGACCGGCACATTCGAGACCTCCGTCGCCGCCGGTCTGGCCGTGATCGCCGCCCCCGTGGCCGCGATGGGGGCCTATCTGACCATCTATCCCGCCAATCTGAAACGCCGTCTCGACACGTTGATGACCGCGATGCTACATGATCTGAGCGATCTGGCCGCCGATCCGAAGGCGCTGCAAACCCGCAGCCATTGGCAGGCGCGGCTCTATCACCGGACCCTGCGTCTGGTGCGCCTTTCCGAGCGCGCCGCGCGGGCGCAAACCGAGGCGCAAGATGCCGCTTTGGCACTGTTGAACCTTGGTCATGCGGCGATGTGGTGCCATCGGGAGGCCGAACATCAAGAGGAGCCCCGGATGGCAGCGCATGAAATGGCGATTTCCGACTCCGATCGTCGCGCCGCACGGGCCGCCTTGATGCGCCTGGCCTATCTGCGTGAAGACCCGGCCCGGACGCGCGCGACGCTCGTAAAGCTTCAGGCCCGACACACCGGCCCCGAAGCCGCGCTATTGCGCGAGGCAGTGAGCGGGATCGACACGTTGACGCCCCTGCTCACCACGTTGGACTAAGAGTTACACCTGCTCCGGCGACGGGCCAACTTCGCGCGGTTTGCCCTCTGCATCGACGGCCACCATGGTGAACCGCGCCTCGGTCACATGTTCGCGCTGCGCCGTATAGGCACGCCGGGCCCAGACCTCGATGCGGATCACCATGGAGCTGCGCCCGACCTGATCGACGGCGGTGTAAACGCAGAGCGTATCGCCGACTTTCACCGGTTTCTTGAACACGATTTCATTGGCCGCGATGGTCACCGTGCGCCCGTTACAGCGCTCATTGGCGCGAATGGCGGCGGCGAGGTCCATCTGGCTCATCACCCATCCGCCGAAAATATCGCCCGCGGCATTGGTGTCGGCAGGCATCGCGAGCGTGCGCAGCGTCAGCTCCATGCCCTCGGGTGTATGTGCGTCTGACATTTTGAAAGTCCATTGTCTTGTGATCTATGGATTTCAAATGGCACGCCAGAGACGAGGCCTCAAGCCTTTGATCCAACACGCAAAGCGGCATTGGTCTGGGTGCATGGCGGGGGATGAGGTGTTGAGTGGGCTGCACTCAAGGGCACAAAGGCTCTCATCGTTTTCGTGCCGAAAACGACTGCCGCCTGCTAATGTTTGGGAGTGTGTTCCATCATCTTCTTTCAGAAGATGATGTTGGTGCAGGAGAGAGGCAAAGCTTAGCCCCAAATGCTCTCATCGTTTTTTTCCAAAAACGACTGACACATGAAAGCGTTGTGAGAGTTTCGGCATCTTTGCTTTCGCAAAGAGCCAATGGTGCGGTCGAGAAGACTCGAACTTCCACGGGAGTTACCCCACAGCGACCTCAACGCTGCGCGTCTACCAATTCCGCCACGACCGCACTGTCTAGGCTTGGTGAGGGGCTATTTAGCGAAGCGGTTCGGGGAAGGAAAGAGGAAAATTGACCCTCGGACAGATTTTTTTGTGGACGCTTTGCTGCGCAGTCTACAGGGCGCGAATGAGAAAGGCCGCCATGGGAGAACCCGTGGCGGCCTTAGAGGTTTAACCCGAGAGACTTCCAGACTTATTCCGTCACACCAAAGCTCGGCAGCGCGGGTGCGGAGGTGGGCACCACGGGGGCCGGTTGCGGGATCACCACGCCGCTCAAGGACATGGAGGCCTTGCGCAAGAGGCCCTGCCGTTCAGGCTGCCCCGGCGCGAAGACGGCGGGCATGCCGGCGTCGATGGCGGAGAGGCTGTCACCATACCAGGCCTGCGCCAGATCGGGGCGACGGGTGACGCCGACGCCTTGGCTCAGGTGATGACCCAAAAGCTCGCCGTACGCCCGTTCACCCAAGGCGACGAGCAACAGAGACGAGGCCAACGCCACATCCATATCATCCGTGCGATAGCCGACGGAGAGACAGATTTTCGCGGTCGAGGCCAGTTGCGCCGGCGACATGCCGGAGTTCAGCACGAAAGCCGAAGTGTCGGTCAAAACCTGATCGCGCGGCTGGATCGACAGGGCGGCGACTTGCGACGACATCGTGGGGGCAAAGCCCTGACATTGCTGGGCGATTTGTTCGGGGGTAAAGCCCTGAACCTTGGAAATCATATCCTCGCCGGTGCTGATCGCATAGGTGCGCGCCAGGCAGAATTGTTCGTTCAGCGCCTGGTTGGGATCGGCCATGGAGGCCTCGGTGACGAACCCGCCGTTGGTGTTGGTCATCAGGGAGACCTTGTTGCAATGCGACGCCAAGGACACGGTCGCGCCATTGCCCATGAAGCTCGGCATCGCGCCTTCCGGCTGGGCGGCGGCGAAAGCAGGCATGCCTCCTGCGGCAGGAGCGGTCGGCGCAGGGGCGGCCGCTGTCAACGTGCCCTGCCCCATTCCTTGTCCTTGCGGCATCACCGGGTTCACGACCACGGTGGTGCCGGGTGCTGCCATCATCGGGGCGCCCGCCATAGTGGCGCCGCCAGAGGCCATCTCGGAGCGGTATTGCTTCAAAAGACCGCGCGTGCCATCTGGGCTGGCCGCCACAAGCTGAGACGTTTGCATGCCCCCGGCCTGCGCGCGATTGTAGGACGAGATCAGCAACTCCTGCTCAAACGGCGAGAGCTGACCGGTCACCGGATAGCCAAGATAGGTCTGATAAGAAGACACGGCGTTGCGGGTTTTTTGCCCCAACTGGCCATCGACGGAGCCCGCGTTGAAACCGAAGTAATTGAGCGAGGCCTGAATTTCCTTGCCTTCCTGCGTGGAGGGCAGACGCGGGCGATAGCTGCGCGTCGAGGTGGTGGTTTTCTTTTTCGGTTGCTGACTGGCCGCGCCCAGAAGGCCGCCGATCACGGCCCCTGCAATGAAATCGCCGCCATCGGCCTGAACACGAGACGTGGTTCCGAGCATCAGGGCAGAGGCCAGAGCCGCGGAGATGAAATATTTGATACGCATGAGATCCCCCTCATTTTACACATATGTCCAAGCCTATCACCGGATCGTGATCTTCTGAGAGGTTTTTGGCCAAATCCTAAAGAAACTCTCAACGGGGTATGGAAAACCCGACCTTAATTCTCAAAATGCAAAGCCCCTGCCCCTTTTCGCGGCGCCTTTGCCGCGTTAGATCAGAGCCAAGGCAACGGACACAGGCAAGGACGGGCGCAATATGGTCGAGTGGCGAATCTCTGACGGGTTGACGGATTACGACATGGCCGTGGCCGAAATGGAGGCGCGCGCGGAGGCCATTGCCAAGGGCGAGGCCGATGAGTTGATCTGGCTCGTGGAACATCCGCCGCTCTATACGGCCGGGACCTCTGCGCGGCGCGAGGACCTTGTCGATCCGGATCGCTTTCCGGTCTACGAGAGCAAGCGCGGCGGGCAATACACCTATCACGGTCCGGGCCAGCGCGTGGCCTATGCGATGCTCGATCTGAGCAAACGCGGGAAAGACGTACGCAAATTCGTGCAGGACATGGAAGCCTGGGTGATCGCCGCGTTAGATGAGTTCAACATCAAGGGCGAGATCCGCGAAGGCCGTGTCGGCGTTTGGGTCGTGCGCGATGACAAACAGCTCACGGCACTGGGTCAGAAACCCGAGGATAAGGTGGCCGCGATCGGGTTGCGCATCCGCAAATGGGTGTCGTTTCACGGGCTGTCGATCAACGTCGACCCGGATCTGTCGCATTTCGACGGCATCGTGCCCTGTGGCATTCGCGAGCATGGGGTGACATCTCTGGTCGATCTCGGCCTGCCAGTGACGATGGAAGACGTGGATATGGCGTTGAAACGCAGCTTCGGGACGGTTTTTGCAGAGTGACCCTGCGGCCAAACGTCTCGATCAAGCCCAAACGCGCCCCGGCACTTGAGTAAGATCAAAGTAGGAGATGCCCGGGCTGGTAACACCAGTCAAACTCGGTATTCTGAGTTGGGACACATGAATCGGGAGAGAGACCCTTATGAATAAGTTTTTTGCCTTCACAGCCGCCGCCCTGTTGGCAACCTCCACCGCTGCTGTTGCCGAAGGCGACCCTGCCGTGGGTGAGAAAGAATTCAACAAATGCAAAGCCTGCCACATGGTTGTGGACGATGCGGGCGAAGCCATCGTGCGTGGCGGCAAGACCGGCCCGAACCTCTACGGCGTCGTGGGCCGTCCGGTGGCCTCTGTCGACGGGTTCAAATACGGCGACGGTATCATCGCCGTGGGCGAGACCGGCATGGTTTGGACCCCGGAACTCTTGGTCGAATATGCCATGGACCCGACCGCCTTCATCGACACCCATGGTGGCTCCGGTCGTTCGAAAATGACCTTTAAGATCAAGGACGCGTCGAACATCGTGGCCTTCCTCGCCTCTGTTGCTCCGGCGCCTGAAATGACCGAAGAGGCACCGGCGGAGATGGAAGAAGCCCCCGCAGAAGAAGCCGCTTCCGAATAAGCGCCTGCTGCGTGAGCATTTAAGACGCCGCTCCTTCGGGGGCGGCGTTTTTCATTTCTAGGGTCTGGTCTGCGATCTGGTAAACCCGCGCCCCAGCACCCGCCAGCCCAACAGGCCGAGGACAAATGCGCCGAAAGAGGCCACGAGAAACGGCAGGATCAGCGCGGTCTCTCTTGGCACGATCCCGTCGAACAGCCGCACGATGACGCCCGACAAAAACAACCCGACCGGCATCATCCCCCAGGCCAGGAGGCGATAGAGGCTGTTGACCCGGCCCAAAAGCGCGTCGGGAATGGTGCGTTGGCGGTAGGACACCGAGACGGTGTTCCACAGAATGCCCATGAATTCGAACACCCCGAGTGTGAGCGCCAAAGACACCGGCCCCGGCACGAAGGCGATCGCCAGAAACGCAGGCACCGAAGCCATGAGCGAGATTTGCGCGGTTTTGGCCGCGCCAAGACGCTTGACCACCCAGCCGCCGCTCCAACTGCCCAAAATACCGCCGATGGCGCCGCCGGTCAGGATCAGGCCGTAGACCTGCGCTTCGACGCCGAGGTTTTCCTGCACATGCAGCACCAGCGCGATCAGGACCATGTGAAAGAACAGGTTCCAAAAGCCGGTGATCCAGGCCAGTGCGCGCAACAGCGGCGCGTCTCTGAGAAAGGCGAAGCCCTCTTTGAGTTCACGACGCCAGTTGCGGGGGCCGTTGGATTTCGGGCGAAACGTGCCTTTGAGGCCCGCGACGAGGAAAATGGCCGTCAGATAGGCCAAAGCGTTGACGAAAAATGGCAAAGGCAATGCGAAGGCCAACAGCGACGCGCCCAGAGCGGGACCGATCAGGGCATTGCCGACCATCTCGACGCTCCACAACCGACCGTTGGCGTGTTCCAGATCGTCATGTGCCACGAGGCTTGGCAGCATGGTCTGGGCGGCATTGTCGCGAAAAACCTCGGCCACCCCCACGATGGAGGCCGCGAGGATCAACACGGTGAAAAGTGCAGGTGACGACAGGCCTGTGTCGGGCGGCTCCGCCAAGGGCAGAGCCCAAAAAATCGCCAAAGCCGTGCCACCAAAGGCCAAGGCGCGCAGTACATCCATCGCCACGATCAACCGGCGCCGATCCACCCGATCCGTCACGATCCCCGCAGGAATGGCACAGAGAAACCACGGCAGGCGCAACATCACCGGCACCAGCGCGATGATCAGAGGATCACGGGTCAGCAAAGAGGTGAGCCAGGCCCAGGCCACTACGGCCACCCCATCCGCCAGATTGGTCAATCCGCTGGCAATGACGAAACGACGAAAAGCGAAATACAACATCAGATCAGGTTCCGGTTAAAAGCCGACCCTAAAGCGTTTCGACTTTAACTTGATCTATCACATAAAGCCGAAACGCGCGCTCCGCTTCGACGTTGCACTGCGGTTCTGCTCAAACCCGGAAACAGGTTTAAGCAGAACCGCTTTAAGCCGAAGCCCGAAACCACCGCAAGCGAGACACCCTCCGGACCGGCAAACTGAGCCAAAACAAAAGTTTCAAGCCCCAAAGCTGCATTTTTATTGCGACAAAATGCGCCAAATTATTGCTCTCGTCTTCGTGAAGCTCTAAGACAAATGGTAATTCCGCGATATGACTCCCGAAAAGGGGGCGGCGGAGAGACGCATCAACACCGCTTTCAAGCGCATAAACTGTACGCATGACCACGCATTAGTCGGGAGGACCGCATGGCAGACGCAGCCGTTCACGGGCATGAACACGAGGACAACCGGGGGTTCTTTACCCGCTGGTTCCTGTCCACCAACCATAAAGACATCGGGATTTTGTATCTCTTCACGGCGGCCGTCGTGGGGTTCATCTCGGTCTGTTTCACCGTCTACATGCGCCTCGAGCTCATGGAGCCCGGCGTTCAGTTCATGTGTCTCAATGAAGCGGGCGAATCCGCCGCGCGTCTGATTTCGGGCTTTGGTGCCGAAAACTGTGACCCGAACGGGCATCTTTGGAACGTGATGATCACCTATCACGGCGTTCTGATGATGTTCTTCGTGGTGATCCCGGCGTTGTTCGGCGGTTTCGGCAACTATTTCATGCCGCTGCAAATCGGCGCGCCGGATATGGCGTTCCCGCGTCTGAACAACCTGTCCTACTGGCTCTATGTCTGTGGCGTGGCGCTTGGGATCGCATCCCTGTTTGCACCGGGTGGCAACAACCAGTCGGGCTCCGGCGTGGGCTGGGTGTTGTATCCGCCGCTGTCGACCGCAGAGGGCGGCTATTCCATGGATCTGGCGATCTTTGCGGTGCACGTCTCGGGCGCCTCGTCGATCCTTGGCGCGATCAACATGATCACCACCATGCTCAATATGCGCGCACCGGGCATGACCATGTTCAAAGTGCCGCTCTTTGCCTGGTCGATTTTCGTCACCTCCTGGCTGATCCTTTTGTCCCTGCCGGTTCTGGCGGGCGCGATCACCATGCTGTTGACCGACCGTAACTTTGGCACATCGTTCTTCCAGCCCGCTGGCGGTGGTGACCCGATCCTTTACCAGCACATCCTGTGGTTCTTCGGCCACCCGGAAGTCTACATCGTGGTTCTGCCCGGCTTTGGCCTGATCTCGCACATCATCGCGACCTTCTCGCGCAAAGCGGTGTTCGGCTACCTGCCGATGGTCTGGGCGCTGATCGCGATCGGGGTTCTGGGTTTTGTCGTCTGGGCGCACCACATGTACACCGTGGGCCTGTCGCTGACGCAGCAGAGCTATTTCATGATGGCCACCATGGTCATCGCCGTGCCGACAGGTGTAAAAATCTTCTCCTGGATCGCCACCATGTGGGGCGGCTCCATCGAGTTCAAGACGCCGATGCTTTTCGCTTTCGGCTTCCTGATCCTTTTCACCATCGGTGGCGTCACCGGCATCGTGCTGTCTCAGGCGGGTGTGGACCGGGCCTATCACGACACTTATTACGTCGTCGCTCACTTCCACTACACCATGTCGATGGGGGCGGCCTTTACCATCTTTGCCGGGATCTATTTCTACATCGGCAAGATGTCGGGCCGTCAGTACCCGGAATGGGCGGGCAAGCTGCACTTCTGGCTCTTCTTCATCGGCGTGAACCTGACCTTCTTCCCGCAGCACTTCTTGGGCCGTCAGGGCATGCCGCGTCGTTACATCGACTACCCGGAAGCCTTCGCGATGTGGAACAAAGTCTCCTCTTACGGTGCGCTTTTGTCCTTCGCCTCCTTCATCCTGTTCATCGGCATCGTGTTCTACACGCTCTTTGCGGGCCGTCGCGTGACCGAGAACAACTACTGGAACGAATATGCCGACACGCTGGAGTGGACCCTGCCCTCCCCGCCGCCGGAGCATACGTTCGAGACGCTGCCGAAGCGCGAAGACTGGGATCACCAGCATTC
The DNA here is from genome assembly GCF_048270365.1 of Celeribacter sp. Classification (NCBI taxonomy): domain Bacteria; kingdom Pseudomonadati; phylum Pseudomonadota; class Alphaproteobacteria; order Rhodobacterales; family Roseobacteraceae; genus Celeribacter; species Celeribacter sp. The sequence continues at coordinate 180,270 of NZ_JBLWTA010000006.1, forward strand.
GCACTAAGACAGTGCCACACCGGATCAAGAGAGGCCTCGCAGAGATGCGGGGCCTTTTTCATGCAGCCCGCTCGATCCGCCGTTAACCGTTTAAGACATTGGGCAACTTTTGCCCTCAACCGGCCACGGTTTGCGCCGATTTCCTCAGTAGCCTTGATCTCAAGCGGTCAGGAGCAAGCGAATGTTGGCGTTTTTCTTTAAATCACGAGACACCGGGGAGCCCCCCATGGCGACCTTCGTGTCAGACCATTGGCATCCGCCACAATTCTCGAAAATCTACGACCCGCGCGACGGCAAAACCCGTGTCGCCATGTTGATCACCTCGCCGGAACCGCTCTTCAATCCCGACGCGATGAACGTGCGCAGTCAGATCGACGCGCTCGCCACCGAAATCGACCGCATCACCCATTGCAAATGGACCAGCCAGGAGGCAGCCAGCGCCGCAGCGCTTTTTCCCGCGCACCCTTCGACGGGGTTCGTGGCCATTCTCGAACATGGCAGCAACGGCGCTTACGCCACCCAGGCGCAACGCATTAAAGCCTATTATGCTTTCGACGCAGAGCGGATCGGCGCCTTCGAGTCGCGCGGCATGCTGATCGAAGATGGGGATAGCGACTGGTGCCTGACATTGTGACACAGGCCACCACACGCACCTCATAGAGCGGCGCAAAGACATCGCTTCCCCTGTGGCCATGAAGGGCCTAAGGTGAAGGAAACGCACCGATCTCCCCCATGCCCTATCGCTGGACGCCCAATCAAATCACGCCCCTGCCCCGGCCTCCTGAGGAGGACGCGCCTGTGTTGCGGCTCGATCTCTGGCCGCATCGCTCGCTCAAGGGCAAAGGCTTTTCCGCCACGATCTGGATCATGTTCTGCGGCGGGTTGATCCCCGTGGTGCCTTTCATCGGCACCATCGCCTTTTGGGTCCTGCTGATCTTCATGATGACGGCACTCGCGGCGCTTTGGGTGGCGCTCAGGCGTTCGGACCGGGACCGGCTGCGCGAAGAGATGCTGATCTGGCCCGATCGTGTGGAACTGACCCATTGGCCCGCAAAGGGCGCCGCTTTGACATGGCAGGCCAACCCCTATTGGCTGCGCCTGACGCTCCACCCGAAAGAGGGCAAGGTGGAGCAGTATCTTACGATGAAAGGTGGCGGACCGGCTCAAACGCGCGAGGTGGAGCTTGGCGCTTTTCTCAGCCCGGAAGAGCGCCAAAGCCTTTATCGCGATCTCATGACCACGTTGTCAGAGCTAAAACGGTCGAATTAAGCGCCTGATCTGCGCCGAGATCACTCCGCCTCGACGAGGACACAGCCCGTCTCGGCCTTCAGCGCCTTAACGAAAACATCCGCCTGTTTCTGGCTGTCGCGCGTGACCTTATAGGCGTCCCAGGTGGTGAAATCACCGTCACTCATCATCTGCTCAAACATGCTCTCAGCGCTGGCTTCGAGATGGGTATCCGTCATCTGACGCGCTTTTGCGAGCTGGGCTTTGGTCGCCGCCTCATTCGATTGTGGGGCACAGAGAAAGGCATATTCGCTCTCGCCGTCCTGCGACGTCACCTCATGGCGGACGTAGTCCGGGTGCATCGATTGCGTGACGCTTGTCGGATCGCACCCCGCCAAAACCCCCATGGTCACCGCGCCGCACAACATCTTCATTTTCATAGCAAAACTCCTCACTTGATACGGGTCGCGGTATACGGCATTCAGCGCGAAAGGAAACTCCAAACGCCCAAGGCATGAAAAAAGGCCGCCCGAAAGCGACCTCTCATGATGTACACGCTTTGACCGCCTCAGCAGCCGAGCTGTGCCTTGACCATGGGCCCGGCAGCGCCGAAATCCATCTGGCCGGTGTATTTGGCCTTCAGAGCGCCCATCACCTTGCCCATGTCACGGATGCTGTCCGCGCCGGTCTCAGAAATGGCGTCTTCGACGGCTTTGGTGACCTCGTCGGCATTCAACTGACGCGGCAGGAATTCTTCGATGATCGTAATCTCGGCCCGCTCTTTTTCCGCAAGCTCAAGACGCGCGCCCTCTTCAAAGGCTTTTGCGCTTTCCTGACGTTGTTTGACCATCTTGCCGAGAATGCCCAGCACGTCGTCGTCAGAGACAACCACATCCTCGCCCTCGCCACGGGCCGCAATCTCGCGGTCCTTGATGGCGGCGTTGATCAGGCGCAGCGTCGCCAGACGCTCGCTGTCCTTTTCCTTCATCGCCGTTTTCAATGCGGCATTCAGCCGGCTTCGCATATCCATATGGGCCTCATCCCCTGAAGCGTTTGACGAAGAACCTGAGTGACAGATTTTTCGGGAAACGCCATACTACGGTTATATCAAACACTGCGCTTCGCTTTTTACCTGCCTCAGATGACCTGCCTCAGACAAAACGCAAAACGCTTTAGTGAAGTCGCAAGACGCCAACATAGCGAAACAGGCGACCAAGCTCAAGCACCGTTCACCATCGGCGATACATGCCATAAATAATTGAAATCATTACACTCTATATTTAAGCTCAAAATCGCCCCCCGAGTGCTTGACGCTGCCCGCCCCTTTCCTTAGGTTCCGGCCAATTTTGCCCATATAGGAGAGTCGTGCCATGGCATCTGGTCTACAGTCCGGAAATCCAACCGCTTGTCTGGCTTTGGCCGATGGCACTGTCTTCTACGGGAAAGGCTTCGGTGCGACCGGAACCACCACCGCAGAACTGTGTTTCAACACCGCCATGACCGGCTATCAGGAGATCATGACCGATCCGTCCTACGCCGGACAGATCGTCACCTTCACCTTCCCGCACATCGGCAACACCGGCGTCAACGCCGAGGATGACGAGACCACGGACCCGGTCGCGGCCGGTATGGTGGTCAAATGGGACCCGACCGACCCGTCGAACTGGCGCGCGCAGGAAGACCTTGGTCCCTGGCTCGAGAAACGCGGTCGCATCGGCATGGGTGGCATCGACACCCGCCGTCTGACACGCGCGATCCGTCAACAGGGCGCGCCGCATGTCGCCATCGCGCATGACCCGGAAGGCAAGTTCGACATCGAAGCTTTGGTCAAACAGGCGCGCGAGTTCTCCGGTCTTGTGGGGCTGGACCTCGCCAAAGACGTCACCTGTGCGCAATCGTACCAGTGGGACGAGATGCGGTGGGCTTGGCCGGATGGCTACCCGAAACGTGAGGGCAAGGGCTTCAAGGTTGTGGCCGTGGACTTTGGCGCGAAACGCAACATCCTGCGCTGTCTGGCCTCTGCCGGGTGCGACGTGACCGTGCTTCCGGCCACCGCCACCGCAGACGAGATTCTGGCCCATAATCCCGACGGTGTGTTCCTGTCGAACGGTCCGGGCGATCCGGCGGCGACCGGCGCATATGCCGTGCCGATGATCAAAGGTGTGCTCGACAAAGACCTGCCGGTTTTCGGCATTTGCCTCGGTCACCAGATGCTGGCCCTCGCATTGGGTGCCAAGACGATCAAGATGAACCACGGCCACCACGGCGCCAACCATCCGGTGAAAGATCTCGACACCGGAAAGGTGGAAATCACCTCGATGAACCACGGCTTCACCGTGGACGCGCAGAGCCTGCCTCAGGGCGTGAAAGAGACGCATATCTCGCTCTTTGACGGCTCCAACTGCGGCATTGCGGTCGAGGGCAAGCCGGTGTTCTCCGTGCAATACCACCCCGAAGCCTCGCCGGGTCCGATGGACAGCTACTACCTGTTCGAACGCTTCGCGGCGGCTATGGCAGAGCGCGAAACCGCCTGATCTGCCTGAGCGGACGGTATTAAGGTTAAGAGAAGGCGGGTTTTGCCCGCCTTTTTCGTGTCCTGAGCGCCGCATTTACCACTTTCACAGTCGCGGTTAACGCGTTGTTAACCAAGCGTCCTCCAAGGTGTCCAAACGCGGTCGGGATGTGCCCGATCCGCAGACAGCGGGGGTCGGATGTCCTTTGACAGGCATCAACAGTTTCCGACATTCAAAAGCCACGGAACCTCCGCGGCTCCTCTTGTGCTGTCTGCCACTCAACGCGTCTCTCCGATCCCGTCTCCCGCGCCGCGCCTCCGCAGTCGCAAACCGATCGGACAAATCCTCGTCGAGATGGGTGAATTGGCCCCCGGCGATCTGGTGCGCGCCGCCGCCATGCGTCAACGTGAAGACGCGCGGATCGGCGATATTCTTTTGGCCCACGGCATGGTCAGCGAGCGCGCGCTTTACACCGCACTCGCCCGCCAGTTCAACGCCGAGATCGCCCGCTTTGATCAAAGCCCGCCCGATGTGCGCCTCATCGACCGCATCGGAGCCGACGAATGCCTTCGGCGTGGGATTTTGCCCTGGCGGCAGGCGGGTGGCACGGTTCTGGTCGCCTCCTGTCGTCCCGAACAATTCGAGGAATTGCGCCCACGTTTGACCGGGATTTTCGGCCCGGTGCGTCTGGCCGTCACCTCGGAAACCGCGCTGCACGAAGCGCTGTTGAAATCACGTCAACGACGTCTGGCGTCACAGGCCGAAACCCGCGTCGCGGCCCATGAGAGCTGTCGCGAGATGGACATTCGCAAGCTGACGCGGCTCATGTCGTCTCTCGCGGTTCTGGGCCTGCTCATCGCGTTGATTTCGCCTCTGACGGCGGCGATCCTTTTGACCTCATGGGCGGTGATCACGCTGGTGATCTCCACCGCGCTCAAACTCGCCGCCGCCTTTGCCCAGGCGAGAAATTCCAAGACCCGGCAAAGCACATTTGCAAGCAAACGCAATAAAACCGCCCTGCCCATCGTGTCGATCATGGTGCCCTTGTTCAAAGAGCGCGAGATCGCCACGAGGCTGATCAAACGCGTGTCCCGGCTGAATTATCCGCGCGAGTTGTTGGACATCTGTCTGGTGGTCGAAGAGGATGACACCGTCACCCAAGAGGCCATCGCAGGGACCGATTTGCCGCGTTGGATGCGGCAAATCATCGTGCCGCGCGGTGGGGTCAAAACCAAACCGCGGGCGCTCAATTTCGCGCTGGATTTCTGTCGCGGGTCCATCGTCGGCATCTATGACGCCGAAGACGCGCCCGAGCCTGAGCAGATCCACAAAATCGCTGCGCATTTCGCCCAGGCCGATCCGAAAGTCGCCTGTGTGCAGGGCATTCTGGATTTCTACAACGCCCGCACCAACTGGCTATCTCGTTGTTTTACCGTCGAATATGCGACTTGGTTCCGGGTCATCCTTCCGGGCTATGAAAAAATGGGGCTGACCGTGCCCTTAGGCGGCACCACGTTGTTTTTCCGGCGCGATGCCATCGAGGAGCTCGGTGGTTGGGACGCGCATAACGTGACCGAGGACGCCGATCTCGGCATCCGTCTGGCGCGCCATGGCTACCGCACCGAATTGTTGCATACGGTCACCGAAGAAGAGGCCAACTGCCGTCTCTGGCCCTGGGTTAAACAGCGCTCGCGCTGGCTCAAGGGATACGCGATGACCTACGCCATGCATATGCAAAAGCCCGGCAAGCTCTGGCGCGATCTGGGGCCGTGGCGATTTTTCGGGGTGCAGGCGCTGTTCTTGGGCGCCTTGTCGCAATTCGTGCTGGCACCGTTTTTGTGGTCCTTCTGGATGTTCCCCTTGGGCCTGCCGCACCCGATGCGCGGGGTGCTGCCGCATGATCTTTTGGTGGTTCTGGGCGCGGTGTTCCTGTTCTCGGAAGTGATCACCATCGCCACCAGCATGGTCGCCACCTCGACCTCGAAACACAAATGGCTCTGGCCTTGGGTGCCGACGCTGCATTTCTACTATCCGCTGGCAACCCTCGCCGCACTTAAGGGGCTCTGGGAGGTCGTGTCGAAACCCTATTACTGGGATAAGACCGCGCATGGCATCGACGATCACGGCTTTCATGAGGAAACTGAGGCCGAGCCGCCCCTTGTGCTCTCGGACCCGATTGCCCCTGAGGCCGCCGAGAACGCGCCTTTCGTTTTGAAAAAGCCGCTTATCTCCCCCGGAAATGCCCCCGCGAATGAAAAGCGCGCGCCGCTTGTCCTCTACCCGACCCGCGACGAGGCCCCCATGCCTCTGCGCGAGGCGGCCGAAGCGGCGCGGCCCTTTGTCTTTGACGGCTTGCAACCGGAAAGCGGCGGCTCGGCCCCGGTTCCGGGACGGCGATTGACCTTTGGGCTGGACTTGTCACGCGGGCCGCAAACACCCGCCCTGCGCCGCGCGATGGACGCCGCGACCGTGGCCCTCGACCCGGAGCGCCTGCGTCCAGCACCACAGCCGGACATCCGCCCGACGCCAGAGCAAACCGAAGAATTGGGCGTGCTGACAACGCCTGCGCCACCGCCCGCCGTCAACGCGCCGGGGGCACCGGACTGGGCGCATGTGGCCGCCTTTGCCGAGAGACCGGACTTCGTGCCGGGCGTGTCGCCAATCGACAAAGGTCGCGACAGTGCCTAAAGGCACTTTCCCTTAACGCACTTTTTCCGCGTCGATTTTCAGCCGGGTGACAAAAGCTTTCGAAATATGATCAGAAAGCGCCTTATGCGCCGCCTCCCCATCGCGCGCCTCGATGGCGGAAACGATAAGATCGTGCTCCTTGATCGCCTCTTCGCCGCGGCCTTCGGCGGCCAGAGAGGTGGTTGCCAAAAGCGCCATGGAGCGGTGCACGAGATCGAGCTGTTGCACGAGATATTTGTTGTGCGACGCGAGGTGAATTTGCTTGTGGAACCGGCGGTTGGCGCGTGACATCGGCTCGGGCTGGCCGATGAGGGCGCGATCTGCCTCGACCATATCGCGCAGCACGCGGACCTCTTCGGCGGTGGCATGACGCGCGGCCAGCCGCGCCGCCAGACCTTCAAGCTCTGTGCGCACCACATAGAGGTCGGCCATCTGGTTGTGATCCAGAGAGGCCACAATGAGAGACCGCCCGTCGCGGGTGAGCATGGATTGGGTCTCGAGCCGCTGCAACGCCTCGCGGATTGGCGTGCGCGAGACACCGAACCGCTCCGCCAGCTCGCTTTCGACCAGACGGTCACCGGGGCGATAGACGCCGGTATCGATGGCCTCAAGGATCAGCCCATAGGCATCTTTCTGGCTCGCGCGCGGGTCTTTCATCTCAGGTCTCTCTTTTGGCTCACTTTTGACTCAGCGGGTTTTGTTCATCCGAGCAGGCCCAAACCATAGCCATGCAGTGCCCCCGCAATCAAGCGCTAACACGAGGCGGCTTGCATGTGCCGAAGGGGGCTTTTAACACAGGCGCATGGTAGCCGATCATTTCTCACACGTGAAAACCTGGGTCTTCGACCTCGACAACACGCTTTACCCGCCAGAAGCCGCGCTGTTTTCCCAGATCGAGGTCAAAATGACCGATTGGGTGGCGCGCGAATTGAATGTCTCTCAGGACGAGGCCAACCGCCTGCGCAGTGACTACTGGCGCGAATTCGGCACCACGCTTTCGGGCATGATGACCAAACACGGCACCGATCCGCTGCCCTATCTCACCTATGTGCATGACATCGATTTTTCGGGCCTGACATTTGACGCGGAACTCAAAGCCGCGATCACCAACCTGCCGGGGCGCAAGATTGTCTACACCAACGGCTCGGCGCCCTATGCGAACCGTGTGCTTGAGGCGCGCGGGCTGACCGGGATTTTCAACGCGGTCTATGGCATTGAACATGCTGAGTTTCATCCCAAACCGCGTGCAGAGGCCTTTGACACGGTGCTGGGGCTCGACGGCGTCACGCCGACAGAGGCCGCGATGTTCGAGGACGATCCGCGCAACCTCGAAGTGCCCCACAAGCTCGGCATGAAGACGGTCTATGTCGCCCCCTCGCCCCTCGCGCCTCCTGCGCCCCATATCGATCACCACACCAACGATCTGGCGCGCTTCCTGCGCGAGTTGATGTGATCTGATCCCGGCAATTTTGCCGCAGTTTCGCCCAAGCCCACTTGATCCAAGTCAATGGCCTGCGTCAAACCGTCGCCGTGACGACAGGCACATCCTCACGTATCTCCGGTCGAAATCCAACACAGACGCACCCCATCACTCGCGGAGCACGCACATGACTGACGCCACTCTCGACATCACCCCGTCCCACGACGCCCATGAACACCATGAAGGTGGCGAGGCAACGCCGCGCGGTGTGGCTCTGTTTTTGTTGGTGGTTGTCGCGGTTCTGGCCGCTGTCATCTACGGCGCTTTCGCGATCGGCCCCTGGGTTTTGGGCGTGACCGCCGTGGCGACCGTGCCGGTGATCTACCTCGTGTTGATCCTGCTCACCATGGGCCGCTGAGCCTTAAGTTTCGGTTCCAATGGGCGGCGCGCAGATCGTGTAGCCCCTTGGACAATCCCCTCTTTTGCACCTATCTCTGAGGCAAAGCCCGAAGATGCAGAGGAGATCCGGCCATGACATCCCAGACAAATGACACTTTTGATGTCTTGGTCTCTGGCGGCGGCATCGCGGGCCTGATCGCGGCGGCGGCCTTTGGGGCGTCGGGGTTCAAAACCCTTATGGTCGATCCCGCAGAGCCCGTCATCACAGGCGACGAGGCGAGTTCCGACCTGCGCTCCACCGCCTTTTTGCGCCCAGCGCGCGATCTTTTCCAACGCATCGGCATCTGGGACACGCTGGCGCCCCATGCGACGCCGCTCGAATCCCTGCGCATCGTCGACACGTTGCCCGGAGAAGACGGCACTCCTGCGGTGATCCGCACCGAGCGGCAATTCGAAGGTCGCGAAAGCGGCGATGAGCCCTTTGGCTGGAATTTCCTAAACTGGGTGATCCGCCGCGAATTGGCCCGTGCGGTGCCCGACATCCCGAATGTCGAGTTGCGCTACGGTGTGGGGTTCAAGAGCCTATTCACCCGCACCAGCGAGGCGCGCGTCACCCTGACCGATGGCACGACCCTGCGCGCGAAACTCGTCGTGGCCGCCGATGGGCGCAATTCGCCGCTGCGCGAGGCCGCGGGGATCGGCGTCAAGACCACGCGCTACGGTCAGAAATCGCTGGCCTTCACCGCCACCCATGAGCTGCCGCATCACAATGTCTCGACGGAGATCTACCGCGAAGGCGGGCCGTTCACCATGGTGCCCTTGGCCGACATCGACGGCAAACATGCCTCTGCCATCGTCTGGATGAACAAAGGCCCCTATGCGACCGAGCTGTTGAACATGGACGTCGACGCCTTCAACGCCACGATGACCACGCGCTCTGCGGGGCTGTTTGGTAAGCTGGAACTGGCGTCCGGGCGGGGGATTTTCCCGATCATCACCCAGCTCGCCGACCGGCTGTCGAGCGAACGCGTCGCGGTGATCGCCGAGGCGGCGCATGTGCTTCCGCCCATCGGGGCACAGGGGCTGAACACCTCCTTGAACGATCTGGCGGAGCTGCTGGCGCTGGCAGAGAACGATCCGGTCGACCTTGGCGGTCAGGCCATGCTGGATGCCTATGCCAAGACCCGGCATCACGACATCGCCGCACGAGCCAAGGTGGTCGATCTGTTCAACCGCGTGGTGCGATCTGAAGACGACATCCTGCGCGCGGTGCGGCTTTTGGGGCTGAAAGCGGTGCATGACCTGCGCCCGGTGCGGCGCAAGGTAATGGAAGCGGGGCTCGGGCCGATCTAAGGCACGCCCTTTTCTACCGCCACCACTGCCTCATATTTCTCACACGTTAAGGTTAATCAGATTAAGGTTAGCGCGTGAGAAAGCGCTGAAACGCATCGCGTGGGTTTCCTTTGCTGCCCCAAATACTCAAAACCTTTTGGCCGGATGAGTATTTAGGGCACAAAGGAAACCCTTAGCCCTGCACCGCGTCCAAGGCCGCTTCCAATCGGGCAATCGTGGCATCGACGTCATAGAGCTTATCGAGCCCGAAAAGCCCGAGACGGAAGGTCGAGAACCCCTCGCCCTCATCGCATTGCAGCGGCACGCCCGCCGCGATCTGCACCCCATGGGCCGCAAAGGCCGCGCCGGTTTTGATCATTGGATCGTCCGTGTAGCACACCACGACGCCCGGCGCCTCGACGCCTTCGGCCGCGACGGATTTAAAACCGCGCTCGGCCAAAAGGTGACGCACACGCCGTCCCAGCTCCCATTGCGCTTCGGAGAGTTTCGCGAAACCGTAGGCTTTGGTTTCCAGCATGGCGTCCCGGAAGGCGCGGAGCGCATCGGTCGGCATGGTGGCGTGATAGGCATGACCACCGGCCATATAAGCCTCCATGATCGTCAGCCATTTGCCGAGATCTATCGCGAAAGACGAGCTTTGGCGGGATTTCACCACCTCGACACCGCGCTCCGAAAACATCACCAACCCGGCAGAAGGCTGAGCCGACCAGCCCTTTTGCGGCGCGGAGATCAGCACATCGACGCCGGTCGTCTTCATATCGACCCAGGCACAGCCCGAGGCGATACAATCGAGCACCATGAGCCCGCCGTGTTCATGCACGGCCTCCGCGAGTGCGCGGATATAGGCATCGGGCAGGATCATGCCGGAAGCGGTTTCGACATGGGGCGCGAAGACAGCGGCGGGTTTGAGCTCGTGAATTTTGGCGACGGCCTCTTCCAAGGGCGCGGGCAAGAAGGCGGAGGTCGGTTCATTTCCGGTGCGGCGCGCTTTCAGCACGGTCTGCGAGGCCGGAATGTCGCCCGCCTCGAAGATTTGCGACCAGCGGAAAGAGAAAAAGCCGTTGCGGATCACCATGACGTCTTCGCCGCCCGCGATCTGGCGCGCGACCGCCTCCATCGCATAGGTGCCGCCGCCGGGGACGACCACGGCGGTGTCGGCATTGTAGACCTCGCAGAGCGTGTCGTGGATGTCGGTCATCACGGTCTGAAAGGCCTTCGACATGTGATTGAGCGAGCGGTCGGTGAAGACGACCGAGAATTCGAGCAATCCATCGGGGTCGATATCGGGGCGCAAAGCGGTCATGGGGTCCTCCTCGGATGATGATTGGCCTCTGCGGTGGCACAAAGGTCACGGCTGCGGCGCGCTGAATGCAGCGGGGCTGGACAGAAAGCCCTCCTCCCCGTCATACTCTGCGCCAAGCGCCACCTCTGTCTCAGGTCCAAAAGAGCACCGGACAGGCGAAAAAACAAGGCGTTGACCAGAGCACAATAAAAGACCGCATCTGCACCATCTAAAGATGCGACACCCGAGGCAGATCGTTCGGCCCTGGCCGGACAGAACATACAGGCAGAGAGCAGTCATGCCGACAGACGAATGTATCGTGATGGGCCTGCCCATCGTGACCCTACAGTTTGGACCGTCCCGCACAAAGCGCGGAGACGCGATGCCTCATGCCCTCCGCTCTCCAGTAGAAGGCCTGCACGATGTCGACTGAAGAAATTCTGGTGATGGGCGGCTCGCTGCTCGACAATGTGTCCGTCGGCACCAACAGCAGCGGCGGCAACGGCGGGCATATCATGATCCACAACGGCACGATGCCGTTCGAGGAAGACGATGTCATCGTCATCACCGTCCAGAATGTCACGGATGGCGAAGTTTCGGGGTCCAGCCAGATCACCTCCATCGTCGTCTATGACAGTCCCGCCGATTACGTGAACGGCACGGCGCTTTACACTTATGAGCCGATGAACCCCGGCCAGACGGCCAATATTCAAAGCGATCTCTCCGGTCTGGGCGACACCTATTTGCGCTTCAACGCCAATGTGCTTGTGTCCTCCGACGGGGGCCCGCGCCTCAACAACGTGTTGATCGCACCGGGTCAGGACCTGACCGATCTGTATCCCATCATCCAGATCGATCACGAGACCGACATGGATTACGATGGCGATGGCGTGGTCGACAATGAGGGCGACGGCAATTTCAACATCGACAACAACACCTTTGCCGAAGAGATCATCAACGGCGCCGTTTGCCTGACCCGCGGCACGTTGATCGACACGCCCGAAGGTCCGCGCTTTATCGAGACGCTGAAAGAGGGCGATCTGGTCAACACACTGGATCACGGGGCCCAGCCCATCCGCTGGATCGGCGCGCGCAAAGTGCCCGCAACGGGGGCGCTGGCACCAGTGCTGATCCGCATGGGCGCGCTCGGCAATTTGCGCGACATGTGGGTGAGCCAGAACCACCGCATGCTGGTGCGCGGTCCGCAAGCCGAGGTGTTGTTTGGCGAACGCGACGTCTTGGTCGCGGCCAAGCACCTGGTCAACGATCACAGCATCCGCATCGTCGAGGGGGGCAATGGCACCGGTATGGTGGAGTATTACCACATGCTGTTCGACGCACATCAAATCATCTTTGCCGAAGCCTGCCCGACCGAAAGCCTTTATCCGGGCCAAGAAGCCCTGAAATCCGTGTCGGATGAGGCGCGGTGTGAAATCCTGACGCTGTTCCCGGAATTCGAATACGAGAGCGCGCAGCCCGAGCTGTCGCGGTACGAGTTGAAATCCTGGGAGGCAAAGGCGCTTCGGGGCCTTCGCGATGTGTCGCTCAGAAAGGCGAGCTGAGCGCGGCTTTCACGTCAGAGCCCAAGTCGCCCTCCTCAGACACCGGGCGCAACAAAGGCACCGGCGAGCTTTTCAGCATAGGTCGGCAAAACGGCTGCGCGGCCAACCAGCGGCGCATGTCTTCGCGTTTGGTGCTGGAATGAAACGGCCCCCAATCCGCGGCGACACCGCGCATACCTTGGCTGACCACCCGGTCGCGGGCGACGGTTTTGTTCATAATCCTGACCGCACAGGCCAGATTCAACTCGCCGTCTTTCAGCGCCTCGCCTGTGCCCGCCCGACAATTGTAATGCCGCGCGGTGGGCGGCGCGATCTGCACCAGACCGAACCATTGCCCGCCCCCGCCGACCGCCGTCTCGCGCCAAGTGCTTTCGTGATAGGAGAGCGTCGAGAGAAGCCCGGCCCAGAACGCCGCACGCCCGCTTTCGTCTTGTGTGGCATAGCCCGGACACCAATTGTGAATGTCCCCCGGCACGGTTTTGATCAGCCCCTGCCCATGACTGGCCACCGCGCGCATCGCCGCACGGGTCCACGCCGGGCCGCGCGCCTGATTTTTCCAGCGCAGCTTGGGCATGCGGATTTCATAGGGACGTGGGAGGGGCACGGGGCTGGCCGACATGGGCAAAACCGGCGCGGACATGGTCGAGGTGGTGTCAGAAGCCCAAACAGGGGCCCAAACAGATGTGACCGCACTCATGAGTAGTGCGCAGGCAGCCCCAACGATCCTTTTCGACACAGACGTCACACCACATCACCTTTTGTCAGCAAGCTGTCTATATATGCCCGGGAAAGCCCTCTTTGCAAAGCCCGAGCGCCCGCCCCCTCTTGCCCATGGGCCTGAGACCGCCTAGAACGCCAGAAAAGCTCGATCAGATCAGGGACACGCCCATGCTTGACCATCTCGAATATGCCGCACCGAAAGTGAAAACCATCGCGGGTGCGAAAGAGGATTGGGAACTCGTCATCGGGATGGAGATTCACGCCCAGGTGGCCTCTGAGGCCAAGCTGTTCTCCGGCGCGTCGACGCAATTCGGCAATGAGCCGAACTCGAACGTCTCCTTCGTGGACGCGGCTATGCCGGGGATGTTGCCGGTGATCAACGAATATTGCGTCGAACAGGCGGTGCGCACGGGGCTTGGTCTCAAGGCCGACATCAACCTGTTCTCGGCCTTTGATCGTAAGAACTATTTCTACCCTGACCTTCCCCAAGGCTATCAGATTTCCCAGCTTTATCATCCGATCGTGGGCGAAGGCGAAGTTCTGGTCGATATGGAGCCCGGGATCGCCCGCAAGGTGCGGATCGAGCGCATTCACCTTGAACAGGACGCGGGCAAATCGATCCACGACATGGACCCGACGATGTCTTTCGTCGACCTGAACCGCACCGGCGTGGCGCTGATGGAGATCGTTTCGCGTCCCGACATTCGTGGACCCGAAGAGGCCGCCGCCTATGTGCTGAAACTGCGTCAGATTCTGCGCTACTTGGGCACCTGCGATGGAAACATGCAGAACGGCAACCTGCGCGCTGACGTGAACGTGTCCGTGTGCCGTCCGGGCCAGTATGAGAAGTATCAGGAAACGCAGGATTTCTCGCATCTCGGCACACGTTGCGAGATCAAAAACATGAACTCCACGCGGTTTATCCAGATGGCCATCGACTATGAGGCCCGCCGCCAGATCGCCATTCTCGAAGACGGCGGCACGGTCGATCAGGAAACCCGTCTTTACGATGCCGCGAAGAACGAAACCCGTTCAATGCGCTCCAAAGAAGAGGCGCACGATTATCGCTACTTCCCATGCCCTGACCTCCTGCCCTTGGAGATCGAACAAGAGTGGGTGGACGACATCGCGAAAAGCCTGCCGGAGCTGCCGGATGAGAAAAAGGCACGTTTCGTCAAAGACTTCGGCCTCTCTGAGTATGACGCGGGCGTCTTGACCGCCGACACGGTGAATGCGGACTTTTTCGAGAAAGTCGTGGCTGTCGGCGAAGACGGCAAGCTGTCGGCCAACTGGGTGATCAACGAACTGTTCGGCCGTCTGAAAAAGGACGACACCGACATCGCGGAAAGCCCGGTCAGCCCGGAGCAATTGGGCGAAATCGTCAAGCTGATCAAAGCGGACACGATCTCTGGCAAGATCGCCAAAGACCTCTTCGAGATCGTCTACACCGAGGGCGGCAATCCGGCGGAAATCGTCGAAGCGCGTGGCATGAAACAGGTGACCGATACGGGCGCCATCGAGGCCGCCGTGGACGAGATCATCGCCGCCAACCCGGCGCAGGTCGAGAAAGCAAAGGCCAACCCGAAACTCGCGGGCTGGTTCGTCGGTCAGGTGATGAAAGCCACCGGCGGCAAGGCCAACCCGAAAGCGGTGGACGAGCTGGTCAAGTCCAAACTCGGTCTCTGATATGCGCCTGCCCAAAGGGTTGATCCGGCTGCTGGGCCTGTGCCTGCTGTCGGTTCACCTTTGGGCGGCGGGCATTGTTCACGCAGGCGCGCAACTTCAAACCGCCCTCATCGCCTCTGAGCGACCGCTGAGCACGGCGGTGCTTCCGACTGGCATGAGCTGGTCCGACATCTGTGGCGTCGGTGCGGGCCAAGAGGACCACGGCGCCACCGCCCCCGTCTGTCCCTTCTGCGTGCTGCACGCGGCGGCGCTGTTGGTCGCAACAGAGCCCGTTCTGCCGGTGCGCCTGTCCCATCGGACCGAACAGGCGCGGATCGTCGCCAACCTCCCGCACGCGGTGTTTTCCGGCGCCACGCCGCCGATCCGCGCACCTCCCTTTATCTCCTGATCCCTCATCTTTGACATCAAATCCCCCGCGCCGTTGCACATGAAGGCGTCGGGTTCAGGAGACATATCATGAAAAACCACTGTTCTTTCCGCACTCGCCCTGTCCTTTGTGGCGGGCTCCGCCTCCGCACATGCCTCTCTCGACGTGAGCGAGACCGCTCCGGAGACGACGTTCAAATTCGTCATGCGCATCAGCCATGGCTGCGATGGGCAGGCCACGCACACGGTGAAGATCGACATCCCGGAAGGTCTCGTGTCGGTCAAACCGATGCCGAAAGCCGGTTGGGACGTCTCGGTCGAGACCGGCCCCTACGCGCGCAGCTACGACTATCACGGCCCGAAAAGCGAGGGCGCACAGTCGATCACATGGACCAATGGGGCGCTTGAGGACTGGCAATACGACGAATTCGTCTTTCGCGGCTATGTGAGCGATGCGTTTGCGCCGGGGGACACGGTTTATATCCCGGTCGTGCAGACCTGTGAGAGCGGCGAAAACGCCTGGGTCGAACTGCCGCAAGAGGGCCAAGCGCGCCCGGCCCATCCGGCCCCCACGCTCTCCATCATCGAGGGCGCGGGCCACAGCCACTGAAACCACGAGCACGACGGAAAGGGGCGGCCCACCGCCCCTTTTCCCCGCTTGACCTGCGATGGCTGAGCACCGATCTTGGCGGGCAACGCAACAGAAAGCCCACTTCATGCCCGCCGCTCCCCTCCCCGCGCCCCATATCTCCACGCTGATCGACGTCCGCCCCGACTGGGTGGATTACAACGGTCACATCAACATGGCCTATTACGCCGTGATCATGGATTTGGGCGGCGATCAGATGTACCCGCTGATCGGGCTGGGGGAGACCTACGCCAAGACCAAAGGCCACACGAGCTACACCGCAGAGGTGCACATCTGTTACAAACGCGAGCTGAAACTCGGCGACCGGGTGCGGGTGCAGACGCAGCTTTTGGATTTTGACGCGAAACGCATGGTGCTCTTCCACGAAATCCACCACGAAGATGGCTGGATCGCGGCGACCGCCGAGGAATTGCTCCTGCATATTGACATGTCAGGGCCGCGCGTCGTGCCCTTCCCGCCAGAGATCGCGGACAATCTCGCAGGGCTGAAACAGGCGCATTCTGCCCTGCCCCGACCCGCACAGGCCGGACGGTCGATTTCTCTGGCGAACAAGGCCGCCTGAGCGCAACAGACCGGCGTCAATCCTCCGTTAAGCCCTCTCGCGTAAGGCTATGACAGGAAGGAGATCGCCATGTCCCATTACGAATATATCGCCATTCCCGCCCCTCATGAGGGCGAGGCCAGTTCTGCCGCACAGACGCCACAGGCGCGGCTTGCCGATGCCGTCACCGTGCGTTTGAACGCCATGGCCGGCGACGGCTGGACCTATCTGCGCTCGGACGAATTCACCTTGAACGGGGTCGAGGGCAAACAAGCCGTGCTGATTTTCCGCCGCGAAAGCGATTTCGGTGTTTTTGCCACCGACAAGCCGGAATACGGCACCTTTGCTACGCCTTGAGTGCGGGAAAGCGGTTCCACGCGTATGTGATGGGGCCGCACTTGACCCCTTGCGGGGATCGGCTACACCGGGGGCAACAAGGAGACCCTCTGATGCCCCGTTACGAATATCTGACCCTGCCCGCCCCGCGCAAAGGCGAGAAATCCAAAGCGGCGAAAACGCCCGAAGCCCGGATCGCGCAGGCGATGCAAAGCCTTTTGAACGAAAAAGGTCGCGAGGGCTGGGAGTATCTGCGCGCCGATCTGGTGCCGATGGAAGAACGCGCGGGGATCGCGTCCAAAACCGTGAATTATCATACGGTTCTGGTGTTCCGCCGCGAGCTTAGCGCGGCCGCAGAGATGGCCGCCACGCTTGAGACGAAGGGCGCGGAGGTCGAGACCGCCCCTGCGCGCAAAACGCTGGCCGCAGATCGCGCCACGCCGCCGCCCTCCGTGCCCTTCCCCGCGAAGGCCGAAAAAGGCGCCGGAGCCGAAGCCCGCAAGGTTGCGCCCGATGTGGCCGAAGAGATCGCCGAAGACCGCGAGTCCTGATCTCAGGGCTTAAACATCCAGATCAAGCGCCAAGGCGTGAATGCGGGGCACCAGATCGCCCAGAGCTTTGTGCACCATGCGGTGACGCGCGACGCGGGACTGGCCCTCAAAGGCGCTTGATCTGATCCGCACGTTGAAATGGGTCTCCCCGTCGCCGCCCGGATTTCCGGCATGGCCCGCATGAGACGCGCTATCATCCACGACCAGCAACTCACTGGGCGCAAAGGCATTTTGCAAACGTTCACGCATTTGATCGGCAATTGTCATCATCGGCCCCTTTTCCATTTTCCCGTTCTCATCTAAAGTCTTGCGTCCGAGTCGAAAAGGTTGAGGCAGATGGATAAAAAAGACCCCTTCGGTTTTGATATGTCAGTATCGTCCGCGAAAAAGAACAGACGCGGCGGCCGCAGAGGCATGTCCGGCGCGTTCGAGACCTCCAAACGCAAATGCGAATGGGAGGGCTGTGAGGAAGCGGGCCAATATCGTGCGCCCCGGTCCCCGGATCACCTCGACGAGTACAAATGGTTCTGTAAGGAACATGTGCGCGAATATAATCTGCAGTGGAATTTCTTCACCAATGCGACCGAAGCCGAGATGGATGCGGCCTATAAATCGTCCCAGACCGGCGACCGCCCGACCAAGCCTTTCGGCAAAAAATCGGTCGAGCAACGCGCCTGGGAACGTCTTGGCATCGACGATGCCCATGAGGTTCTGGGCGAGAATGCCACGCGCAATCCGGGCAAATCGGACCCGGCGGCGCCGACCCGCAAATTGCCGCCGGTCGAACGTCAGGCGATCGAGATTCTGGAGGCCAAGGACCATTGGACCAAGGCCGAGATCAAGAAACAGTATCGCGCCCTGATCAAGGTGCTGCACCCCGACGTGAACGGCGGCGACCGTTCGCAAGAGGAGCAGTTGCAACAGGTGGTCTGGGCCTGGGATCAGCTCAAGGAAAGCCGCTGGTTCAAGTGATGACACTTTGAAGCCAATGAGAACGGTGCGCTGAAAGGCGCACCTTTTTTTCTATGTGGTGATGAGAATAAATCGGCCGGCGCGCACGGATGACCTTCGCGCAGCTCACATATTAGGTCACGCAACAGATTTCCAAGGAGAGCCCGCCCGTGTTTTTTGCAATGTTCATCTTATTTACGCTTCTCGCAGGCATTGTCGCATTGATCCCGCTCACCGTGATCCTGCATAGAAGATATCGGCGCATTGACCGCAGCCCTGCGCGAAGAACGCTTCTGAGCGGTTTTGTCGCCAGCGTGCTCGTGATCGTGCTTTTTTGGTATACCTCTAGCGACGCGGATATCCGTGTGTCGTATTATGTCGAGAACATTCGTCCCAATATCTTGCGTTGTAAAAACGACAGCGATGGCGAGGCCTGTCTGCAAGTTGCCAAAACGTATCTGACCACGACCACTGGACGATGCAACGTCTATAGACAGAATGGCGTGTACACTGGCTCTCGGCAATGTGTCGTGGCCCGGCAGAACGATGCAAAAGCTTTGCGCTATGCGAGCTTGTCTTGTGAAGCTGGCGTGATGGAGGGCTGTACGCGTCAGGCCATGGCACAAAATCCTGACCCCGACACCTTGATCGCCACGCTCACGGATCAATGCCAGCGCGGCGGAGCTTTGGCCTGTACGACCCTAAAAACAGTCAAGCCGACGTCACAAAGCACCCGCGGCTCCCTGCCGTGCCACGCCAATGATGGCACAGCCTGCGCCTCTCTCATGCGCAACACGCTTTTGGATATGCTCAATGATGCCACTTTGGATCCCAGAGCGATGCTGAGGTTATACGGAGAGATGAGGATCTTTATGCGCGCCCCCTCAGCGCAGGACCTGACGCCGGAGCAAGCCGAAGCGATCACGACATTGCTCGAAATTTCCGAAGATGCCCTGTCCTTCGAGGCGATGGTTTCCACCATGCCCGCAGAGGCCGCAGCGGCCGAGAAAGCGGCTCTCAAAGCCCGCATCGAGGCGGTGAAAATTCCCGAGTTCCGCGAGGACCTGTAAGTGAGACCAGGCCTCCCCCCAAGCGTCGCCGCACTGAAGGGGAGGACGTTAAAGACCTGAGATCAATGACCGGCAGGTGTGGCGGGCTTTTTCTTGAAGAGCGCAATCAGCGGATTGATCACTTTTGCCACAATGGGAATCAGGATCAGCCCGTAGATCAGGCCAAAGATGCCATCGAAAAACGCGGTGACAAACCATTTGACGAAATCAGCGGCCCCTTCGACCGCATGGGCGGCCAGTTCGGCGATATCGTGGATATCCTGATAGGGGCGATGCAGGCCCAGCTCGTGCATGCCATGGATGACGATGGAGCCCCCGACCCAGATCATCGCCGCCGTGCCGACGATCATCAGAAGCTTCATCAGGAACGGCATGAATTTCACGATGCCACGTCCCAAGGCTCGGGTGGCGGAGAGCCGTCCGACACGCGCGAGCCAGAGCCCGAAGTCGTCCGCTTTGACGATCAACGCCACGCTGCCATAGACCACCACGGTGATCAGGATGCCCGCAAGCGCCAGAGCGCCCGCCTCGAACCAGATGGAAAGGCCCGGATCGAGGGCGGAGAGGATGATGGTCATGATCTCCGCCGACAGGATAAAATCGGTCTTCACCGCGCCCGCGACCTTTTGCTCTTCGAGATGGGCCGGATCACCCTTGGCGGGCTGGCCATCGGCATGGGGCGCGTGGGGTTTGAACAGGTGATAGACCTTCTCGGCGCCCTCGAAACACAAGTATGATCCGCCCAACATCAACAGCGGCATGATCAACCAGGGCGCAAAACTCGACAGCAAAAGCGCCAGCGGCAGAAGGATCAGCAATTTGTTGCGGATCGAGCCCAGAGCGATCTTGCCCACGATGGGCAATTCGCGGGCGGGGGCGAACCCATGGACGTACTTCGGCGTCACGGCGGCGTCGTCGATCACCGCGCCTGCGGCCTTGGCGGAGGCTTTCGCCGCCTGCGTTGCGACATCGTCCACATTGGCCGCCGCCACTTTCGCGATCCCCGCGACATCGTCCAAAAGCGCCAGAAGACCGCTCATCTCATTGTCCCCACAGAAAAACTACATTGGGACGTATGTAGGCATGAAGCGCCCGAAAGGCCAACCCGCAGCACATAAAGAGGCACATAAAAAAGCGGGATGCGCCTGAGACGCACCCCGCTCCCCGCATGAACCGCGCGAGATTACATGGCCGGCAAAAGCACCTTGTCGATCACATGGATGACGCCGTTCGATTGATCCACATCGGCGATGGTCACCGTGGCGGCATTGCCCTGTTCGTCCTCGATCATCACCATGCCGTCCTTGACCATAGCCTTGAGCGTGCAGCCCCCGACTGTGGGCACGTCATGCACGCCGCCGTCGTCTTCGATCATGCCGACGAGCGCCTCGGACATAACGTCAGCGGCGACCACGTGGCAGGTCAGGATTTTGGTCAACTGATCCTTGTTTGCAGGCTCAAGGAGGGTCTCGACCGTGCCCTCGGGCAGCGCCGCAAAGGCGTCATTGGTGGGCGCAAAGACGGTGAACGGACCTTCGCCCGACAGCGTCTCGACAAGACCCGCAGCCTGCACGGCCGCCACAAGCGTGGTGTGGTCGGCGGAATTCACCGCATTTTCAACGATGGTTTTGTCGGCGAACATCTCGGCGCCGCCCACCATCGGGTTCTTGGCCATGTGATCGTCCGCAAATGCGGTGGTGGCCAGAAGCGTCGCGGTGGCGGTGGCAATCAAAATGCGTTTCATGAGGTCTCTCCCTTAAATGCCCCGACCCAGCGTCGAGGTTGTAAAGGCTACGGGACGGATCACAGGGCAGATCACCGCGCGAAGATCACAACGCATCACAGGGTCGTGAGGCTTTGCACAGGGCGCCCTCGGAGAATGCGTGACTCTGCGGCGCACTGCCCCTTGCACCTGACGCCTCGACAGGGCAAGAAGTCATGTAAGTGAGAAATCAGAACGGGCAATATCATGGACGCGAGCGCAAAACCGACCGAAACCATTTCCGTGCGCGATGTTTTCGGCATCGACACCGACATGACGGTGAAAGGCTTTGCCGAGGCCTCAGACCGCGTACCTGCGATGGATCCGACCTATAAATTCGACCCGGACACCACGATGGCGATCCTCGCGGGTTTTAGCCACAATCGTCGCGTGATGGTTCAGGGCTATCACGGCACGGGCAAATCCACCCACATCGAACAGGTGGCGGCGCGCCTCAACTGGCCGTCGGTGCGGGTGAACCTCGACAGCCACATCAGCCGGATCGACCTGATCGGCAAGGACGCGATCAAACTCGTGGACGGCAAACAGATCACCGTGTTTCAGGAAGGCATCCTGCCCTGGGCGCTGCGCAATCCCTGCGCCATCGTCTTCGACGAATATGATGCGGGCCGCGCCGATGTGATGTTTGTGATCCAGCGCGTGTTGGAAGCGGACGGCAAGCTGACGCTTCTCGACCAGAACGAAGTCATCACGCCGAACCCCTATTTCCGTCTCTTCGCCACCGCGAACACCGTGGGTCTGGGCGACACGACGGGCCTGTACCACGGCACGCAACAGATCAACCAGGCACAGATGGACCGCTGGAGCCTTGTGGCGACGCTCAACTATCTGAGCCACGACGCGGAATCGAACATCGTTCTGTCGAAGGCGCCGCATTACAACACGGAAAAAGGCCGCAAGACGATCAGCCAGATGGTGACCGTCGCGGACCTGACCCGCACGGCCTTCATGAACGGCGATCTCTCGACCGTGATGAGCCCGCGGACCGTGATCACCTGGGCGCAGAACGCCGAGATTTTCCGCGATGTCGGCTATGCCTTCCGCCTGACCTTCCTCAACAAATGCGATGAGTTGGAGCGCCAGACCGTGGCCGAGTTCTATCAGCGGTGCTTTGACGAGGAACTGCCCGAGTCGGCGGCCTCTGTGGCGGGTTAAACGCGCCATATATTCGAGATTGAAAGCGGGCCTTCGGGTCCGCTTTTTCTTTGGGATCAAGATATTGGCGCAACGCACGCTGTGGTTAATCGGCGTGAAACCAATTTCTGCCACGCTGGTCCCATGCGTTGGCTCTCGGTCATAACCGCCGCTTTGGTCATCAGCCTCACTGCGGCCCAGCCCGTCCCGGCCCTCACGGCGCGGGACAGCTCTCTCTCGGACCCGCTGTTGCGCGACTTTGCCTATTGCGCCGGGCGGTTTTCGGCGGAGTTGGAATTCAGTTGGATGTTTGCCGAGGAGGACAGCGACCGGATCGCCCGCGAACGGCTGGCGATGATCTCGCTTTTGGAGGCCGTGAGCCCGGTTGATGAGGGCGCCCAGGTGCTGCACTTGCGGCTGGTCGCCAAATTTGCCCATAGCGAATTGCTGACCCGGATGCGGTTCAATAGTCGGCCCGAAGAGGCCGCGATCGCCCGCCAAAGGGCCGAGGTCGAGATCGCACAGTGCCGCGCCCTGATTTTGAGCTGAGCCGAAAGGTATAGCCAAAGTATATACAAAACTCTTGCCAGAAAGGCGAATCCCGCCTAGCCTCAATGTAACATTCCCACGACAGACAAAGGCCATGACACGACACGCACGCACAGTGTCTCATTTCCAAACCCGCTCCAAACCCTTGGGCTGGATCGGAAAAACGGCTGCGGTTCTGTGTCTTATGGCCTCCTTTGCCGCACCGCTGCGTGCCGCCCCCCTGCCCGCCGACGATCCTCTGGCCCGGCAATTCGCCTATTGCGCCGGACGGCTGTCGGCGGAGGCGCAACATCATGAGGATCGGGAACTCTATGCTTTGAAACAGGCGATGCAGGAGCTTTTGGCGGCGCTCATGTCGCCGGGCTCCGAGCCCGCCTATGAAGAGCTGCGCATCGCGGGCCATGTGGCCCAGAGCGACTTGCTGGCTGTGTCACGGTTTTCCTTTGACCCGCAGGAGGCGGACCGCGCCAAGGCGCTGGCCGCCGAGAACATGCGGCAATGTCGCGGAATGCTCCTCGGGGGCTAACCCCTACCCCCAAAACGTAAAAAGGCCCGCCAAAATGACGGGCCTTTTTGCCTTACATGTGCGTGGTTTATACCATCGTTAGAAAGTCTTACGCCTCGCGCGCCGTTTTCGTGGCTTTGGTCCACCAGGTCAGATCGTCCAGCATCGCTTCGACGGAGGGCAGAATGCCCGCTTCGATCTCGGACATTTCGGCGTTGGCGCCCAGCGGCGAAACTTTGAAGAAGTCGGAGCCGGAGATGTAAACGGCGGAACGCACCGGCACCATCTGCAGGTTGATCACCACAGCGCGCAGATGCTCGACGGCACGTGCGCCACCGACGGAGCCGTAGCCGAAGACGGCGGCAGGTTTGCGCACCCATTCCTTGCCGGCCTGATCCAACGCGTTTTTCAGCGACGCCGGGATCGAGGAGTTGTACTCGGGCGTCAGGAAGATATAGCCGTCATACTCAGCCATTTTTTCTTGCCAGGCGATGGCTTTTTCATCCGTGGACGGCACCCAGAGGTTCGAGGCCATCTCGTTGAACATCGGCAGTTCGTAATCTTTCAGATCGACGAGATCGAAATCGAGCTCGGTGCTGAGTTCTTTCACTTTTGCGAACAGCCATTGCGCCGGTTTGTCGGCAAAACGGGCATCACGGATGGAGCCAATAACAATGGCAATTTTCGGATTGGACATAGGGACTTCCTTTTACATGCGCACATCTTGGGAGGAGGTGGAGGTGATGTGGCTTGGCCCCTAAATAAATCCGCACGAACAAAAGCTTCAAGTCGGCATTGTGTGCGCGGGGGCTGCAAAGCCTGTGCACCCCTGCGACGCCCTTGACTACTGGCGCTTTTTTCGGCGCATCCCCGGTCGCATCGCTGCACGCCGCTTTCACTTGCCCGGCCTCGAAACGCATGATTTAACGAGCCTATGACCAAGTCCTCAGACAACCCTGCCGATCCGTTTAAAAAAGCCCTCGCGGAAGCGACGAAAGTCCTTGCCGACGATGGTGATTTGACCGTCACTTATTCGATGGATCCCTCGGGGATTTCTGGCGATACCGTGCGCCTGCCACAGGTGTCGCGCCGGATGTCGAAAGACGAGGTGCTGATTGCGCGCGGCACGGCGGATGCTTTGGCTTTGCGCCATAAATTCCACGATCAGGCGACGTTCCAACGCTACGCGCCCCCGGGACAGATGGCCTATGACATCTACAACGCGCTGGAAACCGCGCGATGCGAGGCGGCAGGTGCGCGGTTCATGCCCGGCACCGGCAAGAACATCGACGCCAAGATCGGCCATGACGCCATGCGTCGTGGCTATGACGGCATCTCCAAACGCGAAGACGCGCCGCTGGCCCAGGCGATGGGCTATTACCTGCGCGAGAAAGCCACCGGGCGGGAGATGCCCAAAGGCGCCGACAACGTGCTCGACCTGTGGCGCGATTTCATCGAGGGCCAGACCACGGACACCTTCGAAGACCTCGACAGCCTGCTCGAAGATCAAAAAGGCTTTGCCCGCCTCGCCCGCCGGGTGATCGAAGAGCTGGGCTATGGCGATCAGCTGGGCGAGGACCCGGATCAGACCGACCCGGAAGAGGATCAATCCGCCGAGACCGAGGAACAGGAAGAAGAGCCGGACAGCCAGGGCGAAGAGCAGGAGCAGGAGGACGAGAACGAGGCCAGCTCCGAGGACACCCAGGAAGAACAGCAGGACATGCAGGAGGCCACCGCGTCGTCTGACGACATGGCCGAGGATGAATTTTCCGAAGAGGTCGAGCTGCCGCAGGACGAAAGCGACGTCGAGCCGCCGCAGCCCGCGCCCATCTCTGACGCCGACCCGAATTATCAGGTTTTCACCTCCGCGCATGACGAAGAGATCATGGCCGAGGAACTGGCGGAACCCGCCGAATTGGAACGCCTGCGCGCCTATCTCGACCAGCAGTTGGAGCCGCTGAAAGGCGCCGTCTCGCGACTGGCCAACAAATTGCAGCGCCGTCTTCAGGCGCAACAAAACCGCTCGTGGGAGTTCGACCTCGAAGAGGGCATTTTGGACGCCGGACGTCTGGCACGTGTGGTGGCGAACCCGACGACGCCCCTGTCGTTCAAGGTCGAAAAAGACACGGAATTTCGCGACACGGTGGTGACGCTTTTGCTGGACAACTCCGGCTCGATGCGCGGGCGGCCGATCTCGATCGCCGCGATCTGTGCCGATGTGCTGGCCCGCACGCTGGAGCGTTGCAACGTCAAGGTCGAGGTGCTGGGCTTTACCACGCGGGCGTGGAAAGGCGGGCTGGCGCGCGAGGAATGGCTGAGCCAAGGCCGCCCGCAACAACCGGGCCGGTTGAACGATCTGCGCCACATCGTCTACAAATCCGCCGACGCGCCGATGCGTCGGACGCGGGCCAATCTTGGCCTGATGATGAAAGAGGGTTTGCTGAAAGAAAACATCGACGGAGAGGCGCTTGAATGGGCGCATCGTCGGATCACGGCGCGTCCCGAGGCGCGCAAGATCCTCATGGTGATCTCCGATGGCGCGCCGGTCGATGACAGCACTCTGTCGGTCAACCCCGCAAATTATCTGGAAAAACACCTGCGCGATGTGATCGCCATGGTCGAAAAACGCCGTCAGGTGGAGCTTTTGGCCATCGGCATCGGCCATGACGTGACGCGCTACTACGACCGCGCCGTGACCATCACCGACGCCGAACAACTGGCCGGCGCGATGACGGAGCAGCTCGCGTCCCTGTTCGACAGCGACCCGCGGGCCCGCGCGCGCGTGATGGGCATGCGCCGCGCCTCTTGAGCGCTATTTGAGTATTTTAACTGCAATGAAGGACCATTGAAAAATGTTCCAAAGCTTTGACGTGACCTCCCGCCCCGACCAGGCCGCCCCGCGCGTGACCGCGCTGCGCCAAGAGATGAGTGAGGCCGGGCTCGACGCCTTTCTCGTGCCGCGTGCCGATGCGCATCAGGGCGAATATGTCGCGCCTTGTGATGAACGCCTCGCTTGGCTCACCGGCTTCACCGGATCGGCCGGATTTGCCGTGGTGCTCAAGGGCCGCGCCGCCGTGTTCACCGATGGGCGTTATACGGTTCAGGTGCGCGCGCAATGCGATCCGAAGATTTTCGATTACGTCGATTGGCCGGGGACGTCTTTGGGCGGCTGGCTTTTGGGCGAGACGGCGGAAAAGATCGGCTTTGATCCGTGGCTGCATACGATCCGTGAGGTCGAGGGCCTGCGTCAGATGCTGACGGGCGGCGGCAAGGAGTTGATTTCCACGGGCAATCTGGTGAACAAAATCTGGACCGACCGCCCGGCACGTCCCTCTGAGCCGGTGGCGACACAACCCTTTGAGCTCACGGGAAAAACCTCCGAGGAGAAATTCGCGGAGATTGGCGACGCGGTGGCCGCACAGGGCGCCGAGGCGGTGGTGCTTACCCTGCCCGACAGCCTGTCGTGGCTGTTGAACATTCGCGGCTCTGATATTGCGCATAACCCGGTGGTGCAGGCCTTTGGCATTCTGACCGTGACCGGGAGGCTGATGCTGTTTGACGATGCGACGAAATATGCCCATCTCGGCCCGGACCCGCGCATTTCCATCCTGCCACGTGCCGCCTTCGGGGCCGCGTTGGAGGAGCTGACGGGCCGCGTGCTGGTCGATCCCGGTAGCGCGCCCTTCGCGGTCAAGACCATGCTGAAACACGCCGAAATCATTGAGGGCACGGACCCCTGTATTCTGCCGAAAGCCTGCAAAACGCCCGAGGAAATCGCCGGTTCGCGCGAGGCACATCTCAGAGATGGGGCTGCGATGGTCGAATTCCTGAGCTGGCTGTCCGAGCAGATGCCCGAGGACCTGACCGAGATCGAAGTGGTGAAACAGCTCGAATCCTTCCGCGCCGCCACGGGGAAACTCAAGGACATCTCTTTCGACACGATCTGCGGCTCCGGACCCAATGGCGCCATCGTGCATTACCGGGTGACCGACGACACGAACCGCGCACTGAAAGAGGGCGAACTCCTTCTGATCGACAGCGGCGCGCAGTATCAGGACGGCACCACCGACATCACCCGCACGGTTGCTTTGGGCGATCCGAGCGCCGAAGAACGCGCCGCTTTCACCGCCGTGTTGCAGGGCATGATCGCAATCTCCACCGCGCGCTTTCCACGCGGCGTGGCGGGCGGGCACCTCGATGCGCTGGCGCGGGCGCCTCTGTGGCGGATGGGGCGCGACTTTGACCACGGCACGGGGCATGGCGTCGGCGCTTACCTGTCGGTCCACGAAGGCCCGCAGCGGATTTCCCGCCTCTCGATGTTGCCGCTTGAAGAAGGCATGATCCTGTCGAACGAGCCGGGCTATTACCGCGAGGGGGCCTACGGCATCCGCATCGAAAACCTGATCGTGGTGCAAGAGGCGCCTGAGCTGACCGATGCCGATCCGCGCGATATGCTAAGTTTCGAGACGCTCACCTGGGTGCCGATCGACCGTAGCCTGATCCTCGCCGACGAGCTGGCGCCCTGGGAACAGGATTGGATCAACGCCTATCACGAAGAGGTCTGGGACAAGCTCAAGGATCGTGTCTCAGAGCATGCCAAAACCTGGCTGAGACAAGCGGTTGCACCCGTCTGACATATACCTGACATGCAAAGCCTGCTAAAACCTTGTCGAAACCGACAAAACTGCGTTTTGGCGCCCCTTTATAAGACGTTTTGACGGGACGTTTTCAGGCCCGTCTGGCTTCCAGCTTGGGACAAAAGGGGCTAAGCTGCGCGCAACACAAATAAAAAGGACGACGACATGGGAGATCACATCAAAATTCGCCCCGCTGCGGGCAAATGGGTGGTGCGTGCGGGCGGGGCCGTTCTGGGCGAAACCGCCAATGCATTGGAGCTGACCGAGGGCGATTACCCGCCGGTGATCTATTTCCCGCGCGAAGACCTTGCCATGGCGTTTCTGGAAGAGACCGACACGGTCGCGGCCTGCCCGTTCAAAGGCACGGCCAAGCATTTCGACATTCACACCAAATCCGTGGTGATCGAAAACGCCGCCTGGAGCTATGAAGAGCCCAATGAGGTCGCCGCCGAGGTCAAAGGCTACATCGCCTTCTACGCGCAAAAGGCCGCTGTCGAACAGCTTTGAGCTTTTTCTTGGTCTAAATACTCATTGAAAACGCGGGCCAAAAGGTCCGCGTTTTGCGTTTACGAATGCTCTTCCGCCGCCGTTTCCGCCAGTTTACGCGAAAACACCCGCAATGCATCGACCTGAAACAAAGCACCGTGTAGCTCGGCGCCGGTGTCTTCGCGCAGGGTCACGACAGGGATGAAGATCAGATTGTTCTTTTCAAACAAAGGCATGGCTTTTTCCAGCGTGGCATTGGGCGAGAGGTAAATCCCCTGCCCGATCAGCTCACGGCAGGCGTCTTCCGAGGCCGCACGCGGGGCGTCGGGTTTGCGGTAGCATTGATGCACCCGGACGGTGGCCAGGAGGTAGGCCTGAGGCCCCGCCGCCAGATGCACGTTGCGGCGCTCCAGAAGTGTGAGGAAGAACGAGCGATCCACCAAACGCGACGCCAAAGCGGTGGACAAGGACACGGTGACCATCACGGCCAACCCCGTCTGCCAGTCGCCGGTGAGTTCAAAAACGATCAAAGTGGTGGAAATCGGCGCGCCCAGAACGGCCGCCGCCACAGCGCCCATGCCCGCAAGCGCGTAGAGCGTCGCAGTGCCGGAGACGGTCGGAAAAATCGCGGTCGCCACAAGACCAAAGGACAGGCCGGTCAAGGCCCCCACCATCAGAGCCGGCGAAAACACCCCCCCACCCATGCGCCCCGCCATGGTGATGGAGACGGCGATGACCTTGATCACCGTGTAAATCATCGCCTGCCACAACAAGAGCTGCCCGGTGAGCGCGTAGGAGGTCGTCTCATAGCCGACCCCGATGATATGCGGAAACTGGATGGCAATGAGGCCCAGCAAGAGCCCGGCGAAAGCGGGTCTGAGCACCGGCGGCAGGTGCAGCTTTTCCTGCACCCATGTGCCGAAATCATCCGCCATGAAAATCGTCCGCATCATCAGGACGGCCACCAGACCGCACAAAAGCCCGAGCAGCAAAAAGGCCGGTAATTCGACGTAGAACGTCAGGGCGCCCTCGGCGGCCAGCGTGAATTCGGTGACACCGCCGAATTCCATCCGGTTGATCACCGTGCCCGCCACCGAGGCGATGGCAATCGGGGCAAAGGCATGCACCGCGAAATGACGCAGCACCACTTCGAGCGCGAACAAGGCGCCCGCGATGGGCGCGTTGAACGAGGCGGAAACGGCGGCGGCCACGGCACAGCCCAAGAGATCCCGCCCGGTGATGCCATCGGCATGCAGCCGGTTCGACACCCATGTGGAAATCACCCCTGCCAAGTGCACCACAGGACCTTCGCGCCCCGAAGAGCCGCCCGTCGAAAGCGTGATGAGAGAGGCCAGCGCGGAGGCAAGGCCTGCGCGTTTCTCCACCCGGCCCTCATTCATCGCGGCGCCCTCGATCACATCGGCGACCGAGCGCACGCGGCCGTCTGGCGTGAACCAGTTCAACACGATGCCGACCAAAAGCCCGCCAAACACTGGCAAAAGCAGCACCCAGAACCAAGGCAGCTCGCTTGCGAAACTATGCAGGTGGCGTAGGTCATGTGTGCCGTAAAACAGCCCCTGCAAATAATCGATCGCCTTGCGAAACGACAGCGCGGCAAAGCCCGAGGCAATCCCGATCAGAAGCGCGATGAACCAGAACTGAATCTGACTCGGACCACGACGGCGCATCAGATCGAGCGCCTCGATCAAGCCTTCACGGATGTCCTGAAACGCTTTCGCCGGATATGCCGTCTTGTCTTCGGCCATCTGCCTGCTGTCCCCCTCTTGTCTTTCAGCGTGTCTTTCGGCACCTGAGGCAACGACAGTCACCTAAACCTGCCCAGCCATGCGCATCCGCTTTCCCTGACTGCCCGCCTCCTTTATGGTCGCCGGGCCTTAACAGACAAGTGAGTCCCCATGTTTGACACAGCCTATGCCGCGCTTTCCCATGTTCTAGAGGGTCGGCTCACCCGATCCAAGTCCGAACTCGATCAGCATGGCCTGTCTGAGACCTGGTTCCCGCACACGCCACCCGAAGCGGTCGCCTATCCGGAGACCACTGCAGAAGTCTCCGAGATCATGAAAATCTGCCACGCCCATGGTGTGCCCGTCACCGCCTTTGGCGCGGGCACCTCATTGGAGGGTCAGACACTCGCGACAACCGGCGGTCTGGTGGTGGATTTCAACCGCATGAACCGGGTGCTGCGGGTTAATGACGCCGATATGGACGCCGTGGTTCAGCCCGGCATCACCCGCGAGGCGTTGAATGTCGAGCTGCGCAGCACCGGCTTGATGTTCCCGGTCGATCCCGGCGCCAATGCGTCGCTTGGCGGGATGGCGATGACGCGTGCGTCGGGCACCACGGCGGTAAAATATGGTACGATGAAAGAGAATGTCATCGGGCTTCAGGTCGTTTTGGCCGACGGCACCATCATTCACACCGGAAGCCGTGCGCGCAAATCCTCGGCGGGCTATGACCTGACCTCGCTTTTCGTGGGCTCCGAGGGCACGCTTGGGCTGATCACCGAAATGACCGTGCGGCTCCATGGTCAGCCTGAGGCAATCTCCGCCGCCGTCTGTGCCTTTGACGACATCACCCCTGCTGTCGAGGCCGTGATCGCGACGATCCAGATGGGTCTGCCGATGGCGCGGATCGAGTTCTTGGACGCCGAAAGTGTCGATGCGGTGAACAAATATTCCGGCGCGGATTTCCCGCTGAAACCGCATCTTTTCGTCGAATTCCACGGCTCAGAGGCCACCGTCGCCGAACAGGTCGAGACCTTTGGCGAGATCGTGCATGATTTCGGCGGCTCGGATTTCGAATGGGCCGCCAAGGCCGAAGATCGCACCGCGCTCTGGACCATGCGCCACCATGCCTATTGGGCCTGTCTGGCGCTACGCCAAGGCGCGAAGGCGGTGGTCACCGACATCTGTGTGCCGATCTCGAAACTGGCCGAAGCGGTCGAACAGACCCGGGCCGACATCGCCGCCTCGCCGCTTCACGGGCCGATCTTGGGCCATGTCGGCGACGGCAATTTCCACGCGATCCTGCTGGTCGACCCCAGTGACGAGGCCGAGATCAAAGAGGGCAAACGTCTGGCGCATCTGATGGCCGAACGCGCGCTGAAACTGGGCGGGACCATCACTGGCGAGCATGGCATCGGCATCGGCAAAAAGGGCCTGATGCCCGCAGAACATGGCGCCGCCTGGGATATCATGGGTCAGCTCAAAGCAGCGATGGACCCGACGAATATCCTGAACCCCGGCAAGTTGGTGCCGTAAGAAGACCCGGAAAAGCAAACGGGCGCGGAAAACTCCGCGCCCAAAACTCGCTACCCTTCACGGGCACCAGTGTGACAGACAGATGCTACAGATTGATTAAGGTGGTTAAGCTGCTGATTTAGCCTGCCAAAAGCGATCTCGCTGCCTCCCGCGCCGCGTCAGAAATGGTATCTCCCGACAGCATCCGCGCCAGCTCATCGACTCGCGCGCCCGCGTCCAGCGGCGTCACCTCAGAGAGCGTCACGCCCCCCTCGACCCGCTTCGACACGCGCCAATGATGGCCGCCAAGTGCCGCCACCTGCGGGCTGTGGGTCACGACCAACACCTGCCCCTCGTCCGAGAGCGCCTTGAGGCGTCGCCCGACCGCATCGGCAGTGGCGCCGCCGACACCGCGGTCGATCTCGTCGAAAATCATCGTCACCCCGGTCTGGTCACGGGTCAGACAGACCTTGAGCGCCAACAAAAACCGCGACAGCTCGCCGCCGGAGGCGATCTTTCCCAGAGGCCCCGCCGGTGCGCCCGGGTTGGTCGCAACAGTAAAGGACACCTCGTCGCGGCCCTCCGCGCCCGGCTCGCCCTGGCTGATCTCGGTCGCAAAGACCGCGCGCTCCATTTTCAGAGGCGCCAATTCGCGGGCCATGAGGGTGTCGAGGTCTGACGCGGCCTTTTGGCGTGCCTCGGTCAGAACCGACGCTGCGGCATCATAGGCACTTTCCGCCTGTGTCACCGATTTGGCCAGCGCCGCCAAATCGCCTGCGCCACTGTCCAGCGCGGCGAGTTTGCTGCGAAATTCCTCGCCCAATGCTGGCAGGTCATCGGCCAGAACATTGTGCTTGCGCGCCAAGCCTCTGATGGCAAAAAGCCGCTCTTCGAGGTTTTCCAACTCATGCGGATTGAAGCGCAGGGACTCGATGCACTCTTCGACATCAGACTGCGCCTCGGCCAATTCATTGAGCGCCCGACCAAGCGCCTCGATGGCGCTATCAAGCCGCCCATCGGCCTTTTCCGCAGCCCCTTCGAGCCATTTGAGCGCGTCCGACAACATGCCCTCGCCACCATCGTAGGAGATCGCCTGATGCGCCTTGGCGACATCTGCGGCGATCTTTTCCGCAGATTGCATGAGGCGGCGTTCGGCATCCAATTTGGCCTCTTCGCCCGGCTCCGGCGCCAGCGCGTCGAACTCGCCCACGGCGTGGCGCAGGAACTCTTCTTCCTCTTTCAGAGCGGCCTGTTCAGCCTCTGCCAGAGCCAGCGCTTTGCGCGCCGAGGCCAGCGTTTTCCACGCAGTCCGGCTCGCCGCCAACAGCGTGTCCACGCCACCAAAGGTGTCGAGCAACACCCGATGCCCGCGCGGGTTCAACAGTCCCCGGTCGTCATGCTGGCCATGCAGCTCGACCAGAACCTCGGACAGACGCCGCAGCACATCGCCCGACACGCGTCGGTCATTGACCCAGGCGGTCTTGCGCCCCTCGGCCGTATTCACCCGGCGCAGGATCAGCTCGCCATCGTCCGTGTCCATGCCCAGTTCGGTCAGGACCTCTTCGGCATCGTGGCCTTTCGGCAGGTCGAAAACGGCGGTCACCTCGCCCTGCGCGGCACCCGCGCGCACCAAATCGGCGCGCCCGCGCCAGCCCAGAACAAAGCCGAGACTGTCGAGAAGAATGGATTTGCCCGCGCCGGTCTCGCCGGTCAAAACGTTGAGACCCGGCTGAAACTCAAGTTCCAGCCGGTCGATGATCAACATGTCCCGGATGTCGAGACTTCTTAGCATTTTTGTGTGAGCCTCAGAGCCATTCGCCGCGGATCATCTGACGATAGATCGCGCCAAGCCAGTTGTTTTCAAAGGCTTTCGGCTCAAGCCCCTGCCCCGTCAGCAATTTGTAGCTGTCCTGATACCACTCGGTCGACTGGTAGTTGTGACCGAGGATCGCACCAGCGGTCTGCGCCTCTTCCACAAGACCCAGCGCCAGATAGCTTTCGACCAGGCGATGCAGCGCCTCCGGCGTGTGTTGCGTGGTCTGGAATTGCTCCACCACGACGCGGAACCGATTGGTGGCGGCGGCGTAATGCTTGCGCTTGAGGTAATAGCGCCCGATCTCCATCTCCTTGCCAGCAAGGTGATCGAAGGCCAGATCGAATTTCAGAATCGCAGAGCGCGCATATTCGGTGTCGGGATACCGCTCGATCACGGCACGCAGAGCTTGCAACGCCTGGAAGGTCAGGCCCTGATCGCGGCCCACATCGTCGATCTGGTCATAATAGGACAGCGCCAGAAGGTATTGCGCATAGGCGGCATCTTCGTCGGCGGGGTAGAAATCGAGGAAACGCTGCGCGGAAACACGGGCGTTCTCGTAATCCTTGTCGCGGTGATAGGAGAAGGCCTGCATGATCAGCGCACGTTTGGCCCAGTCGGAATAGGGGTACAACCGCTCGACCTCGCCAAAATACTGCGCAGCGTCGCCGTAATCTTTTTGCGTGATCTCATATTCCGCGCGGGCGTAGATCTCTTCGGCCGGGTAGCCCTCCAAATCGCGCGTCGGAGCATTGTTCCCACAGGCTGTCAAAAAAGCCATGGAAAATCCAACAACTACTGCGAAATGACCTGTTTTTCGTGCCGTCATGAAAGGCCCTACCCTCACCGTTCCACACGCCCCTCCTTGGGGGCGTGCCCACACTCCTAGCACAGAAAAATCCGAGGCAAAACGCCTTTAGACGGGAAAAGTCGTCACGTGATCGTCACGTCGTAAAATGCGCGGGAATGTGGGGCTATCCTGTTGCTCGCCCAAGCCGAAAGATGAGCCGAAAGATCAGGCGCAAAAGGCCAGATCAGCGCGGCTGACACCGGCACCCGGCAGGCGTTTCGCGGTTTTCGCGTCCACCGTGACAAAGGCCCAGGCCCCCGGCGTGGCAAAGAGTTTGCGCAGAAGCGCATTGGTCACAGCGTGGCCGGATTTCTGACCGACGTAGCGCCCCAGAATCGGTGCACCCGCAAGGTAGAGATCGCCCAAAGCATCGAGCATCTTGTGACGCACCGGCTCGTCCGCATGGCGCAGACCGGAGGGGCCGCCGTTGACCTTGTCGTCATCGAAGACAACGGCGTTCTCACCGGCGACACCGCCCAGAGCCAGACCATTGGCCTGCATCATATCGACCTCGGCCTGACGGCAGAAGGTGCGGCAATTCGACAGTTCACGCACGAAGGCGCCATTGGCCATCACGAGATGTTTGTCCTGCACACCGATCGCGCGATCGGCGAAGTCGATGTGGAATTCGATTTCCATCGCCTCAGAAGGTTCGAGGCGCGCGGTGGCGCTCTCGGTTTCAACTTCGACGGGTTTCAGAATCTTCAGCGCCCGCGCCGGACCGTCCTGACGCACGAGGCCAGTGGCCAAGATGCCATCGACAAAGGGGGCAGCGGAACCATCGAGGATCGGCACTTCCGGACCATCGACAGAGACAATGACATTGGTCACGCCACAGCCCGCCAGCGCGGCCATGATATGTTCGATGGTCGACAGCTCGACGCCATCTTCGTTGCGAATGAGCGTGCAAAGCTGCGAGGGAACGACAGCGTCCCAGCGGGCGGGAATGCGGGCATTCACGTCAGCAGTGAGATCAGAGCGCACAAAGACGATGCCATGCCCCGAAGGTGCAGGCGAAAGCACAAGGCACGCAGGCGTCCCGGAGTGGAGACCCACCCCGTCAAACCGAATTTCTTTTGCGACTGTGCTCTGCACTTTGTGCCTCATGTTTTAACTTTTTATTCACCTCTGCCCAAATACACTTCGGGCTTGGTTGATATTGAAATAACCATTCCCCCCGCCCCACCTCAACTCAATCTTTGTAACGGATTGAAACATCTCCCTTTGAGCAGAGGCAAAAAACCGCGCAGGATTTTGCCGCAACGCGGCAATGCATTGTTTTAAAATAAAAAAGACCGCCCGAAGGCGGCCTTTTAGGGTCTGTAATATCTGTGATTGTGACCTAAAGAGTTTTTCGTTTAATCTGTTTCAGATTGAGCGAAAAACGTTGCCACACTGAATTGATAGTGCTGCGTTTCTCAAAAATTGAGTGCCTCAAGTTTTTTGAGAAACGCTTTAGGGTCATTCGGCCTCAAAGGCCCCCAATCACAGCTTTATATCAGTTCGCCTGACGGCGCAGGAAGGCCGGGATTTCGATTTTGTCAGTCTCCGGGTTCGGGTCCTGATCCTCGTCATAGGCCTGATGCACCTGCGGACGCACCTGCGGCTGGGCACCGAAACGGGCCTGCTGCGGTTGCGGTGCGGGCGCGGCAAGAGCGGCCTGATGACGCGCCTCTTCTTCGCCGCCATGGCCGGTCATGCGACCGATCAGGGAGTTGATGCCGAAACGGGCCGGTTTGGCTTCTGCGGCGGGATGGGCCGCCGGTTGGGCGTAACGCGGTTGCTGTTGCTCGTGACGCACGTCGGCGCGCGGCTGTTTGGAGACAGCGGCCTGAAGACGGGCCATGGCTTCCGGCGACGGCGTGCCCGGAGCGGGCGCACGGGGTGCCACGAAAGCATCGGCCTGCGGTTCGTGCATGGCCGGTTGCGGCGCGGGCTGCGGACGCGGCTGATAGGCCGGCGGCGGCAGATCGTCGTCGAGCGCACGGAAGCTCTCTTCCGGCGCAGAGGTGCGGACCTCAGTACGGGCATGCGTTGCCTGCGGATCGAAGACATCAAGGGTCGGCTGGGCCGGCTCTTCGTAGGCAGCGGCCTCGACAGCGGCGGCGGCAGCCACAGCTGCGGGAGCGGCTTGCTCAAGCTTTTCCTCGACAACGGTCGGCTCTTGCAGCGGCTCGGCCAGACGGCGACGCGGCACCGGCACTTCGGCAACCACGGTGGCGTCGATGCCAGTGGCGACGACGGACACACGCATCGCTCCGTCCATGTCGTTGTCGAGCGTGGAGCCGACGATGATGTTGGCTTCCGGATCGACCTCTTCGCGGATGCGGTTGGCGGCTTCGTCCAGTTCGAACAGCGTCAGGTCGTGCCCGCCAGTGATGTTGATCAACACGCCTTTCGCGCCTTTGAGCGAAATCTCGTCCAGAAGCGGGTTGGCGATGGCTTTCTCGGCGGCTTGCACGGCACGATCTTCGCCGGTGGCTTCGCCGGTGCCCATCATCGCCTTGCCCATTTCGTCCATCACGGAACGCACATCGGCAAAGTCGAGGTTGATGAGGCCCGGACGGACCATGAGATCGGAGATGCCTTTGACGCCTTGGTACAACACGTCATCGGCCATGGAGAAGGCCTCGGTAAAGGTGGTTTTCTCGTTGGCGAGGCGGAACAGGTTCTGGTTCGGGATCACGATCAGCGTGTCGACCATTTTCTGAAGCTGCTCGACGCCCTCGTCCGCCTGACGCATACGTTTCGCGCCTTCGAATTGGAAGGGTTTGGTCACAACGCCAACGGTCAGAACGCCCAGCTCACGCGCGGCCTGCGCAATGATCGGAGCCGCGCCCGTGCCGGTGCCGCCGCCCATACCGGCGGTGATGAAGCACATATGCGCGCCCGCCAGTTGATCGACGATGGCCTCGATGCTTTCCTCGGCTGCGGCGGCGCCCACGGAAGGACGTGCACCTGCGCCCAGACCTTCGGTCACTTTCAGCCCCATTTGGATGCGGGCCTGTGCCTTGGCGTGTTGCAGCGCCTGCGCGTCGGTGTTCGCCACGACGAATTCGACGCCCTCAAGCGCCTTTTCGATCATGTTGTTGACCGCATTGCCGCCCGCGCCGCCAACGCCGAAGACCGTGATCTTGGGTTTCAACTCGTCCCGCTCGGGCATCGTCAGATTCAAAGCCATGAGTGTACCGCCTGCTTTCTCTCGTGCCGGGGCGCTTGCACATTCTGCCCAAACCGCCCGATGTCCCCGCCCCGTGAATCGGGGCAAACTTTACCTATTCACCCTTAATATTATGGGGTTTCGTCTACGGCGTCATCCCAAAAACACGGGAATGCCACAAAATATGGGGTATAATGCCGCTATTTTCGGCGGGATTTTGCGCATGAGGCCAGATTTAGCGGTTAACCATTCGGGCATACAAAAAGAGGCGATCCCCCTCGCCCCCTACAAAGAGGGCCTGAGATGCCGCAAAGCATCGCTGTCATGTCCGGGCACTGCTCTTGTGCCTTATGTCTAACCGACCCGTTTCCCGGGCCTTCTGCCTATATGTAGTGTTTATCACAGCCCCCGCACGACCTGCAATAGGGGCTGCAACCGCTTACCAATTGTCTTTGAACCAGCGCACCGCACGTTTCAGGGACCGCGCCGGATAGCGTTCCGCAGGAATCTCAAAATCCCACCATTCGTCTTGCGGATTAGCGGCAAAGAGGCACAGACCGACGGCGGAGGCAAAGGCCGCGCCCGTGGCTGCCTGCGGCAGGCCTTGGACCCGCAAAGGCCGTCCGATGCGGACATTCTGACCAAGGATTTTCGGCGCAAGACTATCAAGCCCCGGAATTTGCGAGGCCCCGCCCGTCAGAACGATCTGTTGGCTGGGCATATGTTCAAACCCTGCAGCATCCAGACATTCGCGCACACCTTCGAGGATTTCCTCGACGCGCGGACGGATGATGCCGATCAACTCGGCACGGCTCACAGTGCGGCGGTCTTTCTCCCAATCGCCACAATCGCTGCCGACCTCGATCATCTCGCGGTCGTCCATGCCGGTGGCGACGATACCGCCGTAAAAGGTCTTGATCCGCTCGGCGGTGGCCAGCGGGATTTGCAGACCCATCGCGATGTCGGAGGTGACGTGATCGCCGCCCATCCGCACAGAATCCGCATAGATCATGTGTTTCTTCATAAAGATCGACACGTCGGTCGCGCCGCCCCCCATGTCGATACAGGCCGCACCAAGTTCCTGTTCATCTTCCACTAGAGCAGAAATGCCGGACACGTAAGCGCCAGAGGCCAGACCCGCGACTTCGAGGTCACAGCGTTTGATACAATAGAGAAGGTTCTGGATCGTGGCCGTGTCCACCGTCAGCATATGCATGTCGACGGCGAGGTTCTGGCCGATCTGACCGCGCGGGTCCTTGAGGCCGGAGCGGTGATCGAGCTGAAAGTTCACCGGCTGGGCGTGCAGCACATCGCGGTGGTTGCCATAATCCGGCACGTCGGAAGAGGCGAGCACGCGGGCGACGTCCTGTTCCGACACGGTGTCATATTCGACCTCGACCTGCCCCGCGATGCCATAAGAGCGCGGGCTGCCGCCGGAGAAACAGGCGATGACGTGATCCACACGGGTCTGCGCCATCTTTTGCGCGGCCTGCACGGCAGTGCGGATGGCGCGTTCGGTTTCGGCCATGGCTTCGATCTCGCCAAAACGCACACCGCGCGAGCGGGTGGTGGCGGCGCCGATGACACGGAAGGACGATTGACCGGCCAAGGCCCCGACCCCATCGCCGCCCATGAAACGCTCGCCGTCAAAGCGCAGCACCAGACAGGCGATTTTCGAGCTGCCCACATCGAGAATGGCAATCACACCGCGTTGCAGGGCGGCTTTGCGCATGTTCCGCATGGCCCGTTGGGCTTCGTACAAATCGGTCATCGATAAGACACTCCAAGTTCGACGCCCCGCAGGCGTTTCAATTCGTCTTGTGCAGCCTCTGTGAGACGCACGGTCGGTCGGGTCGGACGGCGCATGTCGACCACGGCCACGTCACGCCCCAAAAGATCTTTGGCCTGATCCAGCGCCACCACCTGCGCCAGCGCACCCAGCGGTTTGACCTCCGGCAGGAGGATCACCTGATCGCGGTCCAAAACGAGGTTCCAGCGGCGCTCGCCCACCCGCACCAACCCGCGCAGACGCGGTGTCAGGGGACCGGCGGATTTGAGGATCGCCATGGCTTCGGGCACAACGCGATCCGCCCCCTCGCCCGCAATCAACGGCAGGTCAGGACGATCCAGACGGCTGCCCAAGGCGGCAACACGGTGCCCCTCGGCATCCAACATCTCCAACCCCAGATCGGAGCGCCAGACCACGGCGGGGGTGCGCTCGACAATGTCGACCTGCAAGATGCCGCCCGCACGAACGTGCAGCCCGGCGCTTTCGACCGCATCCAGGCTTTCGACTTGCGCCAAAAGCCCCGGCAGATCGAGGTCAAAGGAGGACACCGGA
Organism: Celeribacter sp.; assembly: GCF_048270365.1. Classification (NCBI taxonomy): domain Bacteria; kingdom Pseudomonadati; phylum Pseudomonadota; class Alphaproteobacteria; order Rhodobacterales; family Roseobacteraceae; genus Celeribacter; species Celeribacter sp. Next base: position 220,102 of record NZ_JBLWTA010000006.1, read on the forward strand.
AAATCCTGGGCCATGACTTCGCGAATGTCTTCGGACAGCTCGCCCGAGGCGCCGTCGATGGCCATGAGTTTGACCATGAACTCGGGGCGGTTCTGGACCTCGGCCTTGATCGCCATGACCTGCCCCATGAAGGCCTCGCGGTTGTCTTCAGGCGCAAACCAAAGCCCGATGCAGGCCGCGACCGCCGCGATCGGCGCGATGCGGCGGAGGAAAAAGCGGAACGACGGCGTGAGCCAGAGGCGGCTCATCCGGTAGGCGGTTCGCGACGGCGCCGGGTCACGCGGACGCTGCGGCGCGCTCTCCGTCTCGCCGCCCTGACCACGGCGCGCACGGATGGCGCGGGCAACGGCTTCGGACACGCGGGCGGAGCCGCCAAGCGTCGGGCCTTTGGCAAATTCAGTGGGATCTATCGGTCGCATGAGGCGTCCTCCACCATCCATTTGCAGAACTGGCCAAAAGTGATGCCGCTCTTTTGCGCCTGCTCCGGCGACAGCGAGGTCGGCGTCATGCCCGGCTGGGTGTTGGTTTCCAAAAGCACCAGACCGTCGAGGCCTTTGCTTTCATCCCAACGGAAATCCGTCCGCGACACACCGCGACAGCCAAGCACCTGATGCGCCTTGAGCGCGTAGTCCTGACAGGCCGCTGCGATCTCTTCGGGGATTTCGGCGGGGCAGACGTGGCGCGAGCCGCCCGTGGCGTATTTCGCCTCGTAGTCATACCAGCCATCGGTGAGAATATCGGTGACGCAGAGCGCTTTGTCGCCCATCACCGAACAGGTCAGCTCGCGGCCCGGCGCATATTGCTCGACCATGACCACCGCAGGCATCTCATCCGACAGGCGCGGCGCGTTGGAGCCCTCGCGCACGATGTAGACACCTACCGAGGAGCCTTCGTTATAGGGTTTCACCACATAGGGCGGGGCCATCACATGACCGGCTTCGACCTCAAAGCGGGACGCCAGTTTGGAGGGCACGATCGGAAGGCCAGCGGCACGGTAGACCTCTTTGGTCTTTTCCTTATCCATGGCCAAAGCCGAAGAGAGCACGCCGGAGTGGGTGTAGGGAAGGCGCATCCATTCGAGCAGACCCTGAACACAGCCGTCTTCGCCGAACCGACCATGCAGTGCGTTGAACACGACATCGGGCGCCGCCGCCGTCAGCTCAGCGCACAGGTCTTCACCTGCGTCGATCTCAACCACTTCGAATCCTTCACCCCGAAGCGCCTCTGCGCATTCGCGACCGGAAGACAAAGACACCTCGCGTTCAGCAGAGGGACCGCCTTTGAGGACCGCGACTTTCGGGGACTGCCTGCTCGACATGTCCACTCGCCTCAAATTTACAGGATCGTCTTTTCGCGACCCGTGACACACTGGGCCATCTTATGTGGCCCTTTTCATATCGGGTCATCTTGTGTGACCCTTTGAAAAATCGCCCCGTTTCGGGGTCTGATTTGCTCCCTTTCGGGAAAACACGCCCTGCCCTGAGCGCGTAAGGCACTTATGCCTCGGAAATCTGTGCTTCGGCAAGGCCATCCGGGATCGGATCGCCAGAAAATTCGCCGATGCGCTTAATTTCCCACTGTAACGCGAGACCGGCGTTTTGAAATACTTTTTTTCGCACCGTCTCGCCCAACAGTTCGAGATCTTGTGCTGTGGCCTCACCGGTGTTGATCATAAAGTTGGAATGCATCTCGCTCATCTGCGCGCCGCCGATGGAAAAGCCCCGAAGGCCCGCGTCGTCGATCACCTTCCAGGCCTTGAGATCATGCACATCGTCGGCCTTACCCGTCGAGGAGAACCCCGCCGGGTTGCGAAACGTCGAACCTGCGCTGCGCTCTTTGGTCGGCTGGGAGGCATCGCGGCGGGCGAGTTGATCCACCATGCGGGCCTCAAGCTCTGCGGGATTGCCGCGTTCGGCCTCAAACGTGGCTTCGACGATCACATAGCCCTTTGGCAGGTCGGTCTGGCGGTATTGGAAATTCAGGTCTTCGGCAGTGAGCGTCACCATATCGCCGTCCCGCGTCACGGCTTTGGCGGAGACGAAATGATCGGCCACATAAGACCCGTAGCACCCGGCATTCATCCGCACAGCGCCGCCGATGGCGCCGGGAATGGTGCGCAGGAAGGTCAGGTCCAACCCGGCTTGCGCCGCTTTGCGCGCCACATGGGCGTCCAGCATGGCGACACCGGCGGTCACCCGATTGCCCTCGATCTCGATGCCATTAAACCCCCGCCCCATGCGGATCACCACGGCGCGAATACCCCCGTCGCGCACGATCAGGTTCGAGCCGACACCCATCGGAAAGACGGCGACGGAGGGGTCGAGAGCGGCGAGAAAACTCTGCAAATCCTCAAGGTCCGCCGGCTGAAACAAAGCATCCGCAGGCCCGCCGACACGCAACCATGTGAGATCGGCGAGCGCACGGTTCTCGGTCAGTTTGCCACGGGGGGTGGGATAGGTCATTCTGCGGGGCCTCGCGCCAAGGTTCGTCTGATCCACCGGCCTAAGTAAACCACAGGCCAGCGCAGGATCGACACGCCTGCGGCAAACACCACAAGCCCGATCCATGGCCCGTTCTCATAGGTGACAAATCCCAGAAGAGGAACCCCCAGCGCGATCAGCACATAGGCTGCGGGCCAATGGTGGCGGCGCGACGGGAACATCGCGATCACATTGGCGAGCACGGCCCAAAAACAGGCCAGAGTGAGGGACAGGGTCATAGCGGCCACTTCCTATTTGATCCCCCGCACAAGACGCCTCCACAGCACCTTGAGCGGCTTTCGAAACAAAGACACGGCAGCAGCTAAACCGATCAACACAGGCCACACCCCATAGGTCAGCCCGGTCCAGATGAGCACCACGGGCAGCACGAGCAAAAGCGCTGATCCGGGGAGAATCTGGTAGCGCAAGGGTAACGGAGCAAGCGCCATGGTGGCAAGCGCCCATAATGCGAGCGCTATCAGGGGATTGTCGACGAAGGAAACAAGGGCTTTCATGACAAAGCCCTCACGAGACGGCCCCAAAGGCGAACGCCACGAGCGCCAAAAGCGCGAAGATCAGGCCCACAACGGGCACCCAAGCGGCCACACGGAAGGGCGCTTTGGGACTTTGGCGTTTCAGAAGGATGAGCGCGCCGTTCACCAGCGTGAAGACCACCAAAAGGATCGTAGACGTCACGCCCGCCAGATCGGAAACCGGCAGCACAAGCGCCGCGCCGATCACCACCGCGCCGATCAAGACGGTGGCCAGAACCGGCGTTCCGAACCGTGGGTGAGCGTGGCGGAAGACCCCAAGCGGCCCGCCGTGCTTACCAAGGCCGAACAATACCCGCGCGGCCATCACAACCTGCGCCAGAACCCCGTTCAAGGCGGCGGTGACGGCGATGGCAGACAGCACGACGGCATGCCCCCCACCCGCCTCGTAAACCAGCGCCAAAGGACGCTCGGAGGCGGCGAGGTCTTCGAGCGGGACGGCGCGCACGGCGGTGACGGTGACGCCCGCGTAGAGCAGCGTGGTGATGATCAGCGAGCCAATGATGGCGATGGGCAGGCTGCGCTCGGGGCGTTTGACCTCTTCGGCCATGTTGACAATGTCCTCAAAGCCGATGAAGGCAAAGAACGCGAGCGTCGCAGCGACACCGATGCCGGAAAAATACGGAGCGGCAGGGGCGGTGAAATCCGGCGACACGGGCGCCTGCCACCCGGCCCAGACGACGAGCGCCAGACCGATGACCTCGATCACAGTGAAAAGAGCCGCCATGGCGAGGCTTTCCAGCACGCCGATGATGGCGACGGCCAAAAGCATGAGGCCCAACCCGACGACGGCGAGATTGAGGGGAATGTCAACGAACCCCGTGAGATAGCCCGCGCCACCTCTGAGAACGGCGGCGGCCGACAGGGTCCCGCCCGCAACAATCGCAAGCCCGACGATCAGGCCCAAAGCCCGCGATCCGGTGCCCGCCTCGACATAGGCCGCCTCGCCCGCCGCCTCTGGGATGCGGGTGGACAATTCGGCATAGGACAGCGCGGAGGGCGCAGCGATCAGGCCCGCGAGCAAAAAGGCCAAGGGCGCGTAAATCCCAGCCTGCGCCGCAACTGTACCGACGAGGACATAAATCCCCGCACCGACCATGACGCCCACGCCGTAAGCGGTGAGCAATCCGGGGCCGATGCGGCGTTTGAGATGGTCGGACATGGCGGTCTCCAGAGACGTTGTTCCAAGATTAGCCCGGAACAGCCCCTCTGTCTCTGCGTCAGAACAAAGCAGCGCTGAGCCTTTTGCCCCTCAGCCCTTTGACAACCGCTCCGGCAGGTTGTGCGCCCAGGCGGAAATCGTCCCTGCTCCGAGGCACACGACCATATCGCCCTCGCGGGTCTGTTCGCGCACCAGACGCACCAGATCGTCTTCGGAGGTCACAGCGCGCGCATGGCGGTGGCCGTGGCGGATGAGACCTGCGACCAGATCGTCGCGCGAGGCGCCTTCGATCGGCTCCTCGCCCGCGGCGTAAACCTCGGCGATGCCGACGACATCGGCCTCGTTGAAACAGGTGCAGAAATCGTCGAACAGGCTATGCAGACGCGAATAACGGTGCGGCTGATGCACAGCGATGACGCGACCTTCAGAGGCCTGACGCGCGGCTTTCAGCACGGCGGCAATCTCGACCGGATGGTGGCCATAATCGTCAATGATCGTGACACCATTGATCTCGCCAACCTTAGTGAAGCGACGGTTCACACCACCGAAGGCGGCCAAGGCCTGTTTGATCTCTTCGGCCTTCATACCGAGATGGCGCGAGACGGCGACGGCGGCCAAAGCATTGGACACGTTGTGATCCCCCGGCATCGGCAGGGTACAGCCCTCGATCACCATATCCTCGGCGGCCAGCACGATGTCGAACTGCGCAACACCTTTCAGATAGGTCAGATTGACGGCCCGCACATCGGCCTGGGCGTTGAAGCCGTAGGTCACGACACGGCGGTCGGTGATCTTGCCGACGAGGCTCTGGACCTCCGGGTGATCGGTGCAACAGACCGCGAGGCCGTAAAACGGAATGCCGGAGACGAAATCGTAGAAACCTTCGCGCAACTTCTCGATGGTGCCCCAATGCTCCATATGCTCCGGGTCGATGTTGGTGACGATGGCGATGGTGGCGGGGAGACGGTTGAAGGTCCCGTCGCTCTCATCGGCCTCGACGACCATCCAGTCGCCCTGCCCCATCCGGGCGTTCGAGCCATAAGCGTGGATGATGCCGCCGTTGATCACCGTCGGGTCGATGCCGCCCGCCACGAGCAATTCCGCCACAAGCGTGGTGGTCGTCGTCTTGCCGTGGGTGCCGGCAACGGCGACGTTGGATTTGAGGCGCATAAGCTCGGCAAGCATCTCCGCGCGGCGCACCACCGGAAGGCCTTTGAGACGCGCCGCGTCCAGCTCCGGGTTGCCCGGCTTGATCGCGCTTGAGATCACCACGACCTCGGCGTCTTCGAGGTTTTCCGCGCGCTGGCCCTCATAGATCACCGCGCCCAATTCCTTGAGACGATCCGTGATTTTCGAGGCCTTCAAATCCGACCCCTGCACCCGATAGCCATGGTTCAACAGCACCTCGGCAATGCCGGACATGCCAATGCCGCCGATGCCGACAAAGTGGATCGGGCCCATTTCGGTGGGGAGTTTGGTTACGCTCGCGTTCATCTTATCGTCTCACTCGTCTGTCGTGCCTTAAATTGGCATCGTTATTTTGTCTTGAAAGCCAGATCTTCGACCAGCGCCGCCAATTCCTCGGCCGCTTGCGGCTTCGCCACAGAAAGCGCCGCCTGCGCCATCATCAAGGCGCCGTCGGGGTGGCTCAGCACGTTTTCGATCTGCTCGGAGAGGCTCTCGGGCGTCAGCTTGCTTTCGGGGATCATGATCGCCGCGTTCGCCTCCACGAGCCCGCGCGCGTTCGCGGTCTGGTGGTCTGCGGTGGCCGCCGCGAAGGGGATGAAAATCGCAGGGCGTCCGATCACAGAGACATCCGCCACCGACGAGGCGCCCGAGCGGGTGATCACCAATTGGCTCTCGCTCATGCGCTTCGGCACGTCGTGGATGAAGGTCTGCACATCGGCCTGAATGCCTTGGGTCTGGTAAAACGCGACCACGCGGTCAAGGTCTTCGGCGCGGGCCTGTTGGCTGATGCGCAGGTTGGCAAGCATCCGCTCCGGCAGGCGCGCGATGGCTTCGGGCACCACGTCGGAGAGAATGCGCGCGCCTTGCGAGCCGCCCATGATCAGGATTTCCATCGGGTAGTCGCCGGGCACAATGTAGGGCGCTGCGTATTTTTCCAAAATCGCGCCGCGCACCGGATTGCCAGTGTAGACGCCCTCGACGCCCTCGGGCAGCGTGGTCGGCCATGTGCCGCAGGCAACCTTATCGACGCGTTTGGCAAAGACCTGATTGACCCGGCCCAGAATGCCGTTTTGCTCGTGGATCATGCGCGGCAGTTTCATCAGTGTCGCCGCCGCCACCGCCGGGATCGCCGGATAGCCGCCAAAGCCCACCACCACGGCGGGCTTGTCGCGCATGAAGTTCGACATGGCCTTGAACACGCCGCCCATGATGCGCGGCAGGACCATCGCTTTGGCGGCAATGCCACCGCGCGCGAAGGTGGCCGAGGGCATGACCTCGATCTCCACCGCCTGCGGGAAGGCGCCGGTGTAGCGCGCGCCACGGGCGTCGGTCGAAAGTTTGACCCGCCACCCCCGCGCCAGCATCACCTCGGCCAGAGACTGCGCCGGGAACATATGTCCGCCGGTGCCGCCAGCGGCGATGACAAGAAGGGGGGCTTGGGTCATTTGGAACCTCTTTTATTTTGTCAGCGGCCGCGACGGATCAGGATGTCACCGATCTCGCCCTGCGGACGGGTGCGGGTAAAGGCAAGCAGTGCACCAAGCGCAATACCAGAAGCGATCAAGGACGAGCCGCCATAGGACACAAACGGCAGCGTCATGCCTTTGGCGGGCAAAAGCCGCACCGCGACGCCCATGTTGATGAAAGCCTGAATGCCGAAAGCGCAGGCCAGCCCGGTGCCCGCAAGGCGAATGAAGGGGTCGCGTTCTTTCAGCAAACGCCAGAGCGAGCGCACGGTGATGGTCGCGTAAAGCGCGATGATCACGAGCACAAGGATCAGCCCGTATTCTTCGGCAGCGACCGCGATGATAAAGTCGGTATGCGCATCGGGCAGCGACCATTTCACGGTCCCCTCGCCCACGCCGACGCCAAAGAAACCACCCTCACGGATGGCGTTGGTGGCGTAGCCGATCTGGGTCGTGGGATCGATCGTCGGGTTCAGGAATCCGTCGATACGGCGCGCGAAGTGTTCGGAGTTGTTATAGGCGAAGGTGCCGCCCAAGACGACGAGACCGGCAATGCCGACCAAGAGCGTCAGCGGCGCGCCAGCCACGAAATACATCACACCCCACGCGAACAGGATGAGAGAGGCCTGCCCGAAATCCGGTTGCAGCGCCAGAAGGACCACGACGAGCGAGGTGATCAGGAAAGAATACATCCGCCCCGGAGGCCCCCCGATTTCAAGACCGGCGGCCATGAGCCAGGCGGAGGTGATGACGAAGGCGGGTTTGAGGAATTCCGACGGCTGCACAGCGGCAAAGCCAAGCGAGAACCACCGCGTCGCGCCCTTGCCGAAATCCGTACCAAAAGCGGGCAGAAGAAACAGCGAGAAAAGTGCCAAAACAAAGCCCACAACAGCAAAACGGCGCACCCGCGCCGGGTCCATCATGGTGATGCCGATCATCACCATCAGCCCGACAGAGCCAAAAAACGCCTGACGTTTGACGTAGTGGAACAGGTCCGTGAAACCGTTCTTTTCGGCCAGAGGCGGCGAGGCCGCGAGCCCGAGCAAAAGCCCGACACCAAAAAGAATAAAGACGCAGGACAGCGTCCATTTGTCGATTGTCCGCCACCAACGCGGCAAGATCGGCTCTCCAACGCGCATCGGCGCCGAGCCATACACCATTTCTGTCATGATACCGCCTACTGCCTCGTTATCATTTTTACGCCCGGTTTTCCGGGTCTGATTTGTTCAGAATAGCGGCTTTTCCGGCTTTGCGCCACTACAGATTGTGGCCTCAGAGCGATGAAACGCCATAAAGGCAGGGATTTGCCGACATCTCTGTCGAGACATGCCAAAACGCGAATTGATCCGCCTTCTTGTCCGTCATCATTGATCGTTAAGGGGAATCCCCGCAAGGTGGCGCTAACTCACCCTCCCCCTCCTCCAACGACGGAGCTTGTCCATGAAAATCGGGATCGTCGGCGCGGGCATGGTCGGCTCCGCCGCAGGCTATGCAATCGCCTTGAAAGGCACCGCGAGCAAGATCGTCTTCGTCGATTACAACGCAGGCCTCGCCCGCGCGCAGGCCGAGGACATCGCCCATGCCGTGCCCTTTGCCTCCTCGACCGTGGTGACGTCTGGGGACTACGCGGATCTCAAGGGCGCAGGCGTGGTGATCCTCGCCGCCGGTGTGGGGCAGAAACCGGGCGAAAGCCGGTTGGAGCTTTTGACCCGCAACGCCGAGGTGTTCCGCCAGATCATCGACAAGGTGCTGGACGCCGCTCCGGATGCGATCCTTTTGGTCGCGACCAACCCCGTCGACATCATGACCCAGATCGCCACGCGGCTCTCGGGCCTGCCGCCCTCGCGGGTTATCGGCTCGGGGACGATTTTGGACACGGCACGGTTCCGGCATTTGATCGGCGAACATCTGGGCGTCGCGCCGCGCTCTGTGCATGCCTATGTGCTGGGCGAACATGGCGACAGCGAGGTGCTGTGTTGGTCCTCAGCGCGCGCAGGCGCGCTGTCGGTGAAAGACTTCGCCGCCCAGATGCGCGTGCCGCTGACCGAAGGCGTCAAGGCGCGGATTGACGACGGAGTGCGCAACGCGGCCTATACGATCATCAATGGCAAGGGCGCGACATGGTACGGCATCGGCGCGGGGCTGGAACGGCTCGTCAGGGCGATCGCGCGCGATGAGCAGACCGTGCTGTCGGTCTCCATCGTGACGCCAAAGGTCGAGGGGGTGCAGGATGTTGCGCTCTCAATCCCCCGCATCGTCGGCGCGCAGGGCGTGGTGTCCGATCTGTTCCCGGAACTGGATGACGCGGAACATGAGGCGCTTGGGGCTTCTGCGCGGTTGTTGAAGAAGACGCTGGATGCGTTGGAGTATTGAAGAGTAAGGTCTGACGCCAAAGGCCATTCAACCAAGGATATTTAAGTGATCAGGACGTTGAAACAAAATATTCAGTGGGCACTGCGAGAAAATCGCCACAATTTCATCCGTGCCACTGTGATCTGTTTTGGTGTTGAACTCTTTTCACTCTACTTACTGATATGGCGTCCTGAATGGTGGGTCGAGTCCCGCCGTTACTCAGCTTTCGCAACTTGGCTCTGTCCGATTATTGTCCCTATCGCCGTTGTCTGGGGCATTGCTACGCTTCAGAAAAACCAAAAGTAACCACCTCACCGAAACGCCGAGGGCGGCACACCCAAGTCTCGCTTAAACGCCGCAATAAAAGCCGACGGGCTGGAATAGCCCAGATGCGCCGCCAGATCGGTGCTGCTTTCGCCCTGCTCCAGCCGCTCGAGTGCGAACAAAATTCGACGCCGCGCGCGCCAGTCGCGAAAGGTCTTGCCGGTTTCCGTCACGAACAACCGCGCCAAAGTCCGCTCCGACGTCCCCACCGCATGGGCGATCTCCGCCAATCCCCGCCGCTCCTCGGGGTGGCGCAAAAAGATGCCCATCGCCGCCACAAGACGCGGATCGCGCCCACCGGGCAGGTGCATGGCCGCCGGTCTTAACCGTCCGATTTCATCCAAAGCCACCCAAGCCAGCCGCCGCACCTCCGCCCGCGTCAACCCGCCCTCGACCATGCGTTCCACGACGCCCCGCAACAGCGGTGAGGTGCGCAGCACAGTCATTTCTTGCGGCAGCCCGGCGCGGCTCACATAGGGCGGCGCGACGTAGAGGTGATGGGTCAGAACGGCAGATTGCGTGCTGAGCTGATGTTCGACATCGGGCGGTATCCAGATCGCGTGTTTGTGCGGGATGATCCAGACATCTTCGCCCGCCTGCAACCGCATCACGCCGTTGTAACACATCGCCAATTGTGCGCGCGGATGGCTGTGCGGCTCGACCGCGTAGCCCCCGCAAAATTCCTCGCGCCGGGCGATGACGGGACGCCCGGGCGTGAGATCAAATCCTATGCCCGTGGGCGGCGCATCAGGGTTTGGCAGATATTCGACATGTTTTGGCATAATGTCGCTCTATCGCATTTCCGACATTTTTACTACACCTTTTCGCAATACGCGCCCGCTCGACGCCAGCGCCCCCTTTGCGCAGGAGCCCATATGACCTATTTCAGAGAAGCCGTCCTTGCGGTCATCACCCTGATCGCGCTCGCGATCGCTATCACCGTCCCCGGCATCTTCGCCGCCCATCAGGCGCTGATTTTCGCCATCGTCCTCGTCACTCTGGGGCTTTGGGCGACCGGTCTCGTGCCCGGCTACCTCGCCTCGCTGTTCTTTTTCACAGCCCTTTTGTTGCCGGGGTTGATGGAACCCGATGTGGTGTTCTCCGGCTTCACCTCGACCGCTATGTGGCTGATCATCGCGGGGTTTGTCATCGGGGCGGCGATCACGCATTCCGGTCTTGGGGCCAAGATTGGCGAAGTCGCCCGCCCGCATTTGTCGAAAAGCTACCCCATGCTGATCGGGGGCCTCATGGTGATTGGCATGGCCTTGGGCTTTGTGATGCCGTCGTCTTTGGGCCGCTCCGCCGTTTTGGTGCCCGTGGGCATGGCGCTTTCCGATATGTTGGGACTTGAGAAAGGCTCGAAAGGTCGGATCGGCGTCGCCGTGATCATCGCCTTTGGCACCAATATGCCCAGCTTTGCGATCCTGCCGTCGAATATTCCGAACATCATTCTGTCGGGCATGGCGGATAAGGTCTTTGGCTTGGAGTTTTCCTACGCCGATTACCTCTTGCTGCATTACCCGGTGCTGGGTGTGGTCAAATCCATCACTTTGGTGCTTTTGACGCTCTATTTCTTCCCCGCCAAAGTTGCCCCGGTTCAGATCGAGTCTCCCAAAGCCACCCCAGCATCGTCGCGCAAACAGATCCTCCTCATGGCGCTCCTTCTGGTCACCATCGGGTTCTGGGCCACCGACCAGCTGCACCACATCAACGCCGCCTGGATCGGCCTTGCGACCACATTCGTCTTGCTGGTGCCGCGTCTGGGTCTTGTGCCGCCGCCAGTGTTCAAAGGCGCGGTCGATTTCGGCATGTTGCTCTTTGTCTCAGGGGCCTTGGCTTTGGGCGCGGTGGTCAACAGCTCGGGCCTGGGCACCATCATTGCGCATCAGGTGGTGGGCCTCCTGCCACTCGCGCAGGGCCAGGATTTCCTCAACTTCTTCTCTCTGTCGACCTTGGGTGCGCTGACGTCTCTGTTCACCACCATGCCGGGCGTCCCCGCCGTGCTGACGCCATTGGCCGAAGAGCTGTCACAAGCCACAGGGTTCTCCCTCGAAGCCGTGTTGATGACGCAGGTCATCGGTTTTTCCACCGTGATTTTCCCCTACCAAGTCGGGCCACTCATCGTCGCCATGGGGCTTGCAGGCGAGAGCACGCGTCACCTGATGAAGATGACGCTCTCGATGTCGGCGCTCACAGTGCTGGTCTTTATCCCGCTCGATTACCTGTGGTGGGTGGCGTTGGGCTGGATCTAAACGGCGACGTCAACCCAGCTTTTCGACCTCTGCCGCGAAGGCTTCGCCACGTTTCTCGAAATTCGGGAACTGGTCAAAGGACGCTGCGGCAGGGGCCAAAAGCACGGTCTCGCCCTCCTCGGCCTCAGCCGCGGCTTTGGCGACGGCGAGTTCCATGGTCTCGCAAATCTCATAGGGCGTGTCGCCGATCTGAAGCGCGAAATCGCGGGCCGAGAAGCCGATGAGATAAGCCTTAGAGACCGATCCCAAGAAGGGTTTCAAATCCTCGATCCCGCCATCCTTGCCAAGACCGCCCGCGATCCAGCGAATACGGGGAAAGGCCTGAAGCGCCTTGGCGGCGGCGTCTACGTTGGTGGCTTTCGAGTCGTTCACGTATCGCACACCGTTCAGCTCACGCACAAGCTGCGAGCGATGCGGCAGGCCTTTGAAGCTGCGCAAAGAGGCTTCGATGCCCTTCGGCGACAGGTTCAGCGCGCGGGCGGCGGCATATGCGGCACAGGCGTTCTGATGGTTGTGCGCGCCGGGCAGACCGTCCATCTCGCGCAGATCGATCGAGGCGGTTTGCTTGCCCTTGCGATACTCCGACAGAAACCCTTTGCGGGCAAAGATGTTCCACCCGGGGCCAGACAGTTTCTGACCGGAAGACACACGAATGAGGCGCAAATCTTCCGGGCTCTCGACCAATTGGTTCGCCAGATAGCGCCCCTCTGTTTCGTCCACACCAATCACGGCACGGTCCGGCCCGCCCTCGGCAAACAGCCGACGCTTGGCCGCGAAATAGCCGCCCATCCCGCCGTGACGGTCGAGATGATCCGGCGACAGATTGGTAAACACCGCCACATCCGGCGTCAAAGCGCGCGCCAGATCGGTCTGATAAGAGGACAGCTCCAGCACGATCACCTCGCCCTCCTCAGGCGGCTCGATGTCCAACACCCCGCGCCCGATATTGCCCGCGAGCTGACAGGGCGTGCCGTTCTCCTCGAAAATATGATGAATGAGCGCCGAAGTGGTCGATTTACCATTCGACCCGGTCACCGCGATCACCCGCGGCGGCGTGTCGTGTTCCATCCAATCGCCTTGGCCCAGAGAGCGGAAAAACAGCCCGATGTCATTGTCGACCGGCACGCCTGCGTCCCAGGCCAGCGCGATCACCTTGTTCGGCTCGGGGTAGAGATGCGGAATGCCGGGGGAGACGACGAGACAGGCCACGTCCTCGAAGGCGCCCGCTTTGTGCAGATCGTGAATGGTGAAGCCCTCACCCTCCGCCCGATCCCGCGCCTCGACGGAATCGTCCCAACACAACGCTTCGGCCCCCCCGGCCTCAAGCGCCCGCGCCGTTGCCAACCCGGACCGCCCAAGGCCCAGTACGGCCACTTTTCTATCTTCGTATCCGAGCACAGGGATCATCGCGCTCGCTCCTTTGCTGTCCAAATACTCAAAAAAGGGGGCCTTAGCCCCCTCATCTCACCGCAGTTTCAGCGTCGCCAGACCAATCAATGCAAGCACCAAAGAGATGATCCAGAAGCGGATCACGATGGTCGGCTCGGACCAGCCCTTTTTCTCATAATGGTGATGGATCGGCGCCATCAGGAAGACGCGTTTGCCGGTGCGTTTGAAGTAGAGCACCTGGATGATCACCGACAGGGCCTCGACCACGAAGAGCCCGCCGACGATGGCCAGAACGATCTCGTGTTTCGTCGCCACGGCAATCGCCCCCAAGGAGCCGCCCAAGGCCAAAGACCCGGTGTCGCCCATGAAGACGGCCGCTGGCGGCGCGTTGAACCACAAAAACCCGAGGCCACCGCCGATCAAAGCCGCCGTAAACACAAGGATTTCGCCGGTGCCCGGCACATAATGCAGGCCCAGATAATCGGTGAAGTCGACGCGGCCCACGACATAGGCGATGGCGCCCAAAGTGCCCGCCGCGATCATCACCGGCATGATTGCCAGCCCATCGAGACCATCGGTGAGGTTCACTGCATTCGCCGCACCGACGATAACGATCATCGCGAAAGGAATGAAGAACCACCAGAGATTGATGAGCAGGTCCTTGAACACCGGCAGGGCCAGTTGGAATTGCAGCTCTTCGGGATGCACCATGGTGGACCACACGGAGGCGATCAAAGCGATCACGAAACCCAGCAAAAGCCGCACCTTGCTCGACACGCCTTTGGTGTTGGATTTCGACACTTTGGCGTAGTCGTCGGCAAAGCCGATCAGCCCGTAGCCGAAGGTCACGAACATCACGATCCAGACGTAAGGGTTATCAAGCCGCGCCCAGAGCAGCGTCGAGACCAGCAAAGCGGTCAGGATCAGCAAACCGCCCATCGTCGGCGTACCTGCCTTGGCGAAATGGGTTTCGGGGCCGTCATCGCGGATCGGCTGGCCCTTGCCCTGACGGCGACGCAACAGGTCGATCAGCGGACGGCCAAAGAACATCGCAAAGATCAGCGCGGTGAAAAACGCCCCGCCTGAACGCATGGTGATGTAGCGAAACAGGTTGAAAAAGTCCCCACCATCGGAGAGGCCCGAAATCCAATACAACATCCGCTCATTTACCTTTCATCCGTGTGCTGCGGCACTTATTCGTTAGAGTGCTGTGGCACTTGTCCCAATTCCCGCAGCGCGTCAACCAGAAGGCTGACTTTCGATCCTTTGGAGCCTTTCACAAGCACCACATCGCCCGGGCCGATCAACGCCGTCAGCGCCGGAACCGCCTCTTTCGCGGTCTCGAACCATTCGCCGCGCCGCCCTTCGGGCAGCACATCGTAGAGCGCGCGCATCAAAGGCCCGACACAATGGACCGCATCGACGGTGGCAAACCACGGCAGCGCCGCAATCCCTTCGTGGATCGCATTTTCCTTTTCGCCCAGCTCCAACATATCGCCCAGGATAGCGATCCTGCGCCCGGTGTCATGCGGCTGGGCCTTGGCCAGCACCTCAAGAGCGGCGGCCATGGAGGTCGGGTTGGCGTTGAAGGCATCGTCGATCAGCTCGACCGGCGCGCCGACGGGCAAAGAGATCGCTTCGCGCGCGCCACGCCCCTCGGGCGGCGCCCAAAGCGTGAGATCGTGGGCGGCTTTTTCGACATCCGCGCCCAAGGCATAGGCGACCGCGAGGCAGCCCACCGCATTGGCCGCGAAATGCCGCCCGGCGGTGGAAAGCGTGAAATCGACATGATCCGTGTCGATCACCGCCACGCCCCGCGTCGAGCCATCGTCCAGTTCAACGGACATAAGCCGCGCGGCGCAGGTTTCGTCCTCGCCAAAGCGAATGCTGTCTCCGTCCCAGGCGCTCGCCAGAATGTCATTCACATCGAGATCGCCGTTGAAGACCGCCACACCACCGGGCACAAGCCCTTTGAAAATATCGGCTTTTTCGCGCGCGATACCCTCTAAGCTTTCAAACGCCGCCATGTGCGCGGGGGCGACCGTGGTGATCATCGCCACATCCGGGCGCGCCAATTCGGCCAGAGGCGCGATCTCGCCGGGGTGGTTCATGCCGATCTCGATGACGGCAAATTCCGTGTCTTCGGGCATGCGGGCGAGCGTCAAAGGCACGCCCCAATGGTTGTTGTAGCTGGCCTCTGCGGCATGGGTTTTACCCTGCTCAGACAGGATCGCGCGCAGCATTTCCTTGGTCGAGGTCTTGCCGACGGAACCGGTGACGCCGATGACCTTGCCTTGAACCCGCGCCCGCGCTGCGGCACCGAGGCGTTCCAAAGCAGGCAACACATCGTCCACGATCAACAGCGGCGCGTCACCTGAGACTCCCTCGGGAATGCGCGAGACCAAAGCGGCGGCGGCGCCTTTTTCCAAGGCCTGCGCGACGAAGTCGTGGCCGTCGCGAATGTCTTTCAAAGCGACGAACAAATCGCCCGGCTGGATCGTGCGGGTGTCGATGGAAATGCCGGTGATCTCGAAAGATGTCGTCACCCGGCCGCCCGTCGCCTGTGCCGCCTCTTCCGAGGCCCAAAGCCTCACAGACCCCATCACAGCGCCCCATCCAGCGCAGAGACCGCCATCGAGGCCTGTTCCACATCGTCGAACGGGAAAATATCGTCGCCGATCACCTGCCCGCTCTCATGCCCCTTGCCGCAGATCAGCAAAGCATCGCCCGGTTGCAGCGCATCGACGCCGCGCAGGATCGCCTCGGCGCGATCGCCGACCTCAATCGCCTCGGGTGCGCCCGCGAGAACCTCGGCCCGGATCGACGAAGGGTCTTCCGAGCGCGGATTGTCATCAGTCACGATCACCAGATCGGCGTTTTCCGCCGCAGCTTTGCCCATCAACGGACGTTTCGTCTTATCCCGATCCCCGCCCGCGCCGACGATGGCGATGATGCGGCCCATGACATGCGGACGCAGCGCCTTAATCGCCGTGGCGACGGCATCGGGGGTGTGGGCATAGTCGACAAACACCGCCGCGCCATTGTCGCGCGTCGCGGCATGTTGCATCCGCCCGCGCACGCCGGTCAGTTCCGGCAGGCAGGAAAACACCTCTTCGGGATCGGCGCCTGAGGCCATGACAAGCCCTGCGGCGGCCATGACGTTTTCGGCCTGAAACCCGCCGATCAGATCGAGGCGGATTTGGTAGATATTGCCCACGAAATCAATGCGCAGGTCCTGGCCGGTCGCGTCGAACCGCTGACCGACAATGCGCAAGTCAGAAGCGTCCGAGCGCCCCACGCGCATCACGTCGATGCCACGCTCGGCACAAAGGCCTTCGAGCTCCATGCCCTTGGCGTCGTCAATGTTGATCACCGCCACGCCATCCTCGGGCAACACGCGGGTGAAAAGCCCGGCCTTGGCGGCGAAATAGGCCTCAAAGGTGGCGTGATAGTCGAGGTGATCCTGGGTGAAATTGGTAAAGGCGGCGGCGGTCAATTCGACGCCGTCGAGACGTCGCTGCGCCAGGCCATGCGAAGAGGCCTCCATCGCGCCGTGGGACACGCCCGCGTGTGCGGCTTCTGAGAGCATTCCGTGCAAGGTGATCGGTTCCGGCGTGGTGTGTGGGCTTGGTGCCTGCCAATCGCCCTCGACGCCGGTGGTGCCGATGTTGATCGCGGGCACGCCCAAGAGCTGCCAAATCTGACGGGTAAATGTCGCGACCGACGTTTTGCCATTGGTGCCGGTGACGGCGACCATGACGTCGGGCTGCGCGCCGTAAAACAGCGCGGCGGCATAGGCCAGCGCCTGCCGCGGGTCTTCGACCACCACCACAGTGGGGCGGTGTTCGGCAATCGCATCTGCGGCCAGACGCGCGCCTTCGGGGTCGGTGAGAATGGCTTTGGCGCCCATCGTGAGCGCCATCGGCACGAAGGAGGCACCATGGGCATGCGCGCCGGGGAGTGCTGCAAACAAATGGCCGGGTTCGACCCGACGGCTGTCCACGGAAAGCCCGGTGATCTGGGCATCGCCGCCGCTTTGCGCGGTCAATCCCAACTCAGATAGAGATTTCATCATAACCGCGCCTCTCTGTTCGCTCACTGTGTCGAGGTCAGTGTTACCGCAGCTTGGGAGGGGGATTCAATCTCGGGACGCAATCCCAAGAGAGGCGCCGTGCGGCGGATCACCTCGCCCGCCACCGGAACCGCGGTCCAGCCGGCGGTGCGGCGCGGTTTCGGGCCGGAGGTTTCGATCGCCTCATCCATAGTCAGGATCAGAATATATTTCGGATTTTCCGCCGGAAAGACCGAGGCAAAGGTGTTGATGGTCTTGTCCGGGTAATAACCGCCTTGGGGGCGCGGTTTGTCCGCCGTGCCGGTTTTGCCGCCAACGTGGTAGCCGGGCACTTCGGCGAAGGAGGCGGTGCCTTCCGGGCTTGCCACCACTTCGCGCAGCATCGTGCGGGCGGCGCGGGACACCTCTTCGCGCACCACACGCGGACCTTTGGGCACGAAGCCTTCGCGTTTGATCAGCGTGGGCGTCACCTGCGTGCCGCCATTCAACAGCGAAGCATAAGCGGTCGCCAGATGCAGCGGCGAGGCCGACAGACCGTGGCCGTAGCCGATGGTCAGGGTCGAAAGCTCGGACCAATGCGGCGGCAAAAGTGGTTTGCCCGAGGGCGCCTCGGAGAGTTCCACCGGCACGGGTTCGAAAAAGCCCAAGGATTTCAAGAAGGCCTGCTGACGCTCCACGCCAATCTGTTGCGCGATATGGGCGGTGGCGACGTTCGAGGATTTGACGATCATGCCCGTCAGGCTGAGGTTCGGGCCGTAGTTGTGACCTTCGAATTCACCGATGGAAAACTTGCCCCAACGGAACGGCGGCGTGGCGGGGATCAACGTGTCGGGACCGGCCAGACCCAGCTCCATCGCCTGAGCGGCGGCGAAAATCTTGAAGGTCGAGCCAAGTTCATAGACGCCCTGCACCGCGCGGTTGAAACGCGGGTTGTTGCTCGGGTCTTTGCCTTCAAAAAACTCGGGGCGCGAGTTCGGGTCGAAATCCGGCAGCGACACGAGAGAGATGATCTCGCCGGTGTTGGCATCCATCATCACGGCGGCGGCGCCCTTGGCGTTCAACATCCGCATGCCGCCGTAAAGCACCTCGCGAATGGTGGTCTGCACCGTCATGTCGATCGAGAGTTGCAGCGGTTTGTCGCCATTGGCCGGGTCGCGCAGATAGGCGTCCATCTGTTTTTCGATGCCGGACTGGCCGACGATTTCGGCGCTCATCACACCTTCGCGACCAAACTTGGTCCCGCCCAAAACATGAGCGGCCAACATGCCATTCGGGTACAAACGCTCTTCGCGCGGGCCAAACAACAGACCCGGCTCGCCGATGTCATGCACCGCCTGCTGTTGTTCGGGCGCGATCTTTTTCTTGATCCACAAGAACTTGCGCGTGCCGGTGAAGTCGCGGATCAGACGCTCGCGGTCGAGATCGGGGAAAATCCGCACCAGTTCTTCGGCGGCGTGGATCGGGTCGATCATTTCCTGCGGCTGGGCGTAGAGCGAATTGGTCACGCGGTTGGTCGCCAGAATGCGCCCGTTGCGGTCCACGATGTCGGCGCGCTGTGCCAAAATGGGCGTGCCGGAGGCTTCGGCGCGCGGCTCTTCGGGGACGGTGGCCGACACCTGCCCCATGCGGGCGCCGACAACGACAAAGGCCGAAACGAAACACAAGCCCAAGACCAAAAGCCGCCCCTCGGCCCGAAGGCGGGAGCGGTCGCGCATTTCCTCGTGACGCAGGCGCAGGTTTTCGCGCTCGATGGCGTCCGGGTTTTCGCCCTTTTGTCGAGCTTGCAACACGCGGGCGAGCGGGCGGAGTGGTGTGCGGATCGTCATTCTTCACCTTCTCCGGCGTCAATCGCCCCCAGCGAGCCCACCACATCGTAGGTCTCGGTCAGCTCCAAGATCAGGTCTTCTTCCTGCGGGAAGGCCACCTGATCGACACGGCCGAATTGTTCGGGTTGAAACGGCAAGAGGCCCAGACGATCAAAGTTGATCTCCGCCAGATCGCGCAGGCGATCCGGGCGGTTGAGATAGGCCCATTCGGCCTTCAACACGGCCAATTCTTCGCGCTGATGCCCGATCTCGCGCTGCAACTGACTGACCTGTCTGAGCACGCGCTGGGTGGCGTAGTTTTCTTGGTAGGCCCAAAAGCCCAACCCCATAACCACCAGACTTGCAACAATAATATAGAACCCACGCATCGTTAATCTCGCCTCAGGACTGGTTTCGGCAACCCCATCGCTGCCCGGTCCACCGCCTCAAATGGGGCAGCGGTCCGCCGACCGACCCGCAAACGCGCAGACCGCGCGCGCGGGTTTACGTCTAGCTCGTCCGCATCGGGACCGATGGCTTTGGAGAGCTGCTCGAAACCGGGTGTTTTCACCTCTTGTTCAGGAGCATAGCGCGACCCGCCACCCCCCGTCGAGGCCCTCGCTTGGAAAAAACGTTTCACAACGCGATCTTCGAGCGAATGAAAGCTCACGACCGCCAGCTGACCACCCGGTTTGAGCGCGCGTTCGGCGGCTTCGAGTCCCTCAATGAGCTGACCGAATTCGTCGTTCACCGCGATGCGGATCGCCTGAAAAGTGCGGGTCGCCGGGTGGCTTTGCCCCGGTTTTTTACGCGGCAGCAGGCGTTCGATCAGATTGGCGAGTTGCAGGGTCGTGGTGAACGGCGCCTTTTCGACGCGATCCTTGACGATGGCGCGTGCGATTTTGCGCGACTGTTTTTCCTCGCCGTAGTGAAACAGCACCTCGGCGATCTCCGCCTCATCCGCCGTGTTGACGAAATCCGCCGCCGACAGCCCATCCTGCGACATGCGCATGTCGAGAGGGCCGTCTTTCATAAAGGAAAAGCCTCGCTCGGCCTGGTCGAGCTGCATCGAAGACACGCCAAGGTCGAGCACCACACCGTCGAGGCCGGAGGCATAGTGGTCCATCTCACCGAAGGTGCCGAGCACCAGCTCGATCTTGCCCTTATAGGGAGGCTCATTGATCCAAGCGGCGGCCATCTCATGCGCCAGCGGATCGCGATCAACGCCGGTGACGTGATCGGCGCCTTGCGCGATCAGACCCTTGGTATAACCGCCAGCCCCGAAGGTGCCATCGAGCCAGCGGCCAGAAATCGGCGCGCATTCCCGCAACAGCGGGTTTAGCAGGACCGGAATGTGGGGTTTGCTGTCATTCGAGGCCATCTCAGACCTCCAAATCGTCCAAGAGGCTCAGCGGATCGAAATCCTCGCCCTGCTCTTCCAGCCATTTGTCGGAGATCGCGGCGTCCACGGCCTCATGCGTCTCCGGCTTCCAAATCTCGAAGGTCTCGCCCATGCCGGCGAAATAGGCCACGCCATCAAGCGCGATCTTGTCGCGCAACGGCTGCGGCAGGACCAGACGGCCATCGTTGTCCACCTCGGTCGGGCGCGCGCGGTTAAGGATCATGCGCTCCATGATCTTGCGCTTTTCCGAGCCACGCGGCAGGCGCGCGATGTCGGCGGCCAGGGCCCGGTAGCCCTCATAGGTGTGGACGATGAGTTGTTTCTGTTTGTCATGACCATAAACGATGACCATGCGGGGACGGCCGGTCTCGGCGGCCAGAGGATCACCCAGTTCGAGTTCACGACGAAAATCGGCGGGGATCGACACGCGTCCCTTTCCGTCCACCTTAAAGGTGTGTTCGCCGATAAACATCCCGACCACCGGGGCGCTCCTTATCCTGTCCCTGCCCCGGACCTCCGGGGGCTTTTAAGCGAAACGGCGGAATGAGCTGCTGCCACTGCTCAATCCGCCGCCCTCGTCCCGATCAACGGGTTGTCCGGACTGCGCGCGCCACCTGGGGGGATGTCTGCTCGCTCGCGCGCCGGATCTCTTTATTCTGGTGAGAATGGATGCCTGTATGAACCTGACTTATGGGTCTTTTTTCGCGGTCTTGAATGCGCCGCTCATTTCCTACTCACCGGATGAATCCACTATGCTATGGGAATTCATGGTAATCAATGGATTTATTCTCCACAGGCTCAACATATTGCTCCACAGAGGTATCCAACCCAATGTCTTGTGGTACGAACTCACGAAATCGAGAGCATATATAGATGCAATACACACAAAATTAACCACATTTAGTAACTCAAATTCCACTCTCCCCAAAAGGCATATTCCCAGAAAAAATTTATATACAGCCCCAAACACACAGAAATCCACGGAGTTATCCACAGGATTGTGCGCAAAAGTGATTCGCCCACAGGGCCAGAGACCACAAAGAAACCATGAATTCCCATAATTCCCATGAAGTCCCGTGAACAAAGGCTTTGCGCGTCCCATGAAATCCCAGACGCGTGATACCCAGCTCACCAAAGACGCAAAAAGGGGCCCGAAGGCCCCTTTTCGTCCACGAGTTGGAACTTGGTTCAGAAGTCGAGCGTCGCCGTCAGGCTGACCGTGCGGCCCGGCGCATAGATCGCCGTGGCGCGCGTGCCGTTGCCGAAGCTGGAACGTTCGTAATAAGTTTCATCAAAGAGGTTATCGACACCGAGACGCAGGGTCGTGCCCTGAAGGGCTTGCGGCTGCCACTCGGCATAGGCGTTCACAAGGGTATAGTCGCTTTGCGATTTGTAGTCCCCAGCGTAGTCAATGGACCCTGCCCATTCGACAGTGCCACCGAGCTTCAGATTATACTCCGCGAACTCCTGATCGACATAAAGCGCAGCAGTGTCGCCCACCGGCATAAAGGTGCTGCCATTGGGCTCAATGTCCTCGCCATCATAAGAGGTATCGACATCGGTGTAATTCACACCCACACGCCCCGTGCCCCAGCTATAGGCCGCATTGACCGTATACCCTTCGCTCTCGTAGTCAGCATCGTTGGTCAAAACGGAAGAGCCATAGGAAGGGCGCCCCTCGACCGTGGTCTTGAAATAGGTCAAACCACCCTGAAACGCTCCGAAGTTGGCGTTAAAACCGACTTTGACGTTTTGCGACTTGCCCGGCGCGAAATCGGGATCGGTGACATAGGGCTCAGCGCGGGCATGAATATAGCCATAATCGCCGATCACATAGCCAAGCCAGGTCTCGGACGCCCCAGCGAAGATTTCGACGCCGTCGACCACCTCATAGGACAGGGTCGCATTGGCGCTGGCGCCACTGTCGGAAAAACGTTCGCCATTCCAGTCGTCGAAACGATGGAAATCATAGCGCGCGCCGGTCGAGAGATCGAACCGCCCGAACTCAAGCCGCGCCTGCGCGAAGGCGCCGATCTGGGAGGTCGAGAAATTGCGCACCCCTGCCCCGTTGTCACCATAGGCATCGACGGAGAAATCATGGTGATTGAAATCGAGACCCGCAGTGACCGTGCCGCTGTCGAGGGTGAAGACATTCTGCACCTTACCGCCGAATTGATCCTCTTCGAGCGCCATATCGCCGTTGGTCAGGCGGTTTCCTGTGGTCAGATAATTCGGACGCCAGTAGTCGTTCTGACTAACATAGAGGAACACTTCGGGGTCCCACAAATCGGTCGGCGCGGTCGTGGTGTATTTCAAAGAGATCGAGTCGCGCGTCACCTCCATCGGGTAGAGCGTATCGTCCGTGCTCTGATAGAGGTTCATCTTGATCGTGCGGTCTTCTTTGTCCTCGTCATGGGCAAAGTTCAGCTCGATGCGATGCGCGTCGAATTCATAGCCGAGTTTCGCAAGGATGCCGCCCGCGCCCGGCGCAGAGCCAAGGACTTCATCGCCATCGCCGGTCTCGTAATCGTCGCCGTCCTGCTTGCTGACCATCAAAAGCCAGTCGAAGCCGTTGTAGGCGCCAAAGCCCGCGAGGCTGCCAGATACGCCCTGACCATTGTCGCCGTAGCTCAAACTTGCACGCCCGCCGATTGCGTCGCCCGGCTCCAAAAGATCGTAGGCCGACACAGTTTCGTAGCGCACCGCACCAGCGGCGGCGGCAAACCCGCTGTCGGCGGCGGCCGCGCCTGCTTCGACCTCGACGGATTTCAGGAAGGCCGGATCGAAGACGGACGAGCCGGTGTGGTGCCAGCTTGTGGCCGCCTGCGGTGTGCCGTCAATGGTGACGGCGAGGTTGGATTGCTCCATGCCAAAGACGTGAATGCGGCGTGCCGGACCGGCTCCGCCCGCGACCGTGACCGCGGATTCACGCGCGAACAATTCGCTGACGTTTTTCGGGCTGAGCGCCTGAATGTCCTCTTCGGAAATCACGGCACCGCCGGTGGCCTCGATGTTTTCCTGCCCCTCCTCGACCAGCGACACGACAATCGTGTCGAGGACATGGATCTCTTGTGCAACACCCGCAGATGCGAAGGCGACGTGAGACACGCCACACAACGCCACGACACGCGACATCTTCATAAAAATATCCCTCTCTCAGTACACTTCACTGTGTATTTTCTGCGCAGCTATGCGACCGAGGGAAGAATCACAAGTGTTTTTGTCGGAAATTTATACCTTTGTAATAAAATGATTTTTTATAGCACCAGAAAGGAAACATCTTCATCGCGCTCAGAAAAACCAAATTAACAAATAAAAACAGTAAGGTATAAGAAACCCCGCCGGAAAACGCCGACGGGGTTGTTTTTTCATGCGCCGCCTGTCTCTCACACGCGGCACCCATGTTGCGCTTAACGCGGCTCTGCGTGCAGGCCCCGCCATGTGGCGTAACACGCCAGCAACAGCACGATGGTGAACGGGAACCCGGTCGAAACCGCCATCGCCTGAAGCGCACCGAGACCACCGCCCAGCAAAAGCGCAATCGCGACGAGGCCTTCGAAGCCCGCCCAGAACACACGCTGCGGCACCGGCGCATCGACCTTGCCGCCCGCCGTGATCGTGTCGATCACCAGAGAGCCGGAGTCCGACGAGGTGACAAAGAACACGATGACCAGAATGATCGCGATGAAGGAGGTGATGCTCTTGAGGGGCAGAGCCTCCAACATGGCGAAGAGTTTCAGCTCAAGCGCCGCATCGGTCACCGCCGTGTAGCCGTCATTGACGATCTGGCTGATCGCAGTGCCACCAAAGGCCGTCATCCAGAGGACAGAGACCAGCATCGGCACGATCAGCACGGCGATCAGGAATTCCCGCACGGTCCGACCCCGCGACACCCGCGCGATGAACATGCCCACAAACGGCGACCAGGAAATCCACCACGCCCAGTAGAAGGCGGTCCAGCCTTGGCGGAAATTGTCATCCGTGCGCCCGAACGGATTGGAGAGCGCGGGAAGGTCGATGACATAGGCTTTCAGGTTGGCAAAGAACCCGGTCAGGATCGCCACGGTGGGGCCGACAATGATCACAAAGATCAAAAGCAGCGCCGCCAGCGCCATGTTGATCTCGGAGAGGCGTTTGACCCCCGCATCGAGCCCCGCCACCACGGACAAAAGCGCAAAGCCGGTGATGATAGCGATCAGGATGACTTTCGACACATCGTTGACCGGAATGCCGAAGAGGTGATTGAGCCCCGCATTGGCCTGCTCCGCACCGAAACCCAGCGACGTCGCCAGCCCGAAGAGCGTCGCGAAAACTGCGAGGATGTCGATGATATGACCCGGCCAGCCCCAGATGCGTTCGCCAAAGATCGGGTAGAACACCGAGCGCACTGTCAGGGGCAGCCCCTTGTTAAAGGAGAACAACGCCAGAGAGAGCGCCACGACCGCGTAAATCGCCCATGGGTGAAGCGCCCAGTGGAAAATCGTCGCCGCCATGCCCAGACGACGCGCAGCCTCGGCATCGCCCGGCGCGCCCGCCAGCGGCGCCCAGCTTTCGGGCGTGCCTGCGGTGTCGGCAAAGGAAGAGGTGAAATGCGAGATGGGCTCGGAGACGCCATAGAACATCAAACCGATGCCCATGCCCGCCGCAAAGAGCATCGCGAACCAGCCGCTATACGAATAGTCGGGCGTGGCATCCATGCCGCCGATCCGCACCTTGCCGTAAGGCGACAGGATCAGGAAAAAGCAGAACAGCACGAAAATATTGCCCGCCAACAGGAAGAACCAATCGAACGTCGAGGTCAGCCAATCGCGCAGATGGGTGAAAATCGTCCCGGCCTGTTCTTGAAAGGCCAGCGTCACGAGGACGAAGATCAGGATGGACAGGCCAGAGATCAGAAAAACCGGGTTGTGAATATCGAGACCGACCGGCCCGACGCTTGTGGTGATATTGTCCTGACCGATTTCGTAATCGGTCTCGATCAAAGCGGCCTCGCCCTCTGGGGCGGGAATGCCGTCATCGCTCATATGAATACTCCTTGGAGATTTGAATGTGAAACGCCCTCCCCTCTGAGACAGCACGTCCAGAGGGGGATAAAATCGGCGTCAGGCCGGATCAGCCGCGCACGAGAAAGACCGAGGCGTCGGTGTGGCTGGCAAGCTTGCCGCCATGCGACGGCCAGAAGTGATCTGCGACATTCGGGACATGGGTGGCCATGACGACCAGATCGGCGCCCGCCTCTTTGACCGCTTTGGCCAGAGATTTTTCGAGATCGACGGCGGGATCGTGACTGACCACAGCGCGGGTTTCGACCGCAAAGCCGTGGCGTTTGCCCTGATCTTGCGCGAATTGCGCCAGACGTTCTGCATATTCATGCGGATTGTGCCCCAAGGAGCCGGGGGTTTCCGCTGTGACACCGACATAGGTGACGGAGGCACGATAATGCAATGCGAGATCAGCGGCCGCGTCCAGAGCGCGGGTCAGCTTATCCACATGTGCGAGGTCCACAGGGACCATAATTTTGGTAAACATGTTGTCCTTCCGGAGAGTTTTAGCGGGCTTGCCGGCCCGTCGAGATCCTTTCGGCAAGACGCATCGCAGGTAAGCGATGCGCAGCAGTGTTCCACATCGTGGCAAGATGCTTTTCAGCCCGTTAACTATAGACCCAAAGCGCCCAATTGGCAAATTTATGCCACCTGAAATGCAAAGCGCCCCCGAAAAGGGGGGCGCTAAATCTCGTGTAAAACCTAGGATTTAGGAGCGTCCCTGAGGCTGCACTCAGGCCACGCCGTCCTTCACCAGCCGCTCAGCGAGTGCCATATAAGGCGCCGCCAGCGGTCCATCGCCGACCGCCACGGGCGTGCCATTGTCGCCCGCAAGCCGCGCCTCGATCGCCAGCGGCAGCTCGGCCAAAAGCGGCACGCCAAGCTTATCGGCCTCCTGTGCCACGCCACCATGGCCGAAGATATGATCTTCGTGACCACAGTTCGGACAGACATAGGTGGACATGTTTTCAATCAGCCCCAGCACCGGCACCTTCAGCTTGTCGAACATCGAAATGCCGCGCCGCGCGTCGATCAGCGCCACGTCCTGCGGCGTCGAGACCACCAGCGCGCCGGTGAGTTCGGTCTTTTGCCCCAGCGTGAGCTGCACATCCCCAGTGCCCGGCGGCATGTCGATCAAAAGCACATCCAGCTCGCCCCAAGCCACCTGCCCCAGCATCTGCTGCATCGCGCCCATCAACATCGGCCCGCGCCAGACGACCGCTTCGCCGTCGGGGATCATAAAGCCGATGGACATCAGCGTGACGCCATGGGCGTGCAGCGGCTCGATGGTTTGACCGTCAGGCGATGCGGGGCGTTTGTTGATCCCCATCATGCGCGGCTGCGACGGGCCGTAAATGTCGGCATCCAAGAGGCCGACCTTGCGCCCCTGACGCGCCAGCGCCACGGCAAGGTTGGCGGAGACGGTGGATTTACCCACGCCGCCCTTGCCCGACGCGATGGCGATGATGTGCTTGACGCCCGGCACGCCTTGCTTGCCCTGTTGCGGCGTCGGATGACGGCCGATCTTAAGGCTCGGCGGCTCGCCTCCGGCGGCAGGCGCCGGTTTCGCGGCGGACGGCCCCGATGAAGGACCATGTGCCGTCATGACGATGGAAACCTTTTCCACACCATCCAAGGCCTCAAGCACGGCTTTTGCCTGCGATTCGACCTGCCCCCAAGCCTGAGCCGTGGCCGCATCCGGCGCCTCGATCACGAAACTGACCGCTCCCTGACGTAGGGTCAAAGCCCGCACAAGGTCGGATTCCACCAAGTTCGAGCCCCCGGGCAGCGCCACTTTGCGCAGTTCTACCATGATTTGATCTTGCGTGACGGACATAGGGTCCCCTCTTTCAGTTTTCGGCGGCTTTGTCGCCTTTCCCCATGAAATAGGGGGTTTACTGACCTATTTCCAGCGCTCAATCCGGCGCACCCCCTGCCCGCTTGGGCGAAATCGGGGAGCTATGCAAAATAGGTCAGCACGACTCATGCATATTCTGCATAGCGGCAATGCCAAGAGGACGGATTGTGCAATCGCAGCAATTCCACAATATTAGGTTCAACAGCAGCCAAGGCATGCACCTTCGACCGCAGCAAAGCGGTTCGCTTCGAAAAACCAGATGGTTCACTCGAAGACCGGCAGAAGCCCGAAGGGAGTAAGCGGCGGCGCATCCTGCGGACATCGGTCCGAACGCATATCTAAGGTGAAAGTCACATGGCTTACGTAAACGACATCAACAGTGCCGCAACGGCCTCCTCCGCATCTTTCGGCGGTCTGTTCAAAGCACTCGGGGAACGCTTCGCCCGTTACCGCGTTTATCGTGAAACGATGCTGGAGCTTTCCAGCCTGAGCGACCGCGACCTGCGCGATCTGGGCATGTCCCGCGCATCCATCACCGCCGTGGCCCACGAGGCCGCATACGGCAAATAAGAATTCTCATCACGGCCTCCTCCTCCTCCCTGAGGCCCTGATACCTGCGGCGGCGCCTCTCCTCCTCCCTGGCGCTGCCGCACCAGATACCGGAATTCGGGGTCCCTCTCCTCCTCCCTGGGGCCTTGAAGACCAGAGCGACGATGCTTCCTCCTCCCTTGCATCGTCGCACCAATAACGGGGCCTGGCCCCAGAGATGCGATCTCTCTTCCTCCTCCCTGAGGGATCGTGACTGAAGGCGGCGGTGTCTTCCTCCTCCCTGACACCGCCGCATTTCTTTCCAGATACGGACCCACTCCTCCTCCCTCGTGGTCCGATGCAAGAGCACCCGCGTCCTCTCCTCCTCCCTGGACGCGGGTGTTTTTTTGTTCAGACATGAGAAAGCGCGCCGGAGATGCGGCGTTTTGGGCGAAGGTCTTTCGCAGAGGTCAGAGGGGAAGGCGGAGCTGGCGCTCAGGTTGGATACTCAGGCCGGATACTCAGGCCGCAAGCTCAAGAATGCGTTCAAAGGCCGGCAGACCGCGCAGTCCGGGCGCACCGGGATATTTCATCACATCGAGATGATAAGGCTGTTGGCCTTGCCGCCCCCGCTTCATGAGCATGGCGGGTTTGCGCTCCGGCAGTCCGGCCAGACGGTGCAGCAAAGCCTGCCCCTCACGCGGCGTCAGGAAGGGCCGCGCGGGGTGTTGCGCTTTCTGCCCTGCAAAGAGATCAAGAAAGCTTTCAATCGACCCGGCGGCACTCCCGCCCGGCGCATAGCCTTCAACGACCCCCAAGACATCGCGCGCCACCTGCCCCAGATAGAGGCTTTCACAGGCGACGCCATGGCAAGAGACCAACCCGTGATCTTCGAGCAAAAGATGCACATAGGTGATCTCATCGCGCGGCCGCACCCGGACGTTTAGCCCATCGACAAAGGACACCGCCGGGACCAAAAGTTGACGCCCCGCCGGATGCATCTCCCCCTCCGGTAAGTCCAGCAAGATGCGGTGTTGCTGGCTCAGCACCACAGGTTCAGGGTTGTCAAAACTGCCGGGGGCAAAGATCACCGGCGCATGCCGCCCCCATCCGCGCACCTGCCGCGACGCCATCCAGCGGATCGGCTGCACCCCGTGATCAAGGGTCACCACCGGATCGCCGGGCCTCAGATCGCCAATAGCACGAGGGCCCGAGGGTGTTTCAATCGGCATAGACGCCTCGAAACACACGGCCTGATAGGTGGTCGCGGCGGATTGGTCGGTGTTGTAAAACCCCGGCGGCTGACCGCCGCTGAAATTGTCCCAATACCAGGCTTCGAGGTCGAACTCCGGGGTCCAGACGACCTGAGTCAAATCGCCGTTGCTGTCGTAGCCCTCGAACACCACGGCATAGCCCGTATCGCCATTCATATCGATATAGTCAGAGCGCACCACCGTGGCGTTTTCAATCGTATCGCCGCCCTGACCGGAAAAAGTCAGCGTATAGGTGTCGCCCGGCGAAAAGATATAGGGGCTGTCATCGCCGGGCTGAGATTCGATGATAAGGGTATGTGTCGAGGTCGGCGGGTAGTCGAATTGCGACGTCCCCGGCCCCGAATTCACATTCGAGCCGGTCGAGGCCGCGAACTGACTGTCAATAGCTTCGATTCTTAGGGCCATGGGGACATATACTCAGGGTTTCAAACGTGCCTGAGCCTATCCAAAACTCCTTAATTGCCCGTAAAACCCCACCGGTCCTGCGTCAGAATGGCACGTCGCCCGCTTGATCGGCGGGCATCACGAACCCTGCCTTAAGCTTTTTCGTGCCCGAATGGTCGAATTCCACCGACAGGTTTTCACCTTCGATTTCCATCACTTCGCCGTAGCCGAATTTCTTGTGGAACACCCGATCGCCCAGCGTGAAAGATGCGCTGGCTTTCAGGTCGAGCGTGACAGGGGCGCGCGGCGTGCCCGCCCTTTGGGTGCGTTCCTGCATCCGTTTCCAGCCCGGCGAATTGTAGACATCGGCCTTGGACGCACGTTCATTGAAGCGGCTGGCGGAGGTTTGGGCATAGTCATCGAGCGCCCGATCACGCCCCCCCATGTTGCCTTGCGCACCGTAAAGGCCGTTGGGCGTCAGGATGTCGACATGCTCGACCGGCAGTTCGTCGATGAAGCGCGAGGCCAGTTGCGATTGCCATTGACCGTAAACCCGGCGGTTGGCGGCAAAGGAAATCGTGCAAAGCTCCTCCGCGCGGGTGATGCCGACATAGGCCAGACGGCGCTCTTCCTCGAGACCCTTGGTGCCGTTTTCATCCATCGAGCGCTGCGACGGGAACAGCCCCTCTTCCCAGCCCGGCAGGAAAACGACCGGGAACTCAAGCCCCTTGGCGCCGTGCAGCGTCATGATGGTGACCTTCTCACCGTCTTCGCCGCTCTCGTTGTCCATGATCAGCGCGACGTGTTCGAGAAAGCCCGCCAGATTGTCGAATTGCTCCAAGGCCTTGACGAGTTCCTTAAGGTTCTCGAGCCGCCCCGGCGCCTCCGGGCTTTTGTCGTTTTGCCACATCGCGGTGTAGCCGGATTCGTCGAGAATCTTCTCGGCAAGCTTAACAAAGTTGCCCTCTAAAATCTCAACAATCTCTTCGAGCACTTTTAGACGGCTTTGAATTTGGATGACCTCATCCTCAAGCCTCGCCACTTCCGCCTCGAGCTTATCTAGCCCATCGACAACCTGATCTTCATCTAAAAGCTCAAGAGCTTTGGTCCGCTCAAGCTCAGAAGATTTCTCCAGATAAAGTTCTTCCGTCTGTATCAGAAGCTCTTTTTGCTCACTCTCTTTCAAATCATAACGAGCAATTTCTTCTTCATTGCCAATGTTGGTTTCCAGATGTCTCCAAAAACGAATCTGCTCAACCAGCTGCGCGACACTCGACTTGGCCTTGCCCTTCAAAAGCCCCTCTTCCACGGCAATCCCCGCCGCTTCCAAAAGCGGCACCCCATGGCGCCGGGCGCACATCTGGATCTCTTGCAGTGCCTTGTCGCCCACGCCGCGTTTCGGGGTGTTGATGATGCGCTCGAACGCCAGATCGTCCTCCGGCTGGGTGACGATGCGGAAATAGGCCATGGCGTCGCGGATCTCCATCCGCTCGTAAAACCGCGGTCCGCCGATCACGCGATACGGCAGCCCGATGGAGAGGAACCGATCCTCGAAGGCCCGCATTTGATGCGAAGCGCGGACCAGAATGGCCATGTCATCGAGGGAATATTTACGAAGGCGCGACCGCGTGCCGCCATGCAGCGCCTCGACCTCTTCGCCGACCCAACGCGCCTCTTCCTCGCCATCCCAATGGCCGATGAGACGGACCAATTCGCCCTCGTCCTTGACCGCCCGAAGCTCCTTGCCAAGGCGCTCCGTGTTGCCGGCGATGACACTGTTGGCGGCCTCAAGAATATGTCCGGTCGAGCGGTAATTCTGCTCCAGCCGGACGACTTTGGCGCCGGGAAAATCTTTTTCGAAGCGCAAGATGTTGCCCACTTCGGCACCGCGCCAACCGTAGATCGACTGGTCGTCATCGCCGACGCAACAGATGTTCTTGTGCCCGCCAGCGAGGAGTCTGAGCCAGAGATATTGCGCGACGTTGGTGTCCTGATACTCGTCCACGAGGATGTATTTGAACCAGCGCTGATATTGCTCCAAGAGGTCCGGGTGTTTTTGAAAAATCACCACCATATGAAGCAGGAGATCGCCGAAATCGACGGCGTTCAAAGTCGCCAGACGATCTTGATACTGCGCATAAAGTTTGACGCCCATGCCATTGAATTCACTGCCTTCCCCACCAGAGACGGCGGAGGGCGTGAGGGCGCGGTTTTTCCAACTGTCGATCATGCCGGACAGCTGACGCGCGGGCCAGCGTTTCTCGTCGATGCCCGCCGCTGAGATCAGCTGTTTGAGCAATCGGATCGAGTCATCCGTGTCCAAAATGGTGAAGTTGGATTTCAGCCCGACAAGCTCGGCGTGGCGGCGCAAAAGTTTGACACAGACCGAGTGAAACGTGCCGAGCCAAGGCATGCCCTCAAGCTCCATTCCCATCAGCCCGGCGACACGGCTCTTCATCTCCCGCGCGGCCTTGTTGGTAAAGGTCACCGCGAGGATTTCGCGCGGCTGCGCACGGCCGGTGTTCAACAGATGCGCGATGCGGGCCGTCAGTGCCTTGGTCTTGCCGGTGCCCGCCCCTGCAAGCATCAGGACGGGTCCGTCGAGTGTCTCTACCGCCTCGCGCTGCGCGTCGTTCAGCGCCTCGAGATACGACGTGTCGGGCGCACCAAAGGCGGCCTCGCGCGCGCCTTGCATCGCGAGTTGGGACAGGGAGGGACGTTGGGGCTGCACCGCCGCCTCGAAGGCGTCGTCTTCATTGAAACTGCTCATGCGGGTCAGGATACAGAAGAGCCGCGCCGAGGAAAAGTGCGTTCTTATATTGTTCTCACAGGTTCTCACCGCCCCTGCGCAGAAAAATGCCGGGTCAGGGTTTCGAAGACGGCCCAACTTCCGCCTCAGAGACGGCTTCGACCAGCCCCGAGACATAGCGCGCGAAGAGGCGCGAGAAGTCGGAGATGTCGTCACCCGACCAGCCCGCGAAGACCTGCGCCATGATGCGCCATTTCGACAGGGTGAATTCGCCCAAAAGGGTTTTCGATTTCGGCGTCATCACCAGAACGGATTTGCGCGCGTCTTCTTGCACCGCCTCACGGGCCACATAGCCACGCGAGACCAGTTCGGAGACGATGCGCGAGGCGCGCGAGGGATCGACGGCCATGACCTCGGCCACCATGCCGATGGTCGGTGGCTCGGGGCGGTCGCGTCCGAGACCGGCGGAGATTTGCGCCACTGACAAGAGCCCCTGCAACAACGCAGGTTCCAGTGCCTCGGACATGCCCGCGATCACCTTGCCTTTGAACTCGCCCTTTTCCGCCATGCGCCGCCATTGAAACAGCGACAGGTCGAGATCGAGAAGCGCCATGACGGCGGGATCGGAAAACCCTTCCCCGCTCAAAAACTCTGGCACACCGGCGTGGACCCTAGGGTCAGCAGGGCGTTTTGCCGGGGCATCCTCAGGGAGGGGCATCATATCTGGAGTGTGATCTTGGGTCATGGCGATGGGGTCGCATGAATGTGTGCCAATGTCAATTATGTGACAGTAACATTTATGTGCCATTGACACATAAATGTGTTTAGCGCTATCTGACCTCAAAACGCCTCTCAAAGGCGCGCGCCCGACGTCCCAAAGTGACGGACGGGCAAAAAGGAGTTCTTATGACACAAACGCACACATCCCCCCGGCCCGATGAGGCCAGCCCCGAACGCCCCAAAGAGCATACCTCCGTCGGGCTGGTGATCGGCTCCGTCGCCGTCCTCATGTTGTTGGCCGCGCTCGACCAGACCATCGTCTCCACCGCCCTTCCCACCATCGTCGCCGATCTGGGTGGGTTGGAGCACCTGTCCTGGGTGGTCACCGCCTATATCCTCGCCTCTACCGTGGTCGCGCCGCTTTATGGCAAGCTTGGCGATCTTTACGGACGCCGCAATGTGGTGATCTTTTCCGTGACGCTGTTCCTGACCGGCTCCGTCTTGTGCGGTCTGGCGAACTCCATGGGCTTTCTCATCGCCGCCCGCGCGCTTCAGGGGCTTGGCGGTGGCGGCCTCTTCGTTTTGGCGCTCTCGATCATCGGCGACGTGATCCCGCCCAAGGAACGCGGCCGCATCCAAGGCGTCTTCGCGGGCGTCTTCGGCGTCTCTTCCGTGGCCGGGCCTCTGTTGGGCGGCTGGTTCGTCGACACCCTGTCCTGGCACTGGATTTTCTACATCAACCTGCCCTTCGGCGCGCTGGCTTTGGCGGGGTTTGTCTTTGGCTTCAAACCCTTGGGGCGTCGCGTGCAGCACAAGGTCGACTACGCAGGCGCCTTGGCGCTCACCCTGTCGCTATCCTCCATCGTGCTTTTGACCGCTTTGGGCGGCAAGGAATTCGGCCTCACCTCCCCCATCGGCCTGTCGCTCATGGCGCTGTTTCTCATCTCAACCCTCGGGTTCATCGCGATCGAACAAAAGGCCTCCGAGCCGATCCTACCGATCGGCCTGTTCAAGATGAATGTCTTCACCATCACCTCGGCGATCTCTTTTGTCTCCGGTGCGCTGATGTTCGGGGCGCTGACCTTTATCCCGGTATTTTTGCAAATGGCGAAGGGCGCGACGGCAACGCAATCCGGGCTGCAACTCATTCCGATGACCTTCGGCATCCTCACCGCTTCGACCATCTCCGGCCAATATATGAGCCGCACCGGGCGCTATCGCCTTTTGCCCGTCATCGGGCTGAGCATCGCCGTAGTGGCGCTTATATCTCTCACGCGGCTGTCGCCAGAGATGACCTCGTGGTCTTTGTGGCTGTCGCTGGCGGGGCTTGGCGCGGGCATGGGCTGTATTTTCCCGGTGGTGACCACCGCCGTGCAAAACGCCGTGCCGCGTGAACAGATCGGCACCGCCACAGCGGCGGGATTGATGTTCCGTCAGGTCGGCGGCTCCATCGCCGTCGCACTCTTTGGCGCGCTTTTTGCCAGCCGCATGGCGACCATGATGGCCGAGGCCAATGTCGAAGCCTCGGTGGATGGCCCGGCGGGGGGCTTGGCGAATGTCGCCGAACTTGGGCCGCAGATTTTGGCACAGCTCCCAGAGGCCACGCGCGATCTGATTGGCCAGACGATTTCCGTCGCCCTGCACCCGATCTACTGGATCGCCGCCGCCCTTGCGCTGGTCGGGTTGATCATGGCGGTGTTCTTGCGGGAAATCCCGCTGCGGTCGCGGGAAAGCTGACGCCCTGTCCCTCTGATTCCTGCGAAATCGCTTTGCAAAGGTCCGGCCTTCACAGGTCGGGCCTTTGCTAATCCCCCATATTTTTCTGCAAAAATTGCAAACCCGGCCATTTCTCGCCCCCAGCACATCAAAAATCGCGGCCAGGCGTCGCAAATCTTCTGCCACGCTCCTGTCCGGCAGGCTAAGGGGATTTACTGCAGTGCAGAAATCACTAACCTGCTAGGAAAAACAGCAAGAGGGGAAGCTTGCCATGGCTGATTTCAAAAAAGTGCTCATCGCGAACCGGGGCGAAATTGCGATCCGCGTGATGCGTGCCGCCAACGAAATGGGGAAACGCACCGTCGCGATCTATGCCGGAGAGGACAAGCTTTCGCTGCACCGCTTCAAGGCGGATGAAGCCTATAAGATCGGCGAGGGCATGGGGCCGGTGGCGGCCTATCTGTCGATCCCCGAGATCATCCGCGTCGCCAAGGAATGTGGCG